>JAKBES010000007.1 GCA_021833665.1 Acidobacteriota bacterium
AGCTTGACGAGCTCCTTCATCTTGAAGGGCTTGGGCACGAACTGGTAGGCGCCGAGGGCCTGGGCGGCGTGGCTCGTCTCGATGGTGGCGTAGCCCGTGATGACGATGACCTGGGAGGCGGGGGCGTTCTCCTTCACGAACCTGAGGATGTCCATGCCGGAGGGGCCGCGCATCTTCATGTCCGTCACGATGGCGGTGAAGGTCTTTTCCTTGAGGCGCGCGAGGGCCAGGGAGCTGTCCGTGAAGACCTCCACGGCGAAGCCCTCCTTCTCCAGCTCGGGCTTAAGCCTGTCTCCCACGATGGGTTCGTCGTCCAGGACCATCACGCTCTTTTCGTCCGCCATGGCATTCACTCCTCTCGTTCGTTACCCGGAAGGGCCTCGTCTTTGGCGAGGGGCAGGCACACTCGGAAGGTGGTCCCCTTGCCGGCTTGGCTGGTCACTTCGATGTCTCCGCCGTGTTTGTGGATGATGCTGCTGGTCACGGAAAGGCCGAGCCCCGTCCCCTTGCCCGGCTCCTTGGTGGTGAAGAAGGGGTCGAAAATGTGGGGGAGGTTCTCGTCGGGGATGCCCGTGCCCGTGTCGCTCACCTCCACGCAGAGGCGGTCCTCGTCGTGGACGTGGGCCTTGAGGGCGAGAGTTCCTCCCTCGGGCATGGCTTGGATGGCGTTGATGAACAGGTTGAGGAAGACCTGCCGGAGCTGGTTGGCGGCCCCTTTGACGCGAGGAAGGCTGGAGGGCAGCACGCACTCGAAGGCCACGTTGTTGATGGCCATCTCGTTTTGGATGAGGCGGAAGGTGCGCTGGATCACCTCGGCCAGGTCCACGGGGGCCGTGTCCAGCCGGTCCTCCCGCGTGAAATCCAGTAGGCTCTTGACGATCTCGCTGGCCCGCTCGGTCTCGAAATAGATGTCTTGCAGGAGCTTCCACTTCTGGTCGTCCCGGAGGGTCCGGAAGTCTTCCATGAGGGCTTCGGTGGTGATGGAGATGTTGTTGAGGGGGTTGTTCAGCTCGTGGGCGATGCCCGAGGTGATGGTGCCCACGGCGGCGAGCTTGCCGGCGCGCACGCACCGCTCCTGGTGGGACTGGAGGTCGGCCAGCATCCGGTTGACGGCCAGGGCCAGGTCGGAGAACTCGTCGCGGTAGGTCCTGGCGGGGCGGATGAGGGTGAAGTCGCCGTCGGCGATGCGGCGGGTGTAGGCCTGGAACCGCCGGATGGGGTTGAGGAGCGCCTCCGTGAAGAAGTAGGAGATGAGCACGAAGAGGACGAGGAGGGCGCCCAGAAGGGCGACGGGGAGGACTTCGGAGACCCTCAGCATGTGGTCCACGGCGCGCCGCTCGCGGGAGGCGAGGGTCTCCACGAGGCCCGTGACGGTGGAGCCCTGTTCGCGGAGGCGGACCTCGATCTCCCTTTTGCGGGCCGGGTCCAGGCTCCCGCTTCGCGCCAGGCCCTGGCAGTCCAGGAGCAGGGTCTGGTAGTCCTTCAGGTGGCCCCCGATGGCGGCCAGGTCGTCGGGGCCGGCCATGTCCAGCATGCGGGGCGTCTCCGCCCCCAGGTGCGAGGCGGCCGAACCGGCGCGCGCGAGGGCGTCATCGAGGTTGGTGCCGTAGAGAAAGTAGTCCTTCTCGAAGCGCCGGGCCTGTTCCAGGTCGAAGGCGAGGCTCTCGGTGATGCCCAGGACGAAGAGCCGGCCGCGCACCTGGCGCAGGTAGTACCAGTTCACGAGGGCGGCCGTGGCGCAGAGGCAGAAGCAGAGGGCGAGGCTGACGATGAACCTGAGCCGGATGCTGACGCGGGGACGCGTGAGGATGAACTCTTCGGCGGTTTTGAGCTTTTCGGCCAGGGTCGGGTCGTGCACGGCCTTGGACAGGTTTTGCAGGTCGTCCTCCATGGCGCCCTCTCGATGGATTCAGTATGGGCCCGCGGCCCGGCGCGGACAACGCCCGCGGGGCCCTTGCCGGGGGGTTAGTGTCCCTTCAGCTTCATGTTCTCCAGGGTGATGCGCCGCCATTCGAGGGCGCGCTCGATGGTGATGAGGACCTGCTCCTTCCTGAAGGGCTTGGTGATGTAGTCGTAGGCGCCGTGGCGCACCACCTCCTGGGCGGACTCCAGGCTTCCGTAGGCGGTGATGATGACCACGGGGATGGTGGCGTCCTTGTCGTGCACGAGATCGATGACCTCCAATCCGTCCCGTCCCAGCATCTTCAGGTCGGAGATGACGAGGGAGAAGGCATCGGCCGCCATGAGCTCCTCGAGCTCCAGGGGGTTGTTCGTGGCCACGACGTCGTGAGGCGTTTTGGTGGAGATGATGGTCTGGAGCAGCGTCAGCATGTCCACTTCATCGTCCAGAATGAGTATCTTCTCCTGCATGGCCTCTCTCCTCTGGAGCGCTCTTGCTCCGTGGGGTCGTTCAGGACTCCTGGGGCACGATGGGCAGGTGGATCGTAAAGGTCGTCCCTGGGTGCTCCGTGCCCGCTTCATCCTCGTGGCGGCTCTCCACGGTGATGGTTCCTCCCGCCTTCTCGATGATGCCGTGGCTGATGGAAAGGCCCAGCCCCGTTCCCTCGCCCGGGGCCTTGGTGGTAAAGAACGGGTCGAAGATCCTCCCCAGATCCTTTTTGCGGATGCCGTGGCCCGTGTCGGTCACGGCCACCGCCACCCGGCCGTCCTCTCTCCTGGAGTATACCGCGAGAACGCCTCCCTCTTTTTTCATGGCGCCCCTGGCGTTGGTGATGAGGTTTAAGAGGACCTGCTGGATGCCCTGCGGGTCGCCCATGACCCGGGGCAGGTTCTCCTGGAGCTCCACGTGGCACTGGATCTTGTCCGTCAGCAGGGTGTTCGTGACCATGGCCACGGCGCGGTGGATCTCCTCGTTCAGGTCGGTGGTCTCGTCCCTCTGTTCGGGTATGCGGGCGAAGCGGCCCAGGTTCTCCACGATTTTCTTGCAGGCCAGGCCCTGCCGCTCGATGATCTTGAGCTGGGCGTAGGCCTCCGTGTCCGGCGAGGTCTTTTCGAGGAGGATGTCCGCGAACCCCAGGATGATGGCGATGGGGTTGTTGATCTCGTGGGCCACGCCCGCCGCGAGCATGCCCAGGGAGGCGAGCCGCGAGCTGAGGTTCACTTCCCGCTCGCGCTGCTTCTTGATCTGGGTCCAGTGGCGCTCCAAGCGAACCAGCGACAAGCCCCCCGCGAGGATAGCCAGGACGATGGCGGCCTGCATGAAGAACTGGCGCATGAAGAGGGAGGCCACCAGGCCGTGCACTTCGCTCACGGGGGCCACCACGGCCACGGACCAGAGACGGCCGGGCCGGTCCGGATCAATATGCACGGGGCAGAAGCCGATGAGCTTGTGGATGGGGCCCACCGTTTGGCGGTGCCATCCCGACACGTAGGAGCCCGTGCCCTCCTGGCCCTTGAGCATCCGGTCGCGCATGATCGTGTTGATGCCCTCGAAGCCCATGGCGGGGTTGAATTCGGGGCGGGCCTTGAAGGCGTTCTTGCCCACGAAGGAGGGCATGGGGTGGGCGAGGAACGTGCCCTCCTCGTCGATGACCCACGCGTACCCCGTGGCGCCGGACTTGGCGTGTTCGGCGAAACGGCTGGCGATGGAGGAGGCGTCGAGCACGAAGAGGAGCACGCCCGCGAATCGCCCCGTGGGCCGCGGATGGGCCTCGTCCGGCGAGTCCTGGTACTGGGGCGTGGCCATGATCAGGAGGGGACGGGGGCCGAACCTCGCCTGGATGTAGGCGGGCGGCTCGTCGAGAAGGATCCGGTTCCGGTTCCTCGGGGCGAGGGCCCAGGCGAAATAGGGGTCGTCCCCGAACCGTCCCTGCTCCGTGTGGGCCACGCCGGCCCGGTCCAGCACCACGGCCTCCAGCCCCGTGGACGAGACCCGGCGGATCTCCAGGAGCTCGCCCGCTTGAATGGAGCGCAGGGTCACACGGAGGCGGCTGCCCAGGGACGGTGACTCGCTGTACTGCACGGAGGGAGAGAGGTTGAGCACGGTGAGCTCCCGCCGGAGGAACTCCAGGTCCTGCTGGATAAGGGCCGCCAGGTTCTGCGCGAGAACGAGCTGCTGGCGGTTGAACTCCTCCGTGACCACCTGCCTCATCTTGCCGAAGGAAACCAGTCCCAGGACGAAGGCGAAGATGAGGAGCAGGGCCGTGGCCAGCATGCCCACCAGGGGCACCATGCGGCGTGCGGGGTAGAAGCGCTTCACGTGGGTTCCTCCTCCTCCCGAGGTTCAAGCCCCAGCGAAACGTCGCCGGCTTTATACGCGGCGAGGGCGCGGTCCACCTGGGCGTCGTCGCCGAAAAGGGTGTCGGCCTGGCGTGTCATGACGAGCAGGCGCCCCAGGGCCCTGAGCCGGAGGGCCATCTCCTCGGGAGGGGCGTGCCCGGTCCGGGCGAAGAGGGCGTCCTCGCGGGAGTGGACCTGGAACCGGGCGGCTCCCAGGGCGCCCTCCAGGAACCGGACCCGTCGCGTCTTCCCCGCCAGGTCCGCCGCGCCCCCGTGGAAGAGGAAGCTCGCGTAGTTGTCCTCGGGGCGGTCCGAGAGGTAGGCGTCCACCCTGGAGAAATGATAGCCGAGCCGGAAGCTGAGGTTGAGGTACGCCTCCGAGACGATGACGTAGTTGGGGGATGCGGCCTGCTCCAGGGCCTCCCGCGCCGTCATGGTGTTGGCGAAGAGGGAGGCCATGTCGCGGGCGCCCGCCGCCGCGTCCGTCCGCCAGGGCACCTGTGTCATGCCTTCCCAGAGCGGGATGAGGGGGCGGCAGGTGAAGGCCTCGGGCGTCACGGTGTGGTCCTCGGATGCCGCCGTGAGGCCGCCGCCCAGGTCGATGAAATAGAAGTCCACGGGAAGGGTGCTGCGGAGTTTGAGGGCGCCCCGGGTGCCCTTCGAGGCGAGGCTCCCCGCCAGGAACATCTCCTGGACCGCTTCCTCGTGGGCGAACCTCAGGATGTCGTGGATCGTCTTGCACCGGGAGGCTCTGAAATCGGGGCTCCTGGGGTCGGTGAGGTTCAGGGGCGTGACGTGGGTGAGGCTCTCGCGGAACCGCTTGAGGAGGGGCGGCGGCTCGGCCCCCGCCTTGTCCGTGCGCGCGCTGGCCAGGAGGGCCTCGGCGCGGCCCTCGTAGACGTTGCCCAGATCCGCGTCCACGGTGACCGTCATGCCCGCCTTCAGCAGGACCGTGGCTTCGGGGGCGCCGAAAATGGAGGGGATGCCGAACTCCCTCGCCACGGTGGCCAGGTGGCTCGCCGCCGAACCCGCCTCGGTGACGATGGCCGCCACCCGGTCCACGGCCTCCGCCAGCTTGGGCGAGGCGGTCTTCGCCACGAGGACCGCCCCCTCGGGCACGCCGTGGACGTCCTCCTCCGAGGCCAGGAGAAACACGGGGCCCGCGGCGATTCCCCGGCACGCCACCACGCCTCCGCGCACCAGGGACGCGAGGCCCTGCCTGAGCGCCATGACGTCCTGGGAGGGCTTGGCGGGAGCGGAGAGCCTGAGGGGCCGGGACTGGAGGATGAACAGGTTGTCCTGGGAGTCCAGGGCCCATTCCACGTCCTGGGGACGGCCGTAGTGCTCCTCCAGCCTCATGCCGTAAGTGCCAAGGAGTCCGAGCTGATCCTTGCTCAGGCAGGGCTGGTCCCGCATCCACTGGGGCACGTCCACGTTCACGAGTCCGGGCGCTTCTCCGCACAGGAGCATCCTCTCCTTGACGGACACCTTGGCGTCCTGCAGGGCCGGCTCGGGGCCCCGGGACAGGGTGAAAACGTCGGGGTTGATGGAGCCGTCCACGGTGAGGCTGCCCAGCCCCCAGAGGCCGGCCACCACGAGCACGTCCTTCCCGGGCTCCTGGGGATCTCGGGTGTAGAGGACGCCGCTGGCGCGGGCGTCCACCATGGCGATGACGCCGATGGCCATGGGGAGCACACCCGCGCTGGCTCCCCTCGCCTTCAGATAGACGAGGGCCCGCGGGCCGAACTGGCTCGCCAGGACCTCCCGGCATTGATCAAGGAGGGATTCGCGGCCCACGTTGAGGACCGTGTCGAACTGGCCGGCGAAGCTGAACTCGCCGTCCTCTCCCACGGCGCTGGACCGGACCGATACCCGAAGGCCCGGGCCCACGCGCCCTTCGAGGGCGGCGTGAGCGTCCAGGATGGCGCGGGCCAGGTCCTCGGGCCACGGGGCGGCGAGGACCATGGCCTTGATGGCCTCGCTCGTCCGGTTCAGCTCCTCCTTGTCCTTCAAGGACATGCGCGCCACGTGTTCGCTGACGGTTTCCAGGAGGCCGTTCCGTTTCATGTAGGCTTCGCAGGCCGACGTGGTGATGCAGAACCCGTCGGGGACGGGCAGGCGCGCGTCCTTCATGATCTCGCTCAGCCGCCGGATCTTTCCTCCCACCAGATCCAGGGGCGCATCCTTCACGGCGGCCAGGGGCAGCACGGAGGGGCCGTGGTGGTGGCTGGGTTCTTGGCCCGCCGTCTGCCGGGCGGCGCTCGCCACCTTGTCGAGAGCGCCCTGGAGGGCCTTGTGGCGGCCGCCGGAAAGGTCCTGGATGTTCTGGACCACGGCAAAGGACAGGTCCGCCAGGCGCGCGAAGGCCCCGTCCACGTAGGCTCGGTCGAAGAGGTACTCCCCCGTGGCCTTGGCCTGCATGTCGGCCATCACCTCAAGGGCCTCGGTGTTGGCCTCCACCAGACGCCGGAAGGCCCCGTACTTGGACAGGAGGCGCGCCCTGGCCTCCTCCTCCGAAAGGCCGCCCAGCTTCGTTTTCAGGTAGCCGAGGAACCGCTCCATGCCCACGGTCACGATCCTCCCTGGGGCGAAACCGCCGCGAAGTCCGGGTCGAAGAGGTAATTTCCCTTGAGGAAAGCGCTCACGTACCAATCGATATCCGCGGCGGGGCCCATGCGCATGTCGAGCTGCCGCGTGGCGACGATGAGCCGTCCCGCCTGGTCAAGGCGCTCCAGGGTGGCCTCCTCGCTGAACTTGCGAATGCGCGCGTTGACGAGGTCCCCCAGCCGCTCCACCTGGAAGTCCATGCTCCGCAGGATGCGCTCCAGAAGAACGCAGCGGTTGGCGCGGCGCGCTTCGTCGGCGGCGCCGCCCTTGAAGCGGAAGCTGATGTAGTTGCGGCTCGGGGAGGCGGTACAGTAGGCGTCCACGGCGGCGAAGTGGTAGCCGATGCGGGAGCTGAAGTTGCAGTACCCCTCCGCCACGATGGCGTAGCTCCTGTCCCCGATGCGCCTCTCGCCGTACTCCATGAAGGGCGTGAAAATGGCCTCCGTGGTCACGGACGCGAAGCCGCCGATGCTCATGGCCTTGGGCATCCACCAGCGCAGCTCCGGATGGGTCATGCCGGCGAGGAGGGCCTTCATGGGGGAGGAGAGGATGTCCTGAGGGCTTACCTCGCGGGCTCTGGCCCCGGGGGTGAGCCCCCCGCCCAGGTCGATGAGGTACACCGTGAAGGGGAGCCGCGCCGAGAGGGGAACGGAGCGCAGCTCCTCGTAGGAGGCCTGGTCGCTCACCCGGAACATCTCCTCGAAGGTCTTCTCGTGGACGAAGCGGGCGATGTCGTGGAAGGTGCGGCAGGACCGCGCGGTGAACTCGGGCGACTTGGGGTCCGTGAGGTTCAGGGTGACGACGTGCTTGGAGACCTCCTGGAGTACGGCGTACACCGGGGTCCCCACCATGCCCCTCGCGCCGCTGCTCGGAGCCGCCGACAGCAGGCTCTCGGCGCGGCCCTCGTAGACGGCCCCTCGGCCGCCGTCCACGGTGACGACGGCGCCGGGGCGGAGGAGCGACGTGGCGCGGTGGGTGTCCAGGACGGCGGGGATGCCGAACTCCCTCGCCAGGGAGGCCATGTGCCCCGTGGGGGCGCCGATGTCGGTGACGATGGCGGAGGCCCGGTCCATGACGCGCACGTACTGGGGGTGGGAGTGGCGGGCCACGAGGACCCCTCCCTCGGGAAATCCCTGGAGGTCCTCGGGACCGTAGGAGAGGAAGGCGGGGCCGCTGCCCGAACCCCCGGAGGCGGGAACCCCCGTGAGAATCAGCGCGTGGCCCTCCACCTCGCGCGGGGTTTCTTCCGGCTCCGTTCCCCGGGCGCTGGCGTGGACGGGCCTGCTCTGGAGGAGGATGAGGCGGCCCGCGCGGTCCAGCGCCCACTCCACTTCCCGGGGGCCGCCGAAGTGATCCTCGGCGGCTTGCACGAGCCCGGCCAGCTCCTGCACCTGAGATTCGGTCAGGCAGAGAGCAGGCTGCATGCGGGCGGACACGGGGACGGAGTGGACTCCTCCCGCGCCGAGAGGCTCCACGCGGGTCTCTTTCAGCCCTGCGGCGGAGGTGATGACCGCCCTCGTGCCGTCTTTCGCCACGGTCCACGTGTCGGGGCTCACCGATCCCTCCACCGTGCCGATGCCCAGGCCCCACGCGCCGTTGATGACCATGCGCGGCGCCGCGGGCCTGTTGGGGTCCACCGAGGAAGCCACGCCGCTGGCCGCGGCATCCACCATGGCGAGGCAGGCCACGCCCATGGGAATGTCCTCCTCGGGGATGCCCTTGATGGCCCTGTAGCAGATGGCCCTGGGCGTGTAGAGCCCCGCGATGACCTCCTTGTAGGCGCCGAGGATCTGGTCCCGGGCGACGTTGAGGAGGCTCACGTACTGTCCAGCGAAGGAGATCTCGCCGTCCTCTCCCACGGCGCTGGACCGCATCGCCACGCGGGGCGTCCCGCCTGAGGAGGCGCAGAGGCGCTCGTAGCCGTCGAGGATGGCCGCTTCGAGGCGGGAGGGGAGGGGAGCGGCCATGATGGCGCGGCGGATGGACTCGCTGGTTTCGGCCGCGGCCTGGAG
Organism: Acidobacteriota bacterium; assembly: GCA_021833665.1. Lineage (GTDB taxonomy): Bacteria > Acidobacteriota > UBA4820 > UBA4820 > DSQY01 > JAKAJA01. The sequence continues at coordinate 8,859 of JAKBES010000007.1, forward strand.
GTCCCCCGTGCCCAGGTTCATGAGGATGGCGCGGATGTCGTCCCAGAGCTGGTTCGCCTCGAAGAACTCGATGCACGCGTCGGTGGTGACGGCGAAGCCTTCGGGGACGGGAAGGCCGGCCCGGTTCTTCATCTCTCCCAGGTTGGCGCTCTTGCCTCCCACCGCGTCCAGGTCGTGAAGGCTCACGGAGGCGAGAGGCAGCACCAGCGGTCCCCGCTGGCGGACCTTTCCCATGGCGAGGACGCCCTCCACCGCCTGCTGGATTTCCGAAAACCTCGGATAGAGGTCCTGGTAGCGGCGGCGGGACAGGCTGTTGAGGTTCTGGATCATCCGGTAGGCGTGGCTGGCGGCGGTCACGGCCCTGGAGCGGACGAAGGCCATGCCGAAGGTGGTCCCCCCTTGGAGCTTGCTCTCCATGTCGGCGATCACCTCGAGGATCTCGTCGTTGGAGGTGATGAGGTCCTTGAAGGTCAGGTATTGGAGGTGAAGGGCCGCCCGCGCGTCGGGGCGGGCCTCCAGCGGCTTCCATCTCTCCCGCCCGAAGAGCCTTCGGAGGAACCGCCGCGCCTTCATGCGCGCTCAGGCACCGGGCCCGTGCTGGGCGGCCAGACGCTCTTCCTGGATGAGCTTCTTGTGGAACGCCTCTTCGATCTTGGCGAGGACGTCGTCGATGTTGGCGGGTTTGAGCAGGTATTCGGACGCTCCCAGCCGCATTCCCTCCACAGCCGCGTTGATGGAGGCGTTGCCGCTGAGCATGATGACCTGAAGCAAAGGCTGCAGCTTCTTGATCTCGCGGAGGGTCGTGAGGCCGTCCATGCCCGGCATGCGGACGTCCAGAAGGGCCACGTCGAAGGGTTTGCCTTGGAGGAGGGCGAGGGCATCCGCGCCGGAGTGCACGCCTTCCACGTACAGGCCCCTGGCCGTGAGCCTCTTGGATAGTGTTTCCACGAGGCGCGCCTCGTCGTCCACGATGAGCAAGCGGATGGGCCTGGTCATGGGTGCCTCCGTTCTGGGTGCTGGGCCGGTTCCCTCATGGAGCTGGCATTCGATCTCCGGCTACGGGCCGGGTGCGTCCTTCTTTGCCTGAACGGGGAGGGTCACGTGGAAGGACGTGCCCGACCCCTCTTTGCTCTCCACGCCGATGGTGCCCCCGAGCTTCTCCACGATCCACCGGCTGATGGGGAGGCCCAGGCCGGTGCCTTCGCCGGCGGGCTTGGTGGTGTAGAAGGGCTCGAAAATGTGGTCCAGCGAGGAGGCCGGGATACCGGGACCCGTGTCGGCGATGGTGATCGTGAGGCCGGCCGCGTCCGCGCGGGTGGCAAGGGTCATGGTTCCTCCCCTGGCCTTCATGGCGTCCAGGGCGTTCTTCATGAGATTCAGAAACACCTGGCGCAGTTCGGGCGCGCCCCCTCCCACCGGGGGCAGATCCGGAGGAAGGTCCTTGGCCACCGTGACCCCCGCGGTCTCCAGCTCGCTTTCAAGCAGGTAGAGGGTCTTGTTGAGGAGGAGGTTGATGTCCACCGTCTCCGTGCGGGGGGCCGAGTCGCGGCCCCATTGGAGGAGGCGCCGGGTGATCTCGCGGGACCGCTCGATCTGGATGTCGATCTGCTGGAGGGAATTGGCGATCTCGGTCTGGGTGTGGCTGCCCTGGAGGTCTCCGCCCTTCATCAGATCCTGAATCCAGCCCGCCTCTTCCCGCATGATGGCCAGGGGATTGTTGAGGTCGTGGGCGATGCTGGAGGCCACTTCCCCGAGGCTCGCCGATTTGGAAAGGCGCAGAAGCTCCTGGTAGAAGGCGTCGCGCTGCCGCGCCAAGGCCGCGAGCTGGTGCCGGAGCTTGGCCGCGAGGGGCCAGCCCAGGGCCGTGGAGAGGATCAGGGCCGCGAGAAGGGGAACAAAAAAGGCCTCGGAACGGTCCGGCCCCCAGAAAAAGATGGCGAGGCCGAGAAAAACGAGGCACGCGGGAGGCGTGAGAAGGAGGGCCAAAATGGACCTTCTCAGGAGCCGGCTGGGCTCCCAAAGGCTGGCCTTGGCTCCCCCCTGCGTCGCGGCCGTCATGACCACCCCTCCGAGGACATGTGTGACGCAAGCGCATTGTATCACCGGCCGCGGGTCCCGCCAGAGAGGATGAGCCGTCTGCTTGGGCAAATCGCGCGGTTTTGGCGAAAATGGAACGGTTGGTTCACCGATTTGGGGAGAGTAAGCTGCCTATACCGCGGCAACGGTTTGCAGGACAAATACTTGTAGCGATAGGCGCTGACTGTCTAAATGTCCTCATGGGTGGGAGATTTGGCTCACCGAATTTTGTCGAGGCGTGGAATCCCCGTTTTGTGGGCGTGGGGCCCTACCATGACTTAGGTAGGACCTCGGAGTGAAGGGAGGGGGGACTCATGCTCATACGGAAGAAGGTACTGGCGCTGGCTTGGGGGCTCGCCATGGTCTTGGCGCCCGTGGGGCTCATGGCGGAGGGAGGGGAGAAGCAGGGCAAGCTGGTCCACGTGGCCGACACGAGGGGCCTAACGGGGTTCAACCTTTACTTCGCCGACCTTTACAACACCAACCGGCTTCTTTTCGCCATCGAGGCTGTCCTGATTACGGTCATCATGGGCGTGACCCTGGGCATTCTCATGGATAAGCTGGTGTCGGTCATCGGCCTGGACCTGAGCAAGCGCTCCGTGAAGGAATAAGGGGGAAACCATGGATTTCTTCACCATCACCTTGCCCATATCCGGCGTGGAGATCAACGCGCTCCTTCTCGTCCTGCTGGGCGTGGCTGTGGGAGTGCTGGGGGGCTTCTTCGGCATGGGCGGCGCCTGGATGGTCACGCCGGCCCTGAACATTTTTGGTTTTCCCATGCCCTTCGCGGTGGGGACGGACCTTTGCCACATGGCGGGCAAATCCATCATCTCGACCCGGCGGCACGCGAAATTCGGGAACGTGGACATGAAGCTCGGCTTCATCATGCTGGCCTTCGACGTGGTGGGCATCGAGATCGGGGCCAGGGTGGTGATGTTCCTGGAGAAGCTCGGCCTGGCCGGGCCCGTCATCCGGTGGGTCTACGTGGTCTTCCTCGCCCTCATCGGCATCCTGGTCTTCTACGATTTCTACAAGAAGCAGCAGCTTGACAAGGCCGGGGCCGACGAGGCCCAGTCCGCCATCACGTGGCATGAGACCCTCCACAAGATCAAGATTCCTCCCATGGTCAAGCTGCCCGTGGCTGGGGTGGAGTGCTCCCTGTGGCTCCCCGCTTCCGTGGGATTCATGGTGGGGCTCCTGGCGGGGTTCCTGGGCATCGGCGGGGGCCTGCTCATGATGCCCGCCCTCGTCTACCTCATCGGCTGTCCCACCTTCGTGGCCGTGGGGACGGACCTGTTCACGATCATGCTCGCGGGGCTCTACGGGGCGTTCACCTACGGCGTGAAGGGGCGCATCGAGCTGCTCGCGGTCCTCATCATGCTCGCGGGGGCGGCGCCCGGCGCCCAGATCGGGACCATCGCCACCAAATACATCCGGGGCTACGGCATCCGGCTCATGTTCGGCGTCACGGTCATCTGCGCCATGGCCTCCGTGATCCTCAAACAAGTGGGGTGGGGAGGCGCCGCCTCCTGGGTGATCATGACGGCCGTCAGCATCATGACCCTGGTGGTCATCGTCGGCATGTTCAAAGGAGCGGCCCAGGAGCTGCGGGCCAAGAGGTTGAGCCATGAGGGACATTAAATCGCCGAGCCGCGTAGCGGCGTGGGTTTTCCTCTTCGCCGCCCTTCTGGCCGCGCTGGCGTGCGCCCCGGCGGCGCCCGTCGTGCAGGGCCAAGTGGTGAGCGTGGACCCGGGTGGAGCGACCATGTCGGTCCAGGACGAGACCAAACCCGGCGGCGAGCCGCTCACCTATGACATCAGCAAGGCCGAAATCGGGGCCGCGCCCTTGTCCGGCGACCTGGTCAGGATGGCCTACCGGGTGGAGGGCGGCAAGAACGTGGCCCTTCGCGTGATGAACCTAACCCAGCAGAAGGAGCGGGACAAGAAGGGCAACTGACAGGGCCGTCCTGCGGCGAGGCTGCCTCAGGGGGGCCCGCCGCGGTATACTGCCGACATGGATATCTTCCTGCCCGTGGCGGGCACGAGCATTAACGCGGCTGTGCTGGTGGGGGCGGGTGTATTGGTGGGCTTTCTGTCGGGACTTCTGGGCGTCGGGGGGGGATTCCTCCTGACGCCCCTCCTCATCATGCTGGGCATCGATCCCCTCGTGGCGGCGGCCTCGGGGACCAACGCCATCGTGGGGGCAAGCGCCTCGGGAACCATGGCGCACCTCAAGGCCCGCAACGTGGACCTCAAGATGGGCACCTTCATGCTCGTGGGCGGCGTGGTGGGCGGGGGCGCCGGAACCCTGCTGGTGAGGGCCTTGCGGCGTGCGGGCAATGCCGACGTGGTCATCGTCCTGTGCTACGTCACCCTCCTGGCCGTCATGGGCGTGGTGCTGTTCGTGGAAGGCCTCGCCAGCCAAGTGAAGGGGGAGGCGGAGGTGAGGGCGGAGTCGCGGGGATACCGGCTCCTTCAGCGGCTGCCTTTCTCCACGAGCTTTCCCGCCTCGGGAGTCACGACCAGCGCGCTGGCGCCGGTGGTTCTGGGGTTCCTCGTGGGAGTTCTCGCGGCCCTGCTGGGGGTGGGGGGCGGCTTCTTTCTCATCCCGGCCATGGCCTACTTTCTGGCCATGCCCATGGGACTGGTAGTGGGGACGAGCCTCTTCCAGATGCTCTTCACTTCGGCCGCCGTGACCATCATGCAGGCCGCCGTAAACCACAGCGTCGACGCGTTTCTCGCCGTGGGTCTGCTCCTTGGGGCCTCGGTGGGCGCCCAAGGAGGGGCGCGGGTGGCCCGGGGGCTCAAGGGCGACCAGTTGAAAGTGGTCCTGGCTCTCCTCCTCCTGGCCCTCTCCGTGAAGATGTTCGATGACCTTCTGGTCCTCCCGCGCCATTTCCTCGCCGTCGGAGGCGGGCCGTGAGAAGGGCGAGAGCAGCGCCGCTGGTTCTGGCCGTCGCCCTCGCGCACGCCGCGTGGGGCGGCGGCTTGTGCGCGGCCGAAGGGAAGGGGATCACCCTCACCGTGGACAAGCCCGAAATACGGATCACCTCCGGCTTCCACGGCGACTTCCTGCGCGCCGCGGGCACGGCGCCCGCGGACTGCGGCGTGATCCTCCGCCTGACCTCGGCGCGGGGAGGGGAAACCCTCGACGTGAAAGGCAAGCGGGGGCTCTTCTGGCTCACCGTGGGCAAGGTTCGCTTCGAGGGCGCGCCGCGCGTGTACATGCTGAGGTCCACACGGCCCGTGGAGGCCCTCCTCCAACCCCAAGAGCAGGCCCGGGAAGACCTGGGGATCTTCGGCCTCCGATCCGCCCTGCGTGTCCAGAGCCACGGGGACTCGGATCTCCTCATCTCCGAGTTCTTGCGCCTGAAGCGGGACAGGGGGCTCTATGGCTGGACGGGAGGCGGCGTGGCGCGGGGGCCGGAGGGCAAGTACGAGGCCGAGTTTTCGTGGCCCGCCCACGCTCCGTCGGGCACCTACACCTTGACCGCGTTTGCGGTGAAAGGAGGCGGAGTGACAAGCAGCGCCTCCTCGACGATCCTCGTCCGTAAGGTCGGCCTGGAGGCGTGGATCAGCCGTCTCGGGGAGCGCCACGGCGTCCTCTACGGGGTCCTGGCGGTTCTCATCGCCCTGGCCGCGGGCGTGGCGGCGGGGGCCGTCTTCGGCGGCTCCTTCAGGAAGGAAAAGAAGGCCGGTCCCGGCCGGGAGTCCGCCTGACGCCCGTCAGGCCTTCACGGAAGGCAGACAGACGCGCACCGTGGTGCCGCGCCCTTCCACGCTCTCGATCTGCACGTCTCCCCCGTGCCGCTTGATCACGCCGTAGCAGATGGAGAGCCCCAGCCCGGTGCCCTTCCCCCTGGGTTTGGTCGTGAAGAAAGGGTCGAAGACCCGGGGAAGGATCTCCAGAGGAATTCCAAGCCCTTCATCAGAAACCTCCAGGCACACCGTGCCCCCTTCCGAAGACTTGATCTTGACGAGGATCGTGCCGCCCTTCGGCATGGCTTCGATGGCGTTGAGGAAGAGATTGAGAAAGGCTTGGCGCAGCTCATTCGGGGCCCCCATGACCATGGAAGAGCCCGGGGGGATGTCCTGCACGAGGCGGACGCCGCGGAGGGCCATCTCGTTTTCCACGATCTGGCGGGCCGATTCCACCACCTCCGCCAGGTCCATGGCCTTGCGCTCCGGTGCGTTCTGCCGGATGAAATCCAATAGGCCCATGATGATGAGGTTGGCGCGGTCCGTCTCCTGGCAGATGTCGGCCAGAAGCTTGTGGCCGCGTTCGTCCTTCCTTTGCTCGCACTCGTTCATGAGGGCTTCGGCCGTGATGGAGATGTTGTTCAGCGGATTGCTCAGCTCGTGGGCGATGCCCGTGGTGAAGGTTCCCACTGCGGCGAGCTTGCCCGCCTGGAGGACTTGGGCCTCCCTCGCCCTCAGCTCGAAGAGCATGCGGTTGACCGCCATGGCCATGTCCGAGAACTCGTCGCGGTAAGGCTTGGCGGGACGGATCGGGTCGAAGTCTCCCCCCGCGATGCGCCGGGTGTAGCCCTGAAATCGCACGAGGGACTGGGTGATGGTTTTGGCGAGGAGGTGGGCCACCCAGAAGATGAGGACGAGAAGAATGGCGAGAAAGATGAAGGGGATGGCCTGGGACAGAGTGAGCATCCTGTCCACGGCCGCCGATTCCCTTCCGTTGAGGGCCCATGCCAAATCCGTGACCCTGGAGCCCCGGTCCCGCAGTTCGCCCTCAATCTGTCCACTCCTCCCTGCTCGCGAGACGGCGTTTTCGAGGGCAACGCACTGGCCCAGGAGGGCGTCGTACTGGCCCAGGTCCCGGCTCAGCTCGGCGAGGTTTTTCTCCCCCACCACGTCCAGGATGTTCACGGTCTGCGACTGGAGGAGAGCCAAGGCACGCTCCGCGTGAATCTTGGCGTCTGGCAGGTTGGTGCCGTAGAGGAAGAAGTCCTTCTCGAACCGCCGGGCCTGGAGGACTTCGAAGGTGATGTCCTGGGAAGTTTTGAGGAACTGCAGCTTGCCCCTGGCCTGGTAGAGGATGGCCAGGGTCACGAGAGCCGTGATCCCGGTGAGGAAGAAGCAGAGCAGAAACCCCGCCACGATGCGCATGCGGATGCTCAATTGGGGGCGGGAAATGAAGGCCCTTTCCGCCTCCTTCAGTTTTCGGGCTTCCGTCTCGCCGAGGGTATATTCGGGCGGCTCCTGCGACTGTAAGTTCACGCGATCTCCTGTCCCGGGAGGGGCATGGCCCATTCCCTGTTCCCTGGCGTGTCCTGGCCCCTTTCACAAGGGTATCACCTGCGGCGCGGGACGGGCAAAGGCGGGGCGGACCGCCGCAGGCGTACGCAACGGCTGGGTGTCTAGCCCCAGGAAGGCCGCCGCCGCGTGCGCGGTCCTTGCCAAGAGAGGTGCAATCCTTTAAGATAGGGGTGTCGGACGAGACAGAACCGGTCCATTGGCCCGGGGGGCTGTAGAGGAGGTTCGGAATGAAGAAGGCGATCGTCATCATCCTCACCCTTGCGGTGGCTCTGCTCTTCGTCATGAGCGCCAGCGCCGCCACCAAGGTGGGTGCCGAAAAGTGCAAGATGTGTCACAAGCTGCAGTACGACTCCTGGGCCGCCTCCAAGCACGCCGCCCAGAATCCCAAGGTGGACTGCGAGACCTGCCACGGTCCCGGCAGCGACTACTCGAAGATGTCCGTCATGAAGAACCCCGCCGCCGCCAAGGCCGCCGGCCTCATCATGCCCACCATGGCGGACTGCGCCAAGTGCCATGGTAAGGGGAAGGTGCCCGCCATGACGCCTGAGCTCTTCGCCAAGGTGCACGCGCACAAGGCCAAGTAAGGCTTCCCATCCATGACCAGCACACGAGGGCGGGCCGGGAGGCCCGCCCTCTTCGTCTGCCGTGGCTGGCGGTCCAGGGCGTCCGCATTGTGCCGCGGGCCCATGTCCGATAGAATCTCTAGTTTGGAGGCGGGATGCACAGGAGGCGGATGGCACGGCCAAAGGCCAAGCGTTCATGAGCATCAGAGACCCCCTCGTCTGCGACCTGCTCGTGCTCGGGTCTGGCATCGCCGGTTTCCGCGGCGCCATTGAGGCAGCGCAGGCGGGATGGCGTGTGGTGGTGGCCACCAAGGATCGTCCCCGCGAATCCAATACGGAATACGCTCAGGGCGGCATCGCCGTCTCCCTCGCGGAGGGGGACACGCCGGAGCAGCACCTCGCCGACACGCTGGAGGCGGGGGACGGCCTCTGCGACCAAGAAGCTGTAAAGGTTCTGGTGGAGGAGGGCCCCGTGGAGGTCCTTCGGCTCATCCAGTGGGGCGCCCTCTTTGACAGGGAGGACGGCGGCCTCCACTTCACCCGCGAGGCGGCCCACGGCCAAAACCGCATCCTCCACGCCCACGGCGATGCCACGGGCCAGGAGCTGGAACGGACCGTCGTGGAAAAGGCCCGGTCCCTCGACACGATCACGGTGATGCCCTACCACATGGGCGTGGACCTCATGAGCGAGGAGGGATACGCCCGGGGGGCATGGCTTCTGGACGAGCGGGACAACAGCCTCGTCCCCGTGCTGGCTCGGGCGGTGCTCATCGCCACGGGCGGCCTGGGGCGTCTTTTTAAGGAGTCCACGAATCCGGCGGTGGCCACGGGGGACGGCATGGCCATGGCGCTGCGGGCCGGCCTCGTCATGGCCGACCTGGAGTTCGTGCAGTTCCATCCTACAGCTCTCTTCATGAAGAACGCGCCGCGCTTCCTCCTCACCGAGAGCCTCCGAGGCGAGGGCGCCATTCTGAAGAACGCCGACGGCGAGCGGTTCATGGATGAGCTGGCGCCCCGGGACGTGGTGACCCGAGGCCTCGTGGCGGAGATGGCCCGCACGGGCGGACGGCCCGTAACCCTGGACATGACGCACCTGGACGGGAGTTACATCCAGTCTCGCTTTCCCACCGTCTTCGCCGCGTGCCTGCAGTACGGCCTGGACATCCGCCGGACGCCGATTCCCGTGCACCCCGCGGCGCACTATGCCATGGGGGGCATCGAAACGGACGTCTTCGGGCGGACCTCCATGCCCCGGGTCTACGCCGCGGGGGAGGCCGCCTGCACGGGAGTCCACGGGGCCAACCGCCTGGCGAGCAACTCGCTCCTGGAAGGCCTCGTCTTCGGGGCCCGGGCCGTGAGGGCGGCCCTCGACGAAACGGGTCGCCTGCCGGTGGGGCCCGAATCCAGGGCTCCCGAGCCCAGAGGTTGCCGGGACCTGGAAGTGGCGAACAACCTTCGGCGGCGGGTGGCGGACGTCATGTGGTACGGCGTGGGCATCATCCGGGACGCCCCGGGCATGGCGCAGGCGAGGGTGGAGCTGGAGGGGATCAAAACCCATTTGGGCGGAGGGATGCTCCACCGGCGGATCCTTGAAACCTGCAACATGGCCCAGCTCGGGGACGCCGTGGCCTCCTGCGCGGCCTACCGGGAAGAGAGCCGGGGCGGCCATTTCCGCCGGGACTTTCCCAAGACCGATGACGGACGATGGAAGCGCCACACCCGCATGCGCCTCGCCGCTTCGGGCGCCCACTTCCTGGAGACACAGCCTTGATCAACAAAGTGCTCATCGCCAACCGGGGAGAGATCGCCGTGCGGATCCTCCGGGCCCTAAGAGACATGGGCATCGCGAGCGTGGCGGTCTACTCGGAGGCGGACCGGGCCGCGCGCCACGTGCGCCTGGCCGACGAGGCCTACTGCATCGGGCCCCCTCCCTCGGCCCAGAGCTATCTCAACATGGACGCCATCCTCTCCACCGCCAAGGCCTGTGGGGCCCAGGCCGTCCACCCGGGCTACGGCTTCCTCTCGGAGAACGCTCACTTCGCGGAGCGATGCGAGAAGGAGGGCATCCTCTTCGTGGGACCTCCCGCCGATGCCATCAGGGCCATGGGCGAGAAGACGCGCGCGCGCCAGCTCATGGCGGAGGCGGGCGTACCCGTGGTTCCCGGTACCCTGGCGCCGCTGGACAGCCCCGAGGCGGCGGAGGCGGCGGCGGAGACGACGGGCTACCCGGTGATGCTCAAAGCGGCGGCGGGCGGAGGCGGAAAGGGAATGCGCCTGGTGGAGCGCCGGGCCCAGATCGCCAGCGCCTTCCGCGACGCGTCCTCGGAGGCGCTCAAGGCCTTCGGCGACGGCTCCGTCTACCTGGAGCGGGCGGTGGTCCGTCCCCGGCACATCGAGATGCAGATCCTCGCCGACGGCCACGGAAATTGCATCTACCTCGGGGAGCGCGAATGCTCCATCCAGCGCCGCCACCAGAAGGTGGTGGAGGAGGCGCCCTCTCCCCTGGTGACGCCGGCGATGCGGGCGTCCATGGGCGAGGTGGCCGTCCGTGCCGCACGGGCGGTGGGCTATCGGAGCGCGGGAACCATCGAGTTCCTCGTGGACCAGAGCGGGGAGTTCTTCTTCATGGAGATGAACACCCGCCTCCAGGTGGAGCACGCCGTCACGGAGATGGTCACGGGGATCGACCTGGTCCGGGAGCAGATCCACATCGCCGAGGGAGAACCCCTCTCTCTTCGGCAGGAGGACGTGGAGATCAGGGGGTGGGCCATGGAGTGCCGCATCTACGCGGAGGACCCCCAGCGCAATTTCCTGCCGTGCCCCGGAACCATCCACGCGGTGCGGCTTCCCGAGGGCCCCAACGTGCGGGTGGACTCGGCCGCCTTCACGCGAGGCGAGATCAGCATGTTCTACGATCCCATGGTGGCCAAGGTCATCACCTGGGGAAGCGATCGGGACGCCTGCGCCGCCACCATGAACCGCGCGCTCATGGAGTTCCAGATCGTAGGGACCCACACGAACCGCGATTTCCTTCTGGCCATCGTGAACCACCCCGACTTTAAGGCGGGAGCCCTGGACACGGGGTTCATTCCGCGACACTTCAGCGGTGTTTCCATGCCCGTGAGTTCGCCGGCGGCGGCGGCCGACATCGCGGCGGCCATCTATGCCTACGAGTCCTCCAGAAAGCAGCCCTGCACCGCTCCGCCCCAGGCGGCACCGAGCGCCTGGCGGCGGGCCATGATGGGGGACCGCTAAGATGAGATTCTGGATCATCAGAGATGAGCGCCAGATTCCCGTGGAGCTGGAGGAGCGGCCCGAGGGGTACACCGCCGTGCTCGACGGGGTGACCTACGAGGTGGGGTGCGCGAGAATCCTGGACGGCCTCTACTCGCTCCTCATGGAGGGAGAGAGCTATGAAGTCGCGGTCCACAGCCACGAGCCCGGCAGCTACGACGTGCACATGTACGACGGCGTCAGGCACGTGGACTTGCTCAGCCCGCTGGATCTGGTCCTGCGCTCCCAGCACGGCGGGCCCGGGACCCGCGGTGGAAGCGTACGGGCTCCCATGCCTGGCAAGGTGGTGAAGGTCCTCGTGGAGGAGGGCCAGTCCGTTCTCAAGGGACAGGGCCTGGTGGTCGTCGAGGCCATGAAGATGCAAAACGAGCTTCAGGCCACTGCGGACGCCGTGGTCCAGCATGTCCGCGTCCGGGAGGGCGACAGCGTCGAATCGGGGGCGGAGCTCGTGACCTTCGGGGGGGCCCAGGAGGGCGACTGATTGTGTGAAGCCCTCGCCACAAAAAAAGAAGGGGCCCTTCGGCCCCTTCCTTCAGATCAGGCAGAGCAGGTCTTACTTGACCTTGTCGGCCAGGCCCTTGCCGGGCTTGAATTTGGCGACCTTCTTGGCCGCGATCTTGATGGGCTTGCCGGTCTTGGGGTTGCGGCCAGTGCGGGCGTTGCGCTTGCCCACGCTGAAGGTGCCGAACCCGACCAGGGTGACCTTGTCGCCCTTTTTCAGGGCTTTCTCGATCGCGGTGATGAAAGAATCGAGCGCCTTTCCCGCCTCAGCCTTGTTGATCCCTGCCCCGTTCCCGATTGCGGTGATCAGTTCCGCCTTGTTCATAGTGGCCTCCTTTCAAAGGTTCCACGGGTAATATATGACGCGAATGGCCTGCTGTCAAGGGTTCCTGGCGATGGGGGCTACCACGAAGCCCGTGTTTCGGGACCTTTACCTGCGCTTCTGGAGTTGAACCAGGCATGAAATCCTTGCTGGACGGTGCTTTCATGGCCTCCGCCCTCGGTGATTTTCTCCGCCAGGCCACCCCGGGCCGCGTCGCCACTCAGGGGTGGACCACCCTTCTCAGGTCCATGCCCGAGCCCCGGCGAATTTTCTGCCTAGGCAAAGCGGCGCCCGCCCTGGCCCGCACGGCGAGCTTGATCTGGCCCGGGGTTCCCGGCATCCTCTACGGCACCTCCCCGGAGGGAATGGCACCGCATTCCTTTCAGGCCTTCTACGGCGACCACCCCTTCCCGACCTCCCGCAACGCGGCCATGACGTCCCGGGTGGAGGAATGGATTGAGGACGGCGAAGGGCCGGTCCTGGCGTGCATCTCGGGCGGGGGCTCGTCCCTCCTCGTGCATCCTCGCCCGCCCTGGACCCTGGATGAAAAGGCTGCCCTCACCGCGGAGGTGTGGCGCCGGGGCGTGCCCATCCGGGATCTGAACTCGGTCCGGTCGCGCCTCTCTGAGGTGAAGGGGGGAGGCCTCCTCCGTCTCGTTGGCCCGTGGCCCGTGGCCACCGCCCTCTGGTCCGACGTAGGGTACCGAGATGCCCGGTGGGTCAGCTCGGGTCCCACCCTTCCCGTGGACGCCGGAGGACGGGCCGAGGAGGTGCTGGCGCGATGCGGCATCGTCCCTCCGAAGCCATTGCCACCCCGCCGGCAGCCCGCCAATCGTCCTCCGGGTGACACGACGATCGTGCTCTTCGACGCCGTGGCCCTTCGTAAAGGCTGCGTCCGTGGGTTCAGAGAGGAAGGCCACCGCACTCGTGAGGTCCCTTGTGCGGAGGGTGAGAGCGCGAGAACGGCGGCGCGCCGCCTCGCGAAGGAGGCTGCCGGAGGCCGCCCGCTGGTGCTCGTGGGAACCGGGGAGGTGCGCGTGGATGCGGAGGCCGGAGCCGGCAAAGGCGGGCGATGCAGCCACCTGGCGGCGGAGGTGGCCCTGGTCTTGGGCGGAGCGGGATCTCGTCGGCCGTGGTCCTTCGCGGCTCTGGCCACGGACGGCGTGGACGGTACGGCGGGGGGCGGAGCCTGGACCGATTCGAGCCGCTGCCCTTCTGAGGCTTCTCTTCGGCGCGCCGTCGCCGCCTGCGATACGGGAACCCTCTGGGAAGAGGCAGGTACGCTCCTTCCGCGGCGGCCCACGGGCAATAACCTTCGCGACCTGTGGGTCCTGGTGATGGGCCCATGAAGGCGTGGTTCGATGCCGCGGCCACGGGGCTTTACGTCCACGTGCCCTTCTGCGCCAGCCTGTGCGGGTACTGCGACTTCTTCCGCGTCGAAAGCCCGGGGGGCGTCCCCGCGGGCTTTGAGGCCCTCCTCGTCGAAGAAGCCGCGCTGTTCCGAGAGGCACCTCCTCTTCAGGTGGACACCGTTTTCTTCGGAGGAGGAACTCCCTCGCTCATGGGCCCCGATCGGTTGGGGAGGCTCCTTGCCGAGCTTGGACGGGTGTTTGAAATTCGGCCTTCAGCCGAGATCACCTTGGAAGCCAATCCCGAAACCGTAAACGAGGCCAGCCTCGCAGGCTGGCGCCACGCCGGGGTGACGCGCCTCTCCATCGGCGTCCAGAGCCTCGCTCCGGTTGTCCTGGCGGCCCTTGAGCGGAGGGCGCCCGCAGCAACGGCCCTTGCGGCGGTGGAGCTTGCGGCCCGGAGCGGATTCAAGCACCTCTCCGCGGACGTCATGAGCGGCGTGCCGGGCCAGGGCGGCGGGGACCTCGAAGACACGGTAGAGCGCCTGGCGGAGCTGCCGCTGGATCACCTGTCGGTCTACTCCCTCGAGCTCCATCCCAAGACACCGTTATGGGAAGCGGTGGCCGCGGGAAACCTGGCCCTTCCCGGCGACGACGAAGCGGCCGACCAGTTCTTGGCGGTCCACGGCATCCTTCAACAGCGGGGCTTCGAACACTACGAGGTGTCCAACTACGCCCGCCCCGGCGGGCGGTCCCGCCACAACCTTCGCTACTGGCAGGGAGGGCAGACCGTCGGCCTCGGGCCGTCGGCGTGGAGCCGCTTCAAGGGCCGCCTCTGGGGTAACCCGAGGAGTCTGGACGCATGGGCCCGCCGCGTGCACGAAGGCGGGATTCCGCCCGAGGACGCCGAGCGCCTGACCCCCGAGCGGGAGCGGGAAGACCGGGTTATCTTCGGCCTCAGGGTTTCTGACGGCACCGTTCTCCAGGATCTGATCGATCTGTTCGCCGTGGATCAGCGGGAGGCGGACGTTGTGCTCAAGCCCCTGCTGGCCCAAGGCTATGCCGTGGTGGAAGACTCCCGGCTGAAGCTCACCGTGCAAGGGTTTCTCATGTCCAACGAGGTCCTGACCTATCTGCTGCCCCGGTCGTGGCCAAGGGCCCGGCCAGAAGCCTGAGAGACGGCTGGCCAAGCCCACCGTCTTCTCAATCCGGCCCACTTTCTCTATACTGCGCCATGGCCGCGCCCGTAGCTCAGGTGGATAGAGCATCTGCCTTCTAAGCAGGGGGTCGCAGGTTCGAGTCCTGCCGGGCGCGCCAAAGCCGCTCTTGATGGATGGCGGGCGGCCAGAGATGGGGGAGATGGTGGCCAGCAAGAAGAACTCCGTAGCGGTGAGCTCCGTCCTGGCCGCCGTGTTCCTCACGGGCACCAAGCTGGCCATAGGCCTCCTCACCGGAAGCCTGGGTATCCTCTCGGAGGCGGCCCACTCGGGCCTCGACCTTCTCGCCGCGGTCATGACGTGGTGGGCCGTAACCGTGTCCGATCGGCCGGCGGACAAGGACCACCCCTACGGCCACGAAAAAATAGAGAACATCTCGGCCCTCTTCGAAACGCTCCTCCTGCTCCTGACATGCGTATGGATCATCTACGAGGCGGTACAGCGGCTCCTGTTCAAGGCGGCCCACGTGGAGGTGAACGCCTGGAGCTACGGAGTGGTCATCTTGGCCATCGTGGTGGATTTTTCTCGAAGCCGCGCCCTGAGCAGAGTGGCGAAGGCGACACGCAGCGCCGCCCTGGAAGCGGACGCGCTGCACTTCTCCAGCGACATCTACAGCTCCCTCGTGGTGTTGGCGGGGCTGGTGGCCACCCAGCTCGGCTATCCCCAGGCCGACGCCGTGGCGGCCCTCGGGGTTTCACTGCTGGTGATCTGGATCTCCCTCCGGCTGGGCCAGAAAGCCGTTCGGGCGCTCACGGACCGGGTAGCGGAGGGACACGTGGAGCGGGCCGAGCAGGCGGCCTTGTCCATCCCGGGCGTGAAGCGCGCCTACGACGTGCGCGTGCGGGAAGCGGGGGCGAAACACTTCGTTGACCTCAAAGTGGCCGTGGACAGGACGGCCTCCCTGACCGTGGCCCACGAGGTTACGGAGGCCGTGGAGAAGGCCCTCAAGGGGACCTTCAAGGACGCCGACGTCCTGGTCCACGCGGAGCCCGACGAGCGACAACCCAAGGGCCTCATGGAGGAAATCCTGGTGCTGGGGGAAAAGGCGGGAGCCAAAGCACACGGCATGGAGATCCACCAGACGGACGGCGGGATCGAGGTCGAGATGCACCTGGAATGGCCTCCGGCCATGCCGCTCAGCGAGGCCCACGCCCAAACCACCGACATCGAAGAAAACCTCCGGAAGAGCTTTCCCGATGTCCGGTTCGTCCAAACCCACCTGGAATGCCGGGGTGAACAGCCCTCCTCGCGGCACGACGCCACGAAGCGGCAACCTTCGCTGGCCTCCGCCATCGCCGAGCGGGCCGCCACCGTGGACGGGGTGAAGGGGTGCCGCGACGTGAGGATCGCCGAAGGGGGCGGGCGGCTTTGGGTGTCCCTTGTCTGCCTCTTGGCCACGGGGCTGACCGTGAGGCAGGCCCACGCCATCGCCACGAAGGTCGAGGAAGAGGTTCGAAACCTGGACGTGCGCGTGGGCGCCGTGAACGTGCATACGGAGCCCGCCGCGAAGGACTGACGGCCGGTTTCGAGCCACGCCTGCCTCCGGTCCGGCCCCATGGCCGCCTTGCCCAGCCCGCGGCCTTGGGCCTAGAATCAATGCATGGGAGGTATCATGGAAGACCTCAAGGACCGCCTGCGCGACGTGATCATCAGGAGCCTCCGCCTGGAGAACGTGAAGCCCGAAGACATCAAAGACGACACGCCGCTCTTCGGCGAAGGTTTGGGGCTCGACTCCATCGATGCTCTGGAGCTCGTGGTGGCCCTGGAAAAGGAGTTTGGCATCAAGATCTCCGACGAAGAGGTGGGCGTCAAAGTATTCCAGAACATCGCGACCCTGGCCGAGTTTATCGAAGCCAAGGGAGAGAAAGCCCCATGAGGGGACTGGCCGTTTATCCAGGATCCTTCGATCCCATCACCAACGGCCACCTGGACCTGATCCGCCGGGGAACCCAACTCTGCGACAAGCTCATCGTCGCGGTCCTGCGAAACACGGAGAAGTCGTATCTCTTCTCCGTGGAGGAGCGGCTCACGCTGCTTCGGGAAAGCGTGGCGGACATACCAGGCGTTGAGGTGGACGCCTTCGACGGGCTCCTCGTGGAGTTCGCCCGAAGGCGCGGCGCCGACCGTATTCTCCGCGGCATCCGCGCCCTATCGGATTTCGAGTACGAGTTCCAGATGGCCCTCATGAACCGGCGCCTCGCTCCAAACGTGGAAACACTCTTCCTCATGCCCCGCGAGGAATTCACCTTTCTGTCCTCCCGGCTGGTCCGGGAGGTGGCACGGCTGGGCGGCCCCGTGGACGGCCTTGTGCCTCCGCCCGTGGCCCTCCGCATCAAGGAGAAATTGCGCCCGTGATCGCACCCAGGATGAACCGCATCGAGCGGTCAACGCTGTTGGATCTCATCGCCCTCGGCCAGCGCATGCGCCGCGAAGGCGTGGATTTCGTGGACCTCGGGCCCGGCCAGCCCGATTTCCCCGTGCCGGACGTGATTCTGGAGGCCACCGCCCGCGCCCTCCGGGAAGGGCACACCTACTACAGCCCCGTCATGGGTATTCCCGAGCTTCGGGAGTCCGTGGCCCGCCGCTACAACGAGCGGTACGGCGCGCGCTACACGGCCGACAACGTCATGATCACGGCGGGGGCCAAGGGCGCCCTCTACCACATTATCGGGTCGCACCTGGAGACGGGAGGCGAGGTCATCGTGCCCGCGCCCTATTACGTCTCCACGCCTCAGATCGTGAAGCTGTGGGGAGGCACGCCGAGATTTCTGCCCTGCAGGATGGACAACGGCTTCCTGCCCGATCCGGAGGAGCTCAAGGCCATGATCGGGCCCGCCACGCAGGGCATCGTCCTCAACTCGCCCTGCAACCCCACGGGGGCGGTCATCTCGAAGGCTCTGTTGACCTCCCTGTTCAACGTGGCCGCTTCGCGAGGCCTCTTCGTCATCATGGACGAATGCTACGACCGGTACGTGTATGGGGACACCGCCTATGCCACCGTCCCCCATGTGCATCCCGAGGCCCTGGAACCCTTCTTCATTGCGGGGTCCTTCTCCAAGACGTTTTCCATGACGGGGTACCGGCTGGGCTACGCCATCGGACCCGTGCAGGACGTGGCCGCCGCGGGCAAGATCCAGTCCCACTCCATGAACGGGGTGACGACCTTCGCCCAGTTCGGGGGCCTGGCCGCCCTCCAGCACGAGGAGGACATCTTCGGTCCCATCCTCGGCCTCTTCGCCCAAAGGCGTAAGGCCATGCTTGACGAACTCGCCCGCATCCCCGGACTCGCCTTTCGGGAACCGGATGGAGCCTTCTATGTGTTCCCCGAAGCCAGGGCCATGATGGAGAGGGTGGGAGCCGGCACCAGCGAAGAGCTGGCGGCGAGGCTTCTGAAAGAGGCGGGCGTGATGGTCATCCCCGGAGGCGCCCTGGGGGCGGAAGGGTTTTTGCGTGTGTCCTTCGCCGTGTCCGAAGAGCAGATCCGGGAGGCGGCGCGCAGGATGAAGGCATTCGTGGGGCAGTAGAGGGAAGTGAAAAGTAAAAAGTGAAAAGTGAAAGGAGCCCGCTCCCCGCTTCCTGCTCCCCGCTCCCTCTTCTACAACGGAAACTCCGGTCCTTCCGGGAACTCTCCGAAGGCATCCTTCGGTTCCATGGCCTTGGGATACTCCACGCGCCAGAGGGCCAAGCCCTGAGCAGGAAGCGCTGGAATCTGAGGGCCGTCCATGGCGCCCGAGAGGGCGCGCCGAACATGGGCTTCTCCCATGCGGCCACCGCCCACCGCCACCAGAAGTCCTGCGATGCAGCGCACCATGCGGTGGAGGAACGAGGGGCCGCCCACGTGAAGCACGAGGAGGGGCCCCCGGTGCTCCCAGCGGCATTCGGCCACGGTTCGCAGGGTGTTCTTCTCTCGCCCGTCGGCGGTGGTGAAGGGGGAAAAATCGTGTTCTCCCAGAACAAGCCGCGCCGAAGCGTCCATGTCAGGCAGGCTCAGAGGTCCGTGCCACTGCCAGACAAAGGGCGTGAGGGCGGGGGGAACGACGGATCCCGTGTAAAGGTGATACCGGTACGCCTTCCCGTTGGAGGAATAGCGGGCGTGGAAGTCGGAGGGCGCCCAGGCCGCGCGGTAGACGCGGACGTCCGGGGGCAGGTTGGCGTTGAGTCCCTTGAGCAGGGCGGGGAGGGGACGGTCCAGCGCCGTGTCGGCGTGGGCCGTGAACCGCAAGGCGTGGACGCCCGAGTCGGTGCGGGAGCACCCCACCACCTTGGGGCCGCGGTGGCCGATTTTGCGCAGGGCATCGTCCACGAGTCCTTGAACGGTCGTTCCGCGCGCCTGGACCTGCCAGCCCCGATACGACGTGCCGAGGAAGGCCAGGTCGATTCTGAGTCGCCTGAGCCCCTGGCGGGGTCCGTCGTTGCCGTGTTCCTCGGATCGGTAGGGGCGAGGTAGGGCGGGTCTGGTCCCGCCGTGCCGGACGGCAGAGCGCCCGGATGGCTCAGGGTGCCTTTTCAATGACGTCCCCGATGACCTTCAGCAGGTGCGAGGACTGGATGGGCTTGGAGATGTAGGCGTTGGCGCCCAGTGCAAGGCCCCGGTCCCGGTCCTCCTGGGCCCCCTCGGTGGTGATGATGATGATGGGCAGGTCCCGTGTTTTGGCGTTCTGACGGACGAGGGACACGAGTTTGAGCCCGTCCATGACGGGCATGTTGATGTCCGTCAGGATCATGTCCACCTCTTCCGTTTGAAGCTTCTTGAGGGCGTCCACTCCGTCCACCGCCTCCACGATCTTGCATCCCTTGAACCGCTTGAGGGAGAAAGAGATGAGCTGGCGCATGGTGGGCGAATCTTCGACAACGAGAAACCGCAAGCCTTCCATGGTGTTCCCCCTCCCTATCCCTTCTGCGGCGGCGCGGTCAACAGGTCGAGGAAGCCTTGGATGGTGGTGAGGCGGCGCTCGGACTGTGAGTAGAGCTTGCTGGAGAAGATGGCCGTGGCGGCGTGGGCGGCCAGGAGGGAGAAGAGCTCGTAGTCCACGGCCGTGAAGGCGTCCTTCTGTACGAGCAACTTGTTGATGCTGATGACGCCGATGACGTTCTCTTTGATCTTCAGCGGAATGGCCGCCAGAGGGTGGAGGAAGTCCACCGCGTATCCCGCGCCGGCCTGATTGATGTAGTAGGGCTCACCGGTCTTGGAGACCGTGCCCAAGATGCCTTCCCCGATGCGAACCGTGGGGAGAGGCTTAGCGGCGTCGTGCCCTTCCTGCGCGATGGTTCCCAGCTCGTTGGTCTTCTCGTCCAGCAGCATGATGGCGAACACCTCGGCGCCGATGAGGTTGATGATGATCTCCATCACGATGTGGACCACTTCCTGGAAATCCAGGGTGGAGTGCAGCTGGTAGGATGCCACGTAGAGGTTGGCCAGATTGTTGTTCTGGTCTTCGATCTCCACGTAGCGCTGGGCGAAATCCTTGTTTTCCTCTTCCACCCGTTGATAGGCGGCTTCCACCTCGCGCTTCTCCAGGTCCAACTGCTCAAGGCGCTTCTTGAGAAGCTCGATCTCCTGCCGAAGCAGCCCGTCGGTCTCGCCGGAGCGGGGCCTGAGGGCCGCCACTTCGTAACGGAGGCGCTCGTTCTCCTTCAGGAGATCCTGGATGAAGTCCTTCTGCTTGGACAGCATCTGAAGGAATTCCTGGCTTTTGCTGAAGATGTCGCTGTGGTCTTCGACCATGTCGCGCTCCCACTCTGCCATATCATACCACGCCCGAACGCGAATGCAACGGCGCCGGCGCCCCTCCGGCCGGCCCCTAACCGTTCTCCGAGGTGCCCGTATCCAGGAGGCCGTGATGGTTCACGAGGTCCGTGAGGCCCTGGATGTCCAACACGTGCCTGGCGACGCCGGCTTTGATGACCTCGCGGGGCATGCCGAAGATGACGGCCGATTCCTCCGACTCGGCCGCCACGATGCCGCCCGCCGCCGCGATGGCCACGGCCCCCTCCTTGCCGTCGTCACCCATGCCCGTGAGGACGATGGCCAGGGACGCACTGCCGTACACCTTGGCCACGCTTTGAAAAAGGTAATTTGCGGAGGGGGCGAAGCGGTCCTCCTTGAGCCGGTCACTCACCACGGCCCGCGGTCGGCCGTCGGCGGTGGCGATACGAAGTTGTTTGCCCCCGGGAGCGATGTAGGCGTGTCGCGGGAACAAGGCTTCCCCGTCGGCGGCCTCCTTGACGACCCGGTGGGCGAGGGTGGAGAGGCGCTCCGCGAAGAGCCGGGTGAATACCGGGGGCATGTGCTGGCAGATGACGATGGGTGAGACGAGGGCGGGCGAAAGGCCCGTCAAAAGCTGCTGGATGGCCGGGGGGCCGCCCGTGGAGGCGGCGATGGCCACCACCTCGGCGGTGCGCTCGCCGTGAGCCCGGGGCAGGGCCACGGGAGTGGGGATAAGGGGCGCTTGGGCCACCCGTTGCCGGATGTGGTCGAACTTGAGCTGGGGGATGGAGAGGATCTTGGAGAGCAGTTCCTCCTCGATGAGCTTGAGCTGGGGAGAGGCGGTCCTGGACGGCTTCACGACGAAATCCACGGCGCCCAAGTCGAGGGCCTTGAAAACGGACCGGTTGGATTCGCGAGAGGAGACGACCAGGACGGGGAGCGGACGGTTGACCATGAGCCAGCGCAGGACCGCGAACCCATCCATTCTGGGCATTTCCAGATCCAGCGTAATGACGTCGGGGTTGAGCTGGAGGATCTTGCGGATGGCGTCTTCCCCGTCGAAAGCCGTCCCCACCACGTCAATGCGCTCCGAAGACCGGAGGATCTCGGAGATGACCTTGCGGTTGAAAGATGAGTCGTCCACCACGAGAACGCGTATCTTGCTCATGGCCCCTCCTTGACGTAAACGAGGTCGCCCGGAAGGTGGATGAGTTTGAAGGTGTCCGTGACGGAGATGAGGCTTTCGGAGTGGCCCAGAAGCAGGTAGCCCGGGGCTCTGAGCTTCTCGTGGAACTTTTCCATGACCTTGACTTTGGCTTCCATGTCAAAATAGATGATCACGTTGCGGCAGAAAATGACATCGAACGCCGGCAGGAGGCCGTACCTGCCTGGGTCGAAGAGGTTGAATCTCGAAAAGTTCACGCATTTTTGGATGGAGGGGGCGACGCGGAAGCGCCCAGGTTCTTCCTCCGTGAACCAGCGTGCTTTGAAGGCTTCGTCCACGGCCCGGAAGGAGCTCTCCGTGTAGAGGCCCGACTTGGCCTTCGCCAGGACTCGCGAGTTGATGTCCGTGGCGTAGATCTCCAGGGCCCCTTCGGGATAGCGGCCCGTTTCCCTTGCCAGGATGGCGATGCTGTAAGGCTCCTCCCCGCTGGAACAGCCCGCGCTCCAGACCCGTATCCTGCTTCGCCCGCTCCGTTCCCAGAGGGCGGGGAGGATGTCGTTCTGGAAGCACCGAAGCTGCTTGATCTCCCTCATGAAGTAGGTCTCGTTGGTGGTGATGACCGTCACGAGGTGATCCCATTCCTGGGTCCTGTCCGGGTCGTATCGGATGTAGTTCAAGTAATCCCTGGGGCTCACGCCTCCGAGGGCCGACATGCGCGATTCCAGCCTCCGCTCCAGGAAAAACTGGGAGCCCGGCCCGAAGGAGAGGCCCGTCTCGTCATGAATCAGGACACAGAAGCGCCTGTAGAGATCGTCGTCCAGCAGGGGCCTCTGGGGCCCATCGTTGATGTTCCACATGGCCGAACTTTAAAGATTCTCCAGGTGCTTGAGGATTTCGATAAGGATGAGCTTGGTCTGGAAGTCCACCGATTGAGCCTCGTTCTCGATGAGGCGGGCGTGTTCCCTTCCCAGAGACGTGAAAAAGGCAAAGGTGGCGTCCTTCAGGGCCGGGTCCGTCAGATAGTTGAGCATGCGCGGTACGGCTTCGATGGCCTTGAGGGCGATGAGCGCGTGGATGACGGTCTGGCGCACGAGGGTGTCCTGGTCCCGTTCGAGCTCTTTCAGGAGGATCGGGATAAACCGGCGGTCCTGGGAGGCTCCCATGAGCTCGATGGCCGTGGATCGGATCTCCCATCGGTGTTCCTGCACGGCGTCCGTGAGGGCCTTCACGGCATCGGGGCGCCCCGATTTGGCCAGAGCCCCCAGGGCCGCCTGGCGGACCTCAAGCGGGCTGGAGGCTTGGGTGGCGAGGGCGAGGACCGCCTTGAAGAGGCTTCCGCAGCCCACCTCGGCGAGGCCCCGGAGGGAGCCGAGCCGGACGGGCAGCTCGTCCTCCTCGAGGGCTTTGAGCAGGGACCGGCTGATGGACGGATCGGTGCTCTGGGAAAGGAAGAAGGCCGTCTCCGCCCGGACCCAGACGTCGGGGTCCGAGAGCGACGTGATGAGGATTTCCGGTTGGCGCGCCAGCAGCTCGCGCCCCAGGGCCGAAATGACGGCCCGGCGAACCCGGGCAGCCGTGTCTCCCAGCATGGGCAAAAGGTCCTGGAAGGTGCGGGCGCCCCCTCCCTGGGCGATGATCCGCACCACGGCCTGCCGGACCACGGGTGACGGGTCCTGGAGTCCGGGGACGAGCAGGGCCGCGTCGCCGTTTCGGCCCTCCGCCAGGAGGGCGTAGGCCGCGCAGCGCACCGTCTCTTCATCGTCGGAGACCATGGTCTCTCCCGAGATGGCGAGCCGGGCCCGGTGCTCGGGATGTTTCCGGGCGAGGTTGCGCGCGGCCCTCAGGGCCACGTCGTGGAACGTCATGTCGGGCTCTCGCAGGACGCCCACGAGTTTCTGGAGGCAGCGGGGATCGTCCACCTCCCCCAGCGCGGCGATGGCTTCCATCCGGATCTGGACGTCGTCTTCGTACGACTGGTTCAGAAGAGGCACCACGGCGTCGGGGCCGCCGGCGGCGGCGAGGAGGCGGATAAGGAGGAGGCGCTGGTCCTGGGCCGGCGAAGCGTTGAGGCGCGCGATGAGGGTGCGTGCTGCCGCCCGGCCGAAGGCCAGAGCCGCGTTGAAGGCGTCTCGCTGGAGGTAGGGGCTCGCCAGCTCGGCGAGGACCTTGTCGAGCAGCGATAGGTCCGCCAGGGCCCCGGCTACCAGAATCATGCCGCGGCGCTCGGTCACTTTAGCTTCTCCCCAAGCCGTTTCGAGGCGGGACAGGACCTCCATGGGGAAGTGAAGCTGGATCTGACGCGCCACTTCCCGGTGATGGCGGGGCAACAGGGCTTCGGGGATGTTGGCGTTGTAGATCTGTCCCAGGGCCTCCATCACGGCGAGGAGGGGCGAACCGGGGTCGGCGGCCCGCTGGAGGAGGAAGGAGACGGTATGAAGATCGCCCATCCTCCCGAAGGACTTGAGGACGGCCCTGCGGTACTTGGGATGCTCGTACAGCTCGATGAGCTTGGACGTGGCGGCGGGACCGCCGATGCCGCTGAGGGCTTCGATGAGATGGAACCAGACCCAATCGTCCTGGCGTTGGAAAAGGTCGACGAGAACGGGCAGGTTGCCCGCGTCCTTCAGGCGCCCGAGGCTGGTGATGGCCGCGGAGACGACGTTGATGTTGTCGTGGCTCAGGTAGTAGATGAGGTGAGGGGCGGAATTTCGGCTCGGCACCTCGCCCAACAAGGAAATGAGAGCGAGTTTTACGTCCGTGTCTTCCTCCACCAGGTGGTCGTAGACGTGGGGAAGAACCGAAGGGCCCGCCTTGACGAGAGATTCGTAGGCCGAATTGCGCTTGCCTGCGTTTTCGGGGTCATAGAGCGCCTGGATGAGGGTCGGCATGACGGCCTCGGTGGGAAGGGCCAGGACCGTCTCCACGGCTGCCTTCCGGACCCGCCAGTTGGGGTCACCCAGGAGGGTGTCCAGCCACGGGAGGGCCGTCGCCGCCGTCTCGTCCGCCAGGGCGATGGCGGCCCTTCGGCGCGTCTCCACGTCCGGAGAGGCGATCTCTCGGGCGAACTCCGTGTTCATGCTTCCCCCTCTTGAGCGATCTGAAGGTAGCGCACGACCACGTCCCGCAGGTGGTCACCGGCGCCCTGTTTTCGGGTCTCGATGTAACGCCGTCCCTCAGCCACCTCGTCCCTGAAGAGCTGAAAGAAGTCTTCGGGTGTTTTCACCTGGGCCATGCGCCGCGGATCGTAGACCAGCAGATCGGCGAAGACGCTTCTCGCCAGTCTCGTGGCTTCCTCGTCGGAGCCCTCGGGGGTGGATGCGGATGGCGCAAGCTGCAAATGGAACTCGATTTTCCGCAGGACCGCTTCGTCCGAACCCCCTTCGTCCAGGTAGTCGTCGGCTCCGTAGAGGGACTGGGGCCGCCGTCTGTATCGCTTCCGATTGTGGATGGCTCCCAGGAGGATGATGGTGGGAGGCGCCGCCTCTTCGGCCCTGAGCCGGGCGATGAGATCCGTCCCCATGAGCCCGGGAAGGTACGGATTCACAAGCAGGAGACGGGGCTTTTTGGACCGGACCTCCGCCAGCGCCGTGAGGCCGTCTTCCGTGACCACCAGGTTGAGGCCCAGGCGGTGGAGCAGCTCCACCAAGCTGTTGCGGAAGTCCCGCTGGATGTCGGCCACGACGGCCGTGGCACGCCCGTGGGCTCCCGCCAGCTCATGGCTCGGCTCCACGGAGGGCGACACGAGGAACTCGGTGCTGCAACTTCGGCACCGGATTCTGAGGAGCCTGGCCTGACTCTCGTTGAGGCGGTATCGCTTGAGGCAATTCGGACACTGGACAAACATGGCGGCGGCTCCCCGGGTCAGACGTCGAACGCAAGGAACATGGGCAGATTGAGGAAGCCAACGGCTCGCCCCTTGTGGTGAAAGACACCCTCCACGAAGTCCTGGACCACGGGCTTGAACCCCTCGGGCACCGGTTCCAGCGCGGCCACGTTCACCTCCACCACCTGGTCGATCTGGTCCACGAGAAGTCCGATGTGGTCTGCGCCCAAATCCAGCACGATCACCTTGGGTGCCTCCGGTTTGGAGGAGATCAAGCCCAGTCTGGACGCCACGTTGATGATGGAGACGATCCGCCCCCGGAGGGAGAAGATGCCGGACAGAAAGGGCGGTGCGTTGGGGACGAACGTGGCGGGCGGCATGTCGATGATCTGGGCGATGTCGTGGATGGGGATGGCGTATTTCTCGCCGTCCAGATCAAAGATGAGGAGGCGCTCTCCTGCGGCCGCGGGCTCGGCGGGAGCTGCCGTGTCCTCCTTTGCGGGCTGGGCCGTCGGGAGGGCGATGGCCGGCGATTCGGAGTCGGCCGCAGGCTCTGGCAGAACATCCAGGTCCGCCGCCTGGGCCGCCGGTGCCGATGGTTCCGCCTCCGGCGGCGGTCCCGCGGCCCTTGTTCCTCCCGGCGCGCCGCCCCGAGCTTTTTTTCGGATCTTCGCCAAGTCCACGTTCAGCTCCCATCTAAAGCCCATTATAAGGGACCCGAGGGGCCTCCGCAACGCGGAGAACCAGCCGAGCACGAAGGTCGGCCGTGGGGAGGCGCCGCCGGCCCCGGGGAGGCGGACGCCCCTCAAAGGGACTCGGAGCCGAATTCGCGTTCCAGCGTCTGCCGGGCCAGGGATGCATGGCGCCGCACGGTCACCTCCCGGAGGCCCGTGAGGCGGGCGATTTCACCGTCCTCTACTCCGAGAACGTCGCGCAGGAGGAACACGAGACGCTGGGCCGGGGGCAGTTTCGCCGCCCAGAGGTATAGGGTCCGGATCTCGTACGGGTGTCCTTGGACCGAAAGCTGGGGAGTGCCCTCGGGAAGGTGGTCCAGCGAAACATGGATGCGGTCATTGCGCTTCAAGAAGCTGTAGGTGCGCCGCACCGCGATGGTTTTCAAGAAAGGGAAGGGATCCTGTCCGGGGATCAGCCGCCGGAGAGCCTGAAAGAACCTGAAAAACGTCTCTTGGAGGATGTCCTCCGCGTCGTGGGCGTGAGGCACCATCTGGTATACGAGGCGGAAGAGGGGCCCATAATAAGCCTTCACCAGACAGGCGAAGGCCTCCTCGTCGCCGTCTCTCGCTTCCCGGAGCCACTGTTCAACCGCGACAAGGTCCTGCACCGGCACCTCTCCCCTTCATGCCCGGTTCCACTATACGGATCCCCATGCGCGAAGGAAAGAACGTGTGGCCGGTGGAGGGAAGAGGGTTACGGGCCCTGGCGCCACTGGTTGCCTTTGCGGTTGTAGCTCACCGTCGTCTCGCCTCCGTCGCCGTTCACCAGGCGCACGGGCACGAAGACGCCCGCGGGGAAGAGCGCCTTGAGGCCCGAGCCCTTGAGGACGACCTTCGTTTCCGGGACGATCTTGACCGTGGCCCACTGCTGGCCGCCCACGTAGACGGCCACGTCGTCGTGCAAGCCCGACCCCGTGATGATGAGGCGGAAGGGGCTCGCGGCCTTCTGCACGCCCGTGACGTGGGGGGGGACGGCCACCACGATAGTGCCGCTTTTCATGCAGGAGGCCGATTCGGCCGAGGCGGTGAAGGTCCAGGTGTAGGTGCCGGATGAGACATAGACATGGGTGGGGGCCAGGATGCTCCCATGAGGGCTCCCGTCTCCGAAGTCCCAGTCGTAGGCCAAGCTGCCAGCACAGCTCGTGCTGGTGGCCGAAGCCTGAAAGGGCACGGAAGCCCCTGGGGAGCCCGAGGCGGGCGCCTGGGCCTGGCACAGCACGGTGCAGATGCCAGGTTCGGGCACGGCGGTGGCCGCGCGGCTCGGCGGGCCTTCGAAGCCGCCCGTGTCCAGGCTCGTGGCGTAGTATGTGTATTCCACGCCATTCACGAGGCCGCCATCGTTATATCCACGGTCCGAGGGCCCTGGACTCTCCACCGCCGCCCAAGTCTTGCCTCCGTCGCCGGACCTATAAATTTCAAATCTCGAGACGGGAGCCGCCGGAGAGCCCCAGGACAGAACCACGGCTCCGTCCGCGGCCGCGGCGGCGAAGGCCGGTGGAGGATCGGGGGCGGGCAAGCGGAGCGAGATGGAGGGATCGCCCATGAGGATGTTGCCCAAGACCGACCGGGCATCGGAGGAGGGCAGAGAGAAGCGCCCCGCATCCACCAGTGGCCCCACCGGTCTAGTTTTGGACGGGCCGAAGGCCTGCTCGAAGAAGGCGTTGGCGAAGGTGTGTTCCTCGTCGGGGTAGGCGATAGTGGAGAACCCGCAGGACCCGATGGTACCCCGGTCCGCCCTGGCCAATAGAACTTCCATGAGGGCGTCGGTGCTCACCTCGTCGAAAGCCGAGTTATAGCAACTGCTGCTCACGACGAAGGGCAGGGGCGCTGAAGGGGCCGAGGGCGTGAGGTCTATGGGGGGGAGCAGATCCACGTCCGAATCGCTGCACGTACCGCTGGTGCAATTCCGGGAGGGGTACGAGGTGAAGAAGGCGTACTGGTTTCCCAGACTGGTGATGGCACTGTGCCCGCTGTAGTGCATGAGAGCGGCGCCCGGCCATGCCGCCCGCAAGGCGGAGGCGAAGGCGTTGGCGTCGGTGCCGTTGTAAGGAGCGTCGTGGAAAAAGAGGTGGGTGCCGCTCCATGGCGGTGCCATGTAGGTGGTTTGCAGGAGGGTGTTGGCTTGTTCGAAGACCTGCTCCCAGGTTTGGGTCCACGTGTCGGCCACGAAGAGGCCGCTCTTGTACCAAGTGCCGGTCAGGGCCTGATCCTCATAGGCCATGATCTTGGTGAGCATGCCCGCCAGTTCCTGATAGGACCGTGCTGGGAGGCGCCCCACCGCCGAATCGGGATAGCCGTCCCCGTTCACGTCGGCGAACCAGGCATCGGAAGGGTAGCGGCCCATGTAGGTGGAATCCCCCGCGTCTTCAAACATCATGGTAGGGACCCGGTTGGTGTTGCCGGGCGTCCCCGTGTAGTTTTTGTAGTCATAGGATGCGTCCCCCACGAGGAGGACGTACTTGGGAGCCCGGCCCCATGCTGCCGCGGCGGCGGCCAGGTAGCTCCGAATCGCCGTGGGGTCCATGAGGCCGTAGGAATAGGCGTTAAAGATGCTTTCCACATCCACCGCTACTACCGTCATGGCCTCCGACCGCCTCGCCAGGTATGCTTGCCACACGGCATCTGCTCCCGCTGGATGAAAGTCGGGATGGGTGATGATGACCATGTCCGCGGGGTTGGCGGGGTCGGGAATCGCGGGCGCGGCAGCCACATAAGCGGCGCTCGGCAGGAGCGGCGCGCTGGATAGGGCCACGAGGCGCCGCGTCACGCTAGGATTTGCAGGCATTTCGAAGGTGGCCGTGCCCGCGGAGAATGTGGCTCCCGTGAGCAGGATGGGGCGTTTGAGCCCCGTCGCCGGGTCCGAGGCGGAGAGATCGAGAATGTAAGGTGCCGTTCCGTGCCCCGGGCATGCGTACTGGGCGGAAGCCTCAACATCCGTGATGAGGAGAGTGCCTGAGTCCGAATCCAAGGTCCTCGAATAGGTGAAATCGAAGTAGTCCAGAAGCTGGAAATCGGGCTGTCCACCGGCCCCCGGTAACGTCAAGGTGACGGTGTTGGTTCCGCTTGCCAAGCCCGAGCTGAAGCTGCACGTCTGGGCCGAGAGGGCTTTGCCCTGCCAGGGACCGGGGTCGGGTGCCGCGCTGGACGGGACACCGTTGAGTGCCAAGGTGATTTCGTGCTGGCCGTCGTTGAGGCCCGCCAGGATTGCAGTGGCCGAGAGGCCCTCTCCGTAAGGGTGGGGCAGGTTCACCGTGAAATCTCGGGAGGTGCTTGACCCCGCGGGCGCGGCCAGAATGGGGGCCCAGAACCAGTTGTCCCCGTTGGGCCTGAAGTGGTCCAGCGAGTCCAGGTAGGTGTTCACCTCCAGGTGAACCGAGGCCGTGAACTGAGCGGCCGAAGGGAATCGGCCCGTGGGCGCCGCGGGGGCGGTGGCCATTCGGAGCCCCCGCAGGCCGTCGGAGTAAAGCCAGTACACGTTCGTGTCCGAGAAGTCGCCGCCGTCGAACATGGGCCGGTTCGTGATGGCGAGCTTTTGGCCGTAGAAGACCACGGCGCTGGACGGGGAAAGGGGTCCCGAGGATGGGCCCTCGATCCAGATGGGAATCTCCACCCCCCTGCACGTGAGGTGGATGGTCTCCACCTGGGTTCCGGGGCTTAGCCCGTGGGAGGTGAGATAGGTGTAATCCAACCGGTAAATGCCGTCCTGCACGACGTCCACCCGCACGGGGCTCGCGCTCGGAGGAAAGGTGGACGCCCCAGAGGGCGAACTCTCGCGGCTCATCTCGGAGGCGTGCCGAAAGGCCAGAGCTCCCGTGGGGTTGAGAAAGAGGCTGGCGCTGGCCCACGGGCTGATCCCGGAGGGCAGGGGAGGGTCGAGGGAGGCGGCCAAGCCAGGCACTTCAAGCGTTCCTTCGAGGGCAGACAGAACTTGCACTCCCCCGGAGGGACTCCGCCGGACCGGATGCACGATGATTTCCTGGTAGGGGACTCCGTGCCACACGCCGCGTTGGCCGAGAACCGCGGCCTCGCACGTGCCGGGGACCCAGTCGCCGGGCGGGGCCACGCGCCAGTAGGCGCTCGCCACGCGGAGGGATGCTTCCTGGGCCTTGGCCGGCAGGGCGACTTTAAGAGATACGACGGGAGTACTGGGCGGGAAGCCTTTTGGGGAGGGTACGGACCAGAAAACCAGTTGCTCCGGTGAAGGGGACCACGTGAAATGAAAAACCGGCCGCCCCCCGGAGGAGGCGTCAGAGGGAGAAGTTAGAATAACGAAGGCCACCAACCCGGCGACGAAATGCCAACAGGGACGGCGGCGATTAGATCTCTGCGTTCTTACCACCTGCAAAGGGGACGGCCCCGAACCGGCTAGCTCACAAAGGGGGCACTGCAAGCCGGGTTGCCGGTGCCATCCTTGCTGCTACACGCATTGGCTCTGGCCTCGATCCGTTCTTTGTAGATCACCGCAGGTTTCTCGTAGGGCTTTTTCATTCTGCCACCTCTCCTTCATCCCAAAGGCAAATTGCAGTATTTCCTGCCGCCTGTCAAGTCCCCTTTCCTATTGGCCTCACCGCCCAAGCCCCTAGGTAAGGAACGGAACCGTCCGGCGGTCATGTCTCCGCCAGATTGGAGCGGATTTTCGCCACCCTCACATACTGTTCGTCGGGGCGGAGGGGATCCCCGCACTTCAACTGGGACAGGCCGGGGCAATGGGCGCAGAAGGCGTGCTCCTTCACGGTGTCCTTGAGCATGGCCGCGCTCTTGAGGTTAGCCTCCCGAGCCGCCATCAGGAGGGGCGAAGTGGCCCAGATCTCCTGAAGGGTTTTCTCCCGAATGCTGCCCACGGACTGTTTCCACTGGACGCAAGGGTGAATCTCTCCAAAGGGGGTGATGTGGAGGGTTCCCGTGCCCACGCTGCAATTAAAATCGCCGGGCTCCCGCTCAAAAGGCGAGTTGCCCAGATTCAAACCCGAGGTTTTGTAGAGCCAGGCGATGGCCTCGTCCGAGGCCCGCAGCTCCATGGGATAAAGTTGCCGGTCGTCCGAGATCGTGAGGACCGGGTCGAAGTAAAGGGGAAACCCGAAGCCGTCGGCCATCGCCTTAATGTCGGCCAGTTCGTTCTCCACCAGGCGTGTCACGGTGCACTTGAGAAAAACCCGGAGGCCCGACCTTTGAAGGAGAGAGAGCGCGTTCATCTGGCGCCGGAAGGACCCTTTCACCTGGGGGAGGGCCTCGGCGGTCTCGGCCTTGGCCCCGTGGATGGACATCTCCAGGCAGAAGGGCATGAGGGTCGCGAGCCGGTCCACCACGCTTTGAGTGAGAGCCGCGCCGTTGGTGTAAATACGAACGGCGAAAGCGCGATCCTTGGCAGCCTTGGCGATATCCCAGAACCGGGGATGCATGAGCGGCTCACCACCCGTGAGGGTGAGGTAAAGGACGCCCATATCTTTCAATTGGTCCAGGACGCCCACGATCTCCTCGAAGGTCAAAGGAGACTCGGCTCTCTCCGGGGCCGGCTGAGTCCGGTTCTGATTCTTGCGCTGGACGGGGTTGTAGCAGAAGTAGCAGGCCAGGTTGCAGGTGTCCGTGAGTTCAATCGACGCAAAGAGAGGGTGGCGCACCCTGAAGGCGCTTTCGTATAACCGCTGCAGGTGCGTTCCCCGCTCAGTCTGCGCCATCGGCCAGAGCTCCTGAATCACGCAGCGCCTGCA
>JAKBES010000129.1 GCA_021833665.1 Acidobacteriota bacterium
CTGAAGCTCCTGCTCCTCCACGGCATCCTCCACCTGGCGGGCTATGACCACGAGACGGACGGCGGCACCATGCGCCGGAAGGAGCGGGCGCTGCGCAAGGAATGGGGAGTCTAGGAGGAGACGGTTGAGGGTTGAGAATTGAGAGTTGAGAGTTGAGGGTTGAAGGGAGGGGCTGAGGGCCATGAGACGAAGGGGAGCGCGAGAAGCGGCATGCCATAATCCTGTGGATCTCAGGCAAGCCCCGTCGCGTCCCGTCTGCCCCACGGAGTGCCTTACCGCCCGCGCCGCCTGCGGCCTCGGCGCCTCCGCCCGTACCGTTCAACCCTTACAGCCGACATTCAACATCAGGCGTTCTACCTTGTTCTTCACCGGGCTCGCCCCATGATGCCGTTCCTTCTGGCCCTGGACCTTCTGGCTCTCTTCCTGCTCATGCTCGTCCGGTCGAGCCTCAACGGCCTCTCGGCTATGGCGGTGAGCAAGCTCTCCGAGGAGGACGCCCCCATGGCACGCTGGGTCGCGGCCTTTCGGAACCGGCGCCAGGCGTTCCAGCTCACCCTCCAGCTCTCCCTCCTTCTCACGGCCCTGGGAGGGGCTTTCCTTTGGGCGGCTCTCTTCGCCGAGTCTAAGGCCGAGCACGCCCTGGCCTTTGGATTCGCCGCGGGGGTTGGCACCGTGCTGGTCATGGGCTCCGCGGCGCAGGTGGTGGCGGCCTTCAACCCGGAGGCCATCTTCCCGTACGCCCTGCCCGTCCTGTGGCCCTTCCTCTGGATCCTGGGGGCCTTGACCCTTCCCCTCGCGGCCCTGTTTACGCGGCAGATCGCGGCTCGCCGGGGCCGCCAGGACCAGGAGGACGAGGACAAGGACAAGGAGGAGGAGATCTCGGCCCTCATCCACGTGGGCCAGAGCGAGGGCATCCTCGAGAAAGAGGACTCGGTCTTGATCCGCGGCGTCATGGAGTTCGGTGACACGGTGGCGCGGGAGGTGATGACGCCGCGCACGGACATGGTGTGCGCCCCCGCCTCCACCACGCTCAAGGCCGCCGCGGACCTCATGGCAAAGGCCCGCCACACGCGCCTTCCCGTCTACGAGGGACAGATCGACAACATCGTGGGGGTGGCCTACCTCAAGGATTTTCTGGCGCGCGTCCTGGCGGGAGAGGGTGATCGTCCCGTGTCGGATTTCGCCCGCCCCGTGCCCTTCGTTCCCGAGAACAAGCCCATCTCCGCCCTCCTCCGGGAGTTCCAAGCCCAGAAGCTCCAGCTCGCCATCGTCGTGGATGAATACGGCGGAGTGGACGGCCTGGTGACGACGGAAGACCTGGTGGAGGAAATCGTGGGTGAAATCCAGGAAGCCGACGAACCCGGCGGCGGGCCCATCACCCAGGTGGCTCCCGGCGTCGTGGAGGCCTTGGGGCGGGCGCCCTTGTGGGATCTAGCAGAGCGTTTGGAGGTAGACCTGCCTGAAGGCAACTACGACTCCGTCGCCGGGTGGATCACCACCTCCCTGGGCGCCATTCCCCACCAGGGGCAGCACCTGGCCCTCGACGGAGTGGACGTGGACGTGCTGGCCGCCGACAAGCGGCGGATTCACAGGGTGAGGGCCTGCGTGGCTCCCAAGGCCCAGGAAACGGGAAACGGCTCGCCCCCCTCGGATTGACGGAGCCGGGAGGCGCAGGTTCTTGTCTACGGGATACGGTGAAAACCCATGGCCCACGTGATCGTGGAAGTGTCCTTTGTTCCTCTCGGCGCGGGGGTTTCCCTCTCGCCCTTCGTGGCCGAGGCGCTCAAGCTCATCAAGGAGAGCGGCCTCCCCTTCGAATTTCACTCCATGGGCACCAACATCGAAGGGGAATGGGACGAGGTCATGGCCCTCGTCCGCCGTTGCCAGGACCGCCTCTTCGAGATGGGCGCCCCCAGGGTGTCCACCTCCCTCAAGATCAGCGAGCGCCGCGACAAGCCCTACCGCATGGCCCATAAGGTGGCTTCCGTGGAGAAACTTCTGGAGTCCTGACCTAACCAGCCCCAGGCCAGGACAGGGCCCCGGGTCCGCCCTTGCTCCGGGCCCGGGTCGTGCATTATGGTAGCCCCATGGGATCTCTCCCCGGGCGCATCGGCAAGTTTGAAGTGCTCTCCCTCATCGGCCGCGGGGCCATGGGCGTTGTGTACAAGGCGCGGGATCCGTACATCGGACGGCTCGTGGCCCTCAAACGCGTCTCCCTCGGCGACCTGCTGCCCGACGAACAGAAGGCCGAGTTCAAGGCGCGCTTCTTCGTGGAGGCCCAGGCCGCGGGCGGACTGAAGCATCCCAACATCGTGGTCATCCACGAGGTGGGTGAGGCCGACGGCGTTCCGTACATGGCCATGGAGTTCGTGGAGGGCGGCTCCCTCGCCACTCTCATGAGGGAGCGCGGTGCGCTTCCCCTTGAGGAAGCCGAGGCCATCGTCCGCCAGGTGGCCCTGGGGTTGGCCTACGCCCACGAACGGGGCATCGTCCACAGGGACATCAAGCCCGACAACATCCTCCTGGACAAGAACCACCGGGCCGTCATTACGGACTTCGGCGCCGCGCATTTGAACACCAGCGAGCTCACCCGAACGGGCGAGGTGCTGGGGACGCCGCACTACATGAGCCCCGAGCAGATTCTGGGGGACCCCCTGGACGGCCGCTCCGACCTCTTTTCCTTAGGAGTCGTTTTCTACCTGCTCCTTACGGGCCACCGGCCCTTCAGGGGCGACACCGTCTCCTCCGTCTGCTACCACATCGTCCACAGCCAGCCGGAGCCCGTGCCGGAGGATCTGCGCGTGCCGTCCCCTCTGCTCCCCATCCTCCAGAAGCTGCTGGCCAAGTCCAGGGACGGGAGGTTTCAGACGGGCCTGGACCTGGTGGCGGCGCTGAACGAAGTTCAGCTCCTTCCGCCGCCCGGCCCTCCCGTTTCAGGTTCCCTCACTCAGACGTGGGACGTGCCCTCACCCCCGCCGCCGGAGGCGGACGGACCTCCCCCCGTGCAGGAGGTCTCCGAGAGGGAGCGGCCTGCTCCCGAAAGCCGCCCAGGCAGGAGCGGTCCCGGCAAGGGCCTCTGGATCGCCCTGGGCCTTGGCGCAGCGGGATTCGCGGCCCTGCTCCTCATGGCTGCCATCGTGGTGGCGGTCCACTTTTTGTCGGGAAAGGACCAGCGGGACCAGCCGTCACCGGCGGCCTCGCCTCAAACAGGCGCCGTTTCACCGGAGCCTTCCGGCACGGCCCCCGAGGTTCCCCTCGGTGAGCCCAAGTGGCCGCCCGTGCCCAAGACTCCCGGCCGGATGCCGCGCGCCCAGGTCCCAGGGCTCCCGCCCCGGACCAGCCCACCCCAGGCCTCACCCCGTGTGGCGGCGGAGGCGGACGCCATCGTTGCCGCGTCGCAGGAGGTGGGCGTGTTGGCGGCCCGGCGCCGCTTCGGGAAAGCCTACGGAACCCTCGACGACCTCCATAGGAGGTTCGATGCGCTCAAGGCCTCGGCCGCCCCCGCGGACGCGCCCGCCATCGGGCGCGCGGGTGAGCGGCTGGCTGACGCCGAGAACAAGGCCCAGCAGGCCCTCGCCGAGAGCTCAAAGCCGCTGCTGGACCATGCTTCGTCGGTGCTGGAACAGGCCACGTCCCACGTGAACACGGACGAGGACGCCATCATCGCGGCCTACGCCGCCGTGTATCCCGTCATCCGCTGGAAAGACAGGCTCCCTTCCGCCCTCCAGTCCCAGGTGGAGGAATTCGTGCGCCAGTGCCGAGACAACCTGAACGACGACGAATGGGCCCGGGCCCAGGAATCGGGCCAGCGCACGGCCTTCCCCGGGCAGGACTGAGAAGCGCTCCACTTCCTATGCGCGGGTTTCCTCCCTGGCCGGCGTGTGCCGTACTGTCCGGCATGAGCCGGCAGGTCCAGCGCTCCTTCGCCGGCCTGCTCAGAACTTCCAGGTGACATTCAATCGGAGATAGGCTCGGGTTCCCGGACGCTCGGAAAGGCCCGCCCACAGGTAGGGTCCCGGCGGCGGCGAGGACGGAAGAAATGCCGAGTCCTGAAGGTGGTAGGACTCCACCCCCACCTCCGCACGAAGGCCCAGCGCACCTCGATTTCGCGAGCAGAAGCACCCCACGCGGGCGTACTGGTAGCGTCGCGGTTGGTCCAGGACAAAGTCCGTGGCGAGGGTCTCGTGGTCCCACCGCCCCAGAAATCCAAAGGTGCCCACGGGGACGGTCGTCCGCGCAATATCCGCTTGGACGGAGTGTGCCGATCGCCGCCAGCGTTCGCCCATGGGGAGGCGATGCCCCGGATCCGCCGGGTCCACCGGCTCTCCAGGCAGAGCGTACGTCGTGAACTTGCCCGAGAGTTTGGCCAGGCTCAGTTGTCCAGAGCTCCTCAGGGTCCAGGGCCCGGAACGGGAAGCAACCCCGGCGAAGATCTCCCCGCTCTCGCGCCGCTGCAGGCCCGAGGCCTCCCAGGACCCGGATTTCACCCCGCCTTCAAGCCATACGTCCGTGCTCGGGTAAACGCGAAGGGAGGGGCCTGGGAAGGGGTTGGCCCATGCTGTGGCCAGCCGGTGGAGCCGGTATCGCTCCACGAAAGCTTCCGCTTCCCAGCGCCACGGGCTCTGGGTGAAGAATGCCCGGACGTCAAGCCCCATGCTCTGTTCACAGAACCGCTCGGGAACTTCCACCACCCCGAAGAGCGCACCGATGGGGAGGGCCGACGTGAGCGCCGTGAGGCCCGGCGCAAAACCCGTGGCCGTCACGAAGGTCCGAGGGACGAGGCCGCTTCGCTCGTTGGACAGGACGGCCACTTCCACGCCCCGGGTTGTACCCAGGGTGCGGAACGTCAGGGCATAGTCCCGCATGGCCCAGCCGGGGCGAAACAGGGTTCCGCTCAGCCTGAAATCCGGGGTGCCCGCGCCCTCCCACTGCAGAGCGAAGGTTTTTGAGGCCGAATAGGCCGACAGGCTTCCGGCGAACCAGACCCCTCGGCTTGAGAAGGGCTCCTCGTGGCTCACGTCGGGGCCGCACGACTGCAGAACGCCCGCAGATGCGGCCCCCTCGCCCGAGACCTGCGCCGTGGCGGGGAAGGCGAGGGCGAGGAGGGCTGCGACCAGAGCCGGCGGGAATCTCATCTCTGAAACCTGTAGCCGCCCAGCGCGTCTGTGCCGTGAATTCGGGGATGGCAATTCTGGCATCCCTCGTAGAGCTGGAACGGGGATCGGGTTTGATCCACGCGGTGAAAAGATTCGAGCTGAGAGTGGCAGCCCAGGCACCCCTCCTCCACGGGCGGATGCTCGAAGGGTTTAGGGTAGGCGTAGGTCTTGTGGCAGGACGTGCTGTCGCGGGCGAGGAGGTGCCTGTCTCGCCCGTGGGGGTCGTGACAGAAGGTGCAGACGGAGCCCGCGCGGTCGAGCCTGTGGCCGCTTCGGAAGGGAGCCACGGCCTGGCCGTGGCAGGATCCGCACAGGCGCCGCTCCTCCACTCTTCGCAGCCCAGGCAGACCTCCCTCGCCCATGCCCGTGTGGCACGCCGTGCACCTCAAGCCCGAGGCGAGGTGCAGCCCGTCGGGGGCCACGGGGGACAGGCCAGATTCGTGGCACGAAAGGCACCTTCCATTGGCCGTGGCGGCGTCCAGATCCTTCGGATTCTTAAATCGGAACTGGACCGGCACGGCTTCCGGCTTGGCCGCCTGGGCGTGGGCGGTCACCTCCCCGTGGCAGGTTCCGCAAAGGGCAGTCGCATCTCGCCTTCCTTGGGCGTAGAGGATGGACGCGTGCCTCGTGGACAAGAAATCGTGCAGGGCCCCGCCGTGGCAGTCGGCGCACAGGATGGATCGGAGATCTTGGTCTTGGGCCTGAGCAAGGGCGGACGGAGCCATACCTAAGAAGACGCCGAACCCCAAATATACCAACCATCGAGCGCGCTTCATGGGCGAGTCTCCGACGGAGGAGGCATGTACGCCTAGGGTACGTCCCCGTGCCTGTTCAAATCAAGCAACCAGCCTTCGAGGCAAGGCTCACGCTGATGTTTTGGTGCCTCAGACGGGTCTGCCCGTGGCAGGCAAACCCATCTTTCTGATCCCGGGGGAACCGGACCGATGAGGGGGGAGGCCCAGAAGGAAACGTCCGGACGCGAGTGTAAAGCGTCCGGACGCGCGCATCGCGGCTCGGAATTCCTCTTTCCCGATGATGCCCCGGCCCTATTTTATCTTTTTCCCACCGCCGCTCACGCTGCCTGAGGCGGAGAAACCGCCTCCCATGTGCCCGGGGGGCAGGGACCAGGGTTCGACGCGGGACCCGCTTCCCCTTCCGCCGTGCAGGCCGGTGGGAGTTCCCCGGACGCTTCGTGCTCCGGTGCCGCGGGCGTCGGAGCGCCCCGAACCCCGTACATCCATACGGGTGCGGTCGGCCGGCTCTCGCATGGGCCGGATGAAGGCGAGACTCCTGGGCGGCACCGCCACCACGGCCAAGAGCAGGGCAGGCTTGGAGCGCACGACATCCCGGCCAGGGCCCAACCGGGTCAAGGACGCGCCTGCGCCCGCGCGGCGACTGGGGGGCCAGACGGGAGGGCGAACGACGGGCCAATTGTCCCCGACGCCGAACCAGGGATCGGGGCCGCCGTACCAGCCGCACGGTAGGCCGAAAGGATCGGCCATGCCGTACCAGCCTCCGTACCAGCTATCGTATCCCCAGCCGAGGGGGCTCATGCTCGAAGGTGGAAGGAGCGGCGTCCAGCCCCAGCCAAGGCCGGAAGCCCAGGCCCATCGGCCGTAAGGCATGGCCCACCAGGGGTCCCAGGGGGCCCATTCCGCTTCGGTCGTGGCGGAAGGCATCCACATATATCCGTAGGAGGTCACGTAAGTCCAGCTTCCCATGGGAGCCGCGGAAGCAGGAGGAGACAGGATCAGCGGCTCGGCCGCCAGAGGGTTTGCTTTCGGTTCCGAAGCCAGTGGCGCGACGGCCGTGGCCAGAAGCAAGAGGAAGAACGCTGCGATGTGAATTTTCATGGTTCACCTCTCCAATTTTATATTATAGGCCTGATGGTTCCGGATCGCCACGTCCGTGAGTGGCGCCACCCCCTTGTCATGCAACTCATAGAAAGTTCAAAGCGCAAAAGCCGTGCCACGGACCTGGCCAAGCACGGGCCTGCTGCGCAAAGACATGGGGGAAGCGGCGCGCGCCCATCTGTCCAGCGGATCGCGATCTGTCCGGTTTTCAAGACGGCGGATTCTGAATGGGCCGGAGAAGCATTCTCGAATTCCCGCGCAATGGGCTTATGCTGACACCTCAGACAGGAGGTGGACGATGAAACACGCCGTGGTTCTCGCAGCCGCATTCAGCCTAGCCGTGGCGGCGGCGTGCCAAGCCGCTGACCCGCGGGCCTTCACCTTTTCCATCGTGGCGCGGGACGCGGCCACGGGCGAGATGGGCGTGGCCGTGCAGTCCCACTGGTTCTCCGTGGGTTCCGCCGTGCCCTTCGCCGAAGCCGGCGTGGGCGCCGTGGCCACGCAGTCCTTCGTGGATTCGTCCTACGGCCCCCTGGGCCTCGACCTCATGCGCGCGGGCCGCAGCGCCCCCGAGGCCTTGGCCGGCCTGCTCGCCGCTGATCCAGGCAGGGAAGTCCGCCAGGTGGCGATGGTGGACGCCAAGGGCCGCGTGGCAGCGCACACGGGCGCCAAATGCATTCCCGCCGCGGGCCAGGAGACGGGGGACCAATTCTCCGTGGAGGCCAACCTCATGGAGAACGACAAGGTCTGGCCCGCCATGGCGAAGGCCTTCAGGGAGGCCAAGGGCGACCTGGCGGAGCGCATGCTCGCGGCCCTCGATGCGGCCCAGTCGGTGGGCGGGGACATCCGGGGCATGCAGTCAGCCGCCATCCTCATCGTGAA
Organism: Acidobacteriota bacterium; assembly: GCA_021833665.1. Lineage (GTDB taxonomy): Bacteria > Acidobacteriota > UBA4820 > UBA4820 > DSQY01 > JAKAJA01. The sequence goes on from JAKBES010000129.1 coordinate 7,892, forward strand.
AGGCACGAGCACGGGCCGGCCGTGGGCCGATACGATGTTCAACCTCAGGGTGGAGGACAGCCCCGAACCGCTGAAGGAGCTCCGGCGCCTCGTGCAGCTTCAGCGCGCTTACAACCACGCCTCCGCGGGGGACGACTTCACCGCCGCCGGCAAGCTGGACGAAGCCCTCAAGGAGTACGCCCAGGCCGCGAAGCTCGCCCCGCAGGTGCAGGAGCTGCCTTACTGGGAAGCCGTGGCTTTGGCCAGCAACGGCCATCTGGATGAGGCGCTGCCGATCTTCAAGTCGGTCTTCGCCAAGGAGCCCCGCTGGGCCGAACTGACCCCCCGGCTGCCCGCCGTGGACCTGCTTCCCAAAGATCCTGAGATGCTCAAGAAGATCATGGCCCAGGCGGGGAAATAGAGCTGGAGAGGCGGGAAACAGGGAGCCGAGGAGATGGGGAGCCGCCAGCCTCTCACGGACGGCGGTTTCCCTCATCTCTCAACCCTCAACCCTTAACCCTTAACCCTTAACCCTTAACCCTTTGCTCTCTACCGCAGAACCTTGGCTTTCCATGATTCAAGCCCGGAATGGATGATCCTTTCCTTGAACCGCGAGCGCAGCTCCTTGAGGAAACCCAAGTCGCGGGCGGCGATGGCCAGGTCGGCCTTGTCGCCCGTGAGCGCTTCGATCCGCTGGTAGAGGGCCTCGCGGGAGAATTGGGGCGAGCAGAGAAGGCACGTGGCCAGATCCGGCATCTCGTGCCCGCCCTCGAACCGGTAGGTGGCGTGGTTACGCTCGGTGAGCGATTCCAGGAACCAGCTCGTGCCGCGCCGGACCAGCAGCCACAGGAGGATGGGATCCTCCTCGGCGGAAGGTGCCTCTTGCCCCGAGCCGCCCTCGGCGTCCGTGGCCGCTTCTTCCTCGGCCTCCTGGCCGGCGGCTGGGGGCGGCCCCTCTTTGGGCCGCGCGAATCCGAGGAACGCCTCCCCCGGGGCGGCACCGGCGAGAAGGGCCTCGCCCTCCTTCCTCCGCAGGGCCGTCGCGAGCCATCCGGCGCGTAGGGTCCCCGTGAAGCCCGGGCACGTCCTCTCCAGCTCCTCCAGGGACACCACCAGGCCCGGAGGCCAGAGGCTAGAGAGTGCAGCCTTCTGCATGGCCGACAGCGCGGGCATCTTCTCCGACAAAACCAGAAGCGATTCCTGCGTGAGAGCCCCGCGGGCGGCGTTCAAGCCGTCGAGGAACGCCTGGGTAGCTCCCGCGAGTTTGGACAGGACCACGGGAGGCAATCCGCGCCTCTGGAGGGCCACGGCGAAGGTATCTTCGTCGTAGACGGCCGAAAGGAGGGGAGGCAGGAAGACCGGGGCGAGATCCTCGCCCTCTCGCGCCAGAAGGAGGACATCCTCGTACAGGAGCGCCACCGCCGCTTGGGCGCCCGCCTCCGAGGAGGCCCGGCCCACGAAGCGCTTGGGATTTCCCGTTCCCTTCAAGCGCAGGGCGTCGGCGCGGAGGAGGGGCCAGGTGCGCTGGAGGGTGTCCAGAAGCGTGGGGCCGTCCTGGCCGAGCCTGCCCAGCGGGAGCACGGCGCCCGGAACGCGCACATCCAGCGCGTAGCCGTCCCCGGATATGCCGGACATCTCTTTGACCGCAAAGGGGAGGGGAGAGCCACCTTCAGGCAGAAGGAGGAGGGTGTCCTCCGCCAAGGACCACTGGGCCTTACCCGTCGCGCCGTTCCACGTGTAGGTGCAGGTCTTGGGCATGGGTGTCTCCGGGAGATGCTGGACGCGAGACGCGAGACGCGATTAAGCGAGACGCGAGACGCGATTGAGCGATACGCACGATGCAAGGCCCGATTCAAGGAGGTAAATCGTCATCAATTCACCCGGTTTTCGCGCAGGAACACACGGTCTGCGCGTCTAGCGTCTTCTATGAAGAGGCCGGCCGTGTCAAGAGCGGATCATGGTTGTGGTTCTCCATGGTTGCGCCTGGGTGTGGGTGGTTGGGAACAAGCCAGCGTCCTCCACGCTTCTATCCGCAC
>JAKBES010000008.1 GCA_021833665.1 Acidobacteriota bacterium
AAGCCGCAGGGCTACCAGGTGATCGGCGCCCGCGCACTGACCGCGTACGGCGCCCCTTTCAGCCGCTACCTCCTGGTCTCCTGCGACGCCCGCTTTCTCATCCCGGAGGGGACGCCCGTAATGGGCTCAGGCGGGGCCGTGGGCCACGTGCAGGGTGCGAGCGGCACCCTCCACAAGGTCATCCTGCTCACGGACCCCAGCAGCGCCGTGGGGGTCGCGTCGGAGCGGGCCGGGGTCAAGGGGGTCGCCGTAGGGAAAGGGAGCGACATGGAAATCCGCTGGATCTCTAATGAATCGGACGTGCGCGTGGGTGACATTTTTGTGACCTCCGGCGAGGACGGGGTTTTCCCCCCCGGCTTGCGCGTGGGCACGGCCGTCTCCGTGGAGGACGGCGGCGACTACCTGAAGAAGATCACCCTGAGCCCCAGCTCCAAGATGGATCAGCTCACGTGGGTACTCCTGTTGAGGAAAACCGTTGGCTAAGCGCCTGATCCCGGTCCTCGTGCTCCTCCTCCTGGCGGCGGGCGTTCAGACCCTCATCCCGCTCATTTCAGGAGACCTGACCATCGCCAATCCCTACCTGGCCGTCCTGGTGCCCCTCGCCATGCGCAGCGGCAAGATGGGGGGGGTGTTGTGGGGAGCCGTTCTGGGAATTGTAAGCGACGCCTACTTCTCGCCCTTCGTGGGCTTCCACGGCCTTTCCTTCTGCATTCTCGGGTACGTTTTGGGGTGGATGGGCGGCAAGCTCCTCATCGGCGGCATCCTGCCCATGGCCATATTTGCTTGGGCGGCCTATGTTTTGGATGCGGCGGCCGTAGCGGGCCTGTACCTGTTGCTGGGCCTGCCCCTTGCCTCGCCGTTTTGGGTTTTCGTCCTGCTGGGGAGCCTGATCACGGCGGCGCTTACCGCTCTTTTCGAACCCGTGGCCCGGCGCCTTTACCGGAAGGACCAAGCATGAACCTCCCGCTGGACTCGGGTCTGCCCGCCAAGACGGCCTTCCTCAGAGTCGGGCTCTGGACCGTGTTCCTCCTGTTCGCCCTGCGCCTTTTTTACCTCCAGGTGCTGCACGGGGACTACTACCGAACCCTGAGCGAAAACAATTACACCCGTACCATCGTGCTCCGAAGCCCGAGAGGCATGCTCCTGGACCGCAACGGCAAGGTCCTGTGCCGCAACCGCGTCAGCTTCTCTCTGGTCCTGGACGCGGCGCGGGGAGGCTCCATCGACGAGACCCTCTCGGCCATGCGGCGCATCCTGGACTTCACCATGGACCGGGCCCAGGTGGACGCCGCCCTTCGCCGGAGCCCCGTGGCATCCCTCGCCGTGCTGGCCAGGGACGTGCCTCCCTCCTGGCTCCAGAAGATCGAAGCCCACCAGCAGGAGCTCAACATGCTCCGCATCGAGATGGAGCTCAGGCGGGACTATCCCTACGGCCTCTATGCCGGCCACGCTTTGGGTTACGTCGGCCTCCTCTCGCCCGAGGACGCCGAGCGCATGAAGATCAAGGAAACGGACCCCTTCATCGAAGTGGGCAAGTCGGGAGTGGAGAAGACCGCAAACGTCCGTCTCATGGGGGTGAACGGCCGGAGGACCGCCCAAGTCAACAGCCTGGGCCGCGAGGTCGAGGACCCCAAATTGCGCCTTCCGGGCGTGGGAGTCCAGGAGGATCCCGTACCGGGCAAGCCGCTCAACCTGAATCTCGACATGGACCTTCAGACCATCCTGGAAAATGCCTTCGCGGGCGAGACGGGCTCGGCGGTCTTCATGAATCCCAACACCGGCGAGATCCTGGCCTGGGTGAGCGAGCCCGAGTTCAACCCCAATCTCTTCTCCGGAACCGTGAGCGCCTCCGCGTGGAAGGAGCTGGTGGATGATCCCACGCGCCCTCTTCTGAACCGCCCCATCCAGGGTGCCTATCCTCCTGGCTCCACCTTCAAGCCCTTCGTGGCCCTCGTGGGCCTGCAGGAGGGCCTCCTCTCCGCGAGCACGGTGTTTACCTGCGGAGGCGTGTGGGACTACGGCGGCCACCCCTTCCACTGCTGGAGCAAAGGCCACGGCACCATCGACCTCATCACCGCCATCCAGAACTCCTGCAACATTTACTTCTACCACGCGGGAGACCGCATCGGCATCGAGCGGCTGGACAAATGGGGACGCCTTTTTGGCCTGGGACGTAAGACCGGCGTGGACTTGCCCGGCGAGACGAGCGGCGTCCTCGGCTCGCCGGAGTGGAAGGCGAAGCGGGGCCTGGGCCCGTGGTATCCGGGAGAAACGCTGCCCGTCAGCATCGGCCAGGGGTATCTTACGGTCACCCCTCTCCAGCTCCTGAGCTTTTACTCCACCCTCGCCACGGGAGGAACGCGCTACCGGCCCAGGCTCATATCGGGCCCCCCCGAGGTCCTCAGTACGGTGGACGTCTCGCCTGAAGCGCTCGGCGTCGTGAAGGAGGGACTCGCCAGGGTCGTGAGCAGCGGCACGGGGAAGGGATGCCAGATTCCCGGCGTGGAGGTGTGCGCCAAGACGGGAACGGCTCAGGTGGTGCAGGCCAGCTCTGGAAAGAACACCTACTCCCTCGATAAGGCCGAGCGGGACCACGCGTGGATCGCCGGGTTCGCCCCGCGCAGCAACCCCACGGTGGCCTTCGTGGTCATGGTGGAGCACGGCGGCCACGGCGGCGACGTGGGAGCCAAGATCGCCAAGGCCGGCCTGGAGTATCTCTTCCTCGGCAAGAAGCCCGGAGAGCTGATCGGACCGCCCAAGCCGGCTTCCGTGCCTCCCCCGCCCCTGGCGGAGCCGGAAATCCCCACGGACCTGCCCCCCGAGGTTCCGCCTCCCCCGCCAGAACAGCCCACGCCCGAAGGCATCCCCCAGGGGACCATTCAGGACCAGAACGGGCCCGCTGGGGTGCGCCCGTGAAGAACACGCTCAAGGCGTATGTCGCCTACGGCGACCATCTCACCACCCTCTTGTTCCTCGTCCTCCTGGCTGGCGGAGCGGTGATGGTGCGCTCGGCCACCTTCGGCACCAAGTTCGCGCCCCTCGCCGAGCGCCAGACCACGTGGTGCTTCGTGGCCGTCGCCGCCTATGTCCTGGCCACCCTCGTCCCCTACGAAGTCTGGATCGAATACAGCTACATCCTCTACGGGCTGTGCATCGTGGTGCTCCTGGGCGTCATGATCTTCGGGCACTCCGTGGCGGGCTCCCGGTCCTGGCTCGTCCTTGGCCCCGTGGGGTTCCAACCCTCGGAGCTTGCCAAGGTGGCCGCGGCCCTCGCCGGCGCGGGCTATATTAAAGATCTGTCGCACAAGGTGATCGGGATCAAGGAATTCTCCATCCTCACGGGCATCATCGCCCTTCCCATGCTGCTCACGCTCTTCCAGCCGGACTTCGGCACCGCCACCACCTTCCTGCCCATGATCCTCGCGGCCTTCTACCTGAGCCGAATGGGCCTGAGCCAGATCCTCAAGTGGGCGGCGCTGGCGGCCGCCCTGGGAGGTGTGGTCTTTGTGCTGGGTTGGTTCACGTTCTTCAAGCCCTACCAGAAGGAGCGCGTCCTTACCTTCCTCAATCCCGCATCAGACACCCGCGGCGCGGGCTATCAGGTGCACCAGGCGAGAATCGCCGTGGGGTCGGGAGAGCTGACGGGAAAGGGACTCTATTCGGGCACCCAGAACCGCCTCAATTTTCTTCCGGCACCGCACACCGACTTCATCTTCGGCGTCATCTGCGAGGAGACGGGTTTTCTGGGCGCCGTGGCCCTCCTGGCGGTCTTTTTCGCCCTATTGGGGCGGTTTCTCAGCACCCTCCTGGTGGCGCGGGACATGGAGGGCCGCTTTCTGGTGCTCTGCGCCTTCTCGGTGATCCTCTATCATCTCTTCATCAACGTGGGCATGGTCATCGGCCTCGTGCCAACCACGGGCATCCCCCTGCCCTTTCTCTCCTACGGCGGGTCCTCCCTGGTGGGCCTCAGCCTCTTCGTGGGCTTGGCGGCCAATGTCCGCGCTCACCGGTTTGTACGATGAACCGGCGCTACGCCCGGCAGGCGATCCTCCCGTGGCTCGGCGAGGCGGGTCAGGCTCGATTGGGGGCCGCCACGGCGGCGGTCGTGGGCCTCGGAGCCCTGGGGTGCACGTCGTCCTCCCTCCTGGCTAGAGCCGGCGTGGGGCGCCTCCTGCTCGTGGACCGGGATTTCGTGGAGACCTCCAACTTGGCGCGGCAAGTGCTCTTTACGGAGGCCGATGCCGCGCAGCGGCTGCCCAAGGCTGTGGCCGCGGAGGCTCACCTGCGGGAGGCCCGGTCGGACCTCGCCACGGAGATTTTCGTGGCGGACCTGGACGCCGAGCTGGCCAGACACCTGTTTGCCCGGTGCGATCTCGTCCTTGATGGCACGGACAATTTCGAAACCCGCTACCTCCTCAACGACGCCTCGGTCTCCACCGGGAAGCCCTGGGTCTACGCGGGAGCCGTGAGCACCTACGGTTCGGTCATGCACTTCCGCCCCGGGGAGACGGGCTGCCTGCGCTGCCTTTTTCCCCAGGCACCCGCCCCGGGCTCGGCCCCCACGTGCGACACGGCCGGCGTCCTTGGACCCGCCGCGGCGGCCGTGGCGGCCATCCAGGCGGGCGAGGCCATCAAGCTCCTGGCGGGACGGGCCGACCTGTGCGCCTCGGGCCTGCTCACCCTGGATTTGATGACGTGGACCTTCGGCCACTCGCCCGCCTTGCGGGATCCCGACTGCCCATGCTGCGCGGAGCGGCGTTTCGACTTTCTGGAGGAGCACTCGGGGAGCCGAACCTACCGCCTGTGCGGCCGCGACGGCATCATGGTCCTCGCACCCAAGGGAACGCGCCTGGACCTTAAAACCATCGAGAATCGGCTCTCCTCCATCGGGCCCGTGTTCTCAAATCCCTACCTCCTTCAGACCGAGTGGGAGGGACACCGCGTCACCCTCTACGAGGACGGAAGAGCCCTCATCCAGAACACGGGAGATCCGGCGCGCGCCAGGACCCTCTATGCGAAATACTTGGGGATGTGAGGCTAAGAACCGCATTCGAACTTCGGAAAACGGACAAGGAAAGGCGATTTGCCACCAAAACACAATGGCACCAAGAGGGTTCGAGGATCGCGACGTACGGGCTGAAAGGGGATGCTGAGGCGGGGGGCGAACGTGAAAAGCGAGCAAAACGGCCCTAGGCTTTGGACCTGCCCTCTGTGGCCGCTGGGCATGGGGTTCCTGGGCCTAGCAAGGCTCAAGGCCTGGTGCTACGGCCGCCGGTCCGCCCCCGTGCGCCTGGGCCGCCCCACCGTCTCCATCGGCAATCTGACCTTCGGCGGAACGGGGAAAACCCCCTTCGCCCTGGCCATGGCCCGCGTGCTCCTGGAGATGGGCGAACGTCCCGGGGTCCTCCTTCGAGGCTACGGACGGCGAACCCGCGGCGCACGCCGCGTGGACCAGGCCTCCGCGCCCGAAGAGGTAGGGGAGGAAGCCCTGCTCCTGGCTCGCGCCCTTCCGGGGACTCCGGTGGCCGTGGGCGAGCGCCGCGAGGAAGCGGCCGCTCTCGTGCGGGAACTCTGCTCCGTGTTCATCCTGGACGACGCCTTCCAGCACCTGCGCGTCCACCGCGACGTGGACCTTCTGCTCGTCGATGCTTCCCGTCCCGGCGATCTCCACGCCCCGCCCGTGGGCCGTCTGCGCGAACCCCTTTCGGCGGCGAAGCGGGCCTCCGTCCTGGTGGCGACGCGCGGCGAGGTGCACCATCTGGCCCCCTCGCTCCTAGGATGGACTGAAGGCGTGCCCCGCGTGAGCGCCCGCTTCGAGTGGGAGCCCGCGCCCCTGGGCTCTGCCCTTTTCCCCTCCTGGAAGGCCCTGGGCGGCGTGCCGGTCGTGGCCTTCGCGGGCGTGGGCCATCCAGAATCTTTCTTTGAGCAGGCCCGGGCCGCCGGCCTATCCCTGTCCGCGCGCGTTGCTTTCAGAGATCACGCCCGGCCCACCGCCGCCCGCCTGCGACTCATCCTCTCCAGAGCTCGGGAGACGGGCGCGGGGGCGGTCCTCACAACGGAGAAGGACGCCGTAAAGTGGGCTCCGCTGTGGCCCGAAGGCCTCCCTCTCGTCTATCCGCGGCTCACCACCCTCCTTGAGGGGGACGTGGAGGAGCTCCGCGCCCGTCTGGCCGAGGCATGCCGCCCCGGGGCAAGCCTCGGACGGCAATGAGCCCCTCGCCCTCTCGCTCCGCGGACCCGCGCCGTGTCGTCCAGGTGGCTCTTCCCCTTCCACCCCGTGGCACCTTCTCCTACCTGGTACCCGATGGCGTGGAGACGCCCCTGCCCGGCTGCCGCGTCCGGGTCCCCTTCGCAAGGGCGGAACATATCGGCTATGTGGTCGAGGACCCAGCCGCCGTTCCTCCTGAATCCCTCAAACCCTTGAAAGACATCCTCGATCAGGCCCCCCTCTTCCCGGCCGATCTTCTCGAGTTCACCCGTTGGATTGCGGACTATTACCTCGTGTCGTGGGGTTCGGTCCTCAAGTGCGCCTACCCCTCGGGGCTGGATCCGGCCCCCCGGTCCAAGTACAGGCTGGCCGAGCCTCCGCCGGATGCCGATCCGGGCGACATCGCTCCCCTCCTCCACTGCCTCGCTCAAGGGCCGCGGGCTCTGGCCGCCCTGCGAGCCTCCCTGGGGCCGGGCGCCGATGCCCTCACGGGCCGGGCGGTGCTGGAGGGCTGGGTGGATGAGGAGACTTCCTGGAAGACTCGCAGGCGCTACGCGGGGGGCGACCGGATCGCCCTCCTCCTCACCCGGGAGGAGGCGCACACGAGGATCGAGGACGGAGACACTCCGTCCCAATTCGCCAAGACCCTCGGGGCCCTCTTGGCCTTCGAGGAACGGGGATTCCCCACGGTGGCGGATACAGCAGCCGCGGCCAAGGTGCCCCAATACGTCCTTCAGGAGATGGCCGAACTGGGATGGATCGAACTGTTCGGCCTCCTCCCCGCCAAGCTCCCGGGTCGTCCTTCTCCGCACGTGCTGACTCCCGCGCAGCAGGAGGCCATCGGCGCCATCGGCAAGGCGCTTGAAGGAGGGCGGCACGAGACGTTCCTCCTCTTCGGCATCACGGGCTCGGGGAAGACCGAGGTCTACATGAGGCTCATGGAACAGGCGGCCCGAGACGGGGGGTCCGCCCTCTATCTCGTCCCCGAGATCTCCCTCGCCTCCTTCCTCGCGCGCCGCCTCCTGGAGCGATTCGGAAGCGACGTAGCCATCCTCCATTCCTCCATGACCGAACACGAGCGCGTGCGCCAGTGGCGGCGAGTGGCCGGAGGCGGCGCGCGCATGGTCATCGGACCCCGCTCGGCCCTCTTCGCGCCCCTCCCAAGCCTGCGCCTGATCATCGTGGACGAGGAGCACGACGGCAGCTACAAGCAGCAGGAGTTTCCCCGCTACCACGCCCGGGACGCGGCCGTGCTGCGAGGGGCCAAGGCCGGGATCCCCGTGGTCCTGGGGTCGGCCACGCCCTCGGTGGAATCCTTCTACAACGCCGTGGAAACTCGAAAGTACACCCTGCTCAGCCTGCCGGAACGAACCGGAAAGGCGGTTCTGCCGCCCGTGAAGGTGGTCGACATGCGGGAGGAGTTCCGCGCTTCGGGCCAGCGTCTCACCCTCTCCAGGAGCTTGGAGACGGCCCTGGAGAGCGCGCTATCCGCCGGACGCCAAGCCATCATCCTGAGGAACCGGCTGGGGTTCTCCACCTTCGTCCTGTGCCGTGAGTGCGGGAAGACCATCCAGTGCGGCCAGTGCTCCGTGGCGCTCACGTTTCACCGAAAGGCCTCCCAGCTCCGGTGCCACTACTGCGGGCGCATGGAGCCGGTGCCGGAAACCTGCCCCTCATGCGGCGGAGAGGTGCTGCAGTTTCTGGGCGAGGGGACGGAAAAAGTGGAAGACATCCTGGCCGGCCGGTTTCCCCAGGCGCGGGTGAGGCGCATGGACCGGGACGCCGTGAGGACAGCCGCGGCCTACGACACCCTCTGGCGGGACTTTGAGGGGGGGGGGGTGCAGATTCTGGTGGGAACCCAGATGGTCGCCAAGGGACACGACGTGCACAACGTGACCCTCGTGGGCATCCTGGGAGCCGATTTTCTTTTGGGCATGCCCGACTTCAGGGCCGCCGAGCGCACCTTCCAGCTCATCACTCAGGCCGCGGGCCGGGCGGGCAGGGGGGAGGCCGCGGGGACCGTTGTCCTCCAGTCGTACCACGTGGACCACTACGCGGTTCAGGCCGCCAGCGGCCACGATTACGTCACCTTTTACGAGAAGGACATCCGGTACCGGCAGCTTGTAGGGTATCCGCCCGCGGGGGCGCTGGCGCGCGTCGAGATCCGCCATCCGGACCCCGCCAAAGCCGAGGCGCTGGCGAACCAAGCGGCCCGGGCCTTGCGCGCCCCCGGCGCCCGGGGGGTGCGCATCCTTGGCCCCTCGGAACCCCCCCTGGCCCGGCTGGAGGGCCTTTACCGGCGCCACATCCTCCTGAAGGCGCCCGCCCGCCATCAGCTCCGGGCTCTCCTCGCCTCACTTCTGGACGGTCCTTTGGGCCGCCATTCGGGGAAAGCCCTGCTCGTGGAGGTGGACCCTTACGTCCTCATGTGAGGAGCCGGCCTCCTCTCGGGTTGATTCGATCCCTCAGTTCCGATATGGTACAGCGAAGGAGGATCAACCCCCTTGGCCGATCCCGTCTCCCTCCGACCCGCGCGACGTGGCGGGGCTCTTTTTGGGACGCGGCTCCTTGCGCCGCGAACAGCGGGAGCTCTTATGCTCGCGTGCGTCCTTCCTTGGCTTACCACCCGCCTCCCGGCCCAAAACGTCGCTCCGGCGAGATCCGCGGAGCTTTATGACACCGCCGCTTTTGATGGGGCCCAGCGCGCCCTGAAGGCGGGAGACCTGGCGGGGGCCATGCGGGGCTATTGCCGCATGTTCGAAAGAAGGAGCGAGGGCCTGTGGACCATGAGTGTCATCCTCCTGTGCGATCCGGGAAAGGTCGCCGAGTACGTCGCCATGATCCGAAATCCCTCACCCGTTTTCGTTCAAGCCAAGCAGTTCCAGGGCCAGTGGTGCTACCGCGTCTGCGCGGGGGTCACCCGGAGCCGCGGCGAGGCCGTCCGGTGGAGAGCGCTGCTCCCCGAGAAGCTTCAGGCCGAGGGACCTTTCCCCGTCGAGATCCTCCGCCCCTGCGAGGGGAACCCGGGGGGCGCCCCGTCCGAGGTCGCAAGTCCAACGGCCACCGTGACCCCAACGCACTCGGATTCAACCCCCGCGACCCCGAAGGCCCCCCCCGCCCTTCCCGAACTCACGGGGGCCACGGCGCCCTTGGCGGGAGTCCAATCTCCCGCCAATCGGGCCGAGGGTGAAACGTGGTTTCAGAAGGGGTTGACGGCTCAAGCCAAGGGGCGGAGGCGCGAGGCCGAAGAGGACTACCGAAAGGCCCTCGAGGCTGACCCTGGGCGCCCGGAGGTGCTCAATAATTTGGGAGTCCTGTACCTCCAGCAGAACCGCTACACGGAGGCCCAAGCGCTCTTTCAGCGGGCCTTGGACCGTGCGCCCGCCTACTCCAGGGCCCATCTGAACCTGGCGGGGGCCCTCTGGGGACTTGATGACCGGGACCACGCCATCCTCGAAGCGAGAAACGCGGTGACCCTAGACCCCACCGACGTAAGCGCCCATCTCACCCTGGCATCCTTCCTGTTGGCCGCGGGCGAGAAAGCCGCCGCCGCAGACGAAGCGCGGCGGGTCCTGTTGCTGGATCCTGGAAACTCACAGGCCAAGGTCTTTCTGGCCTCGGCCGCCCCCGCGGCCAAACCGGGGGCCTCCCCTTGAGGGACACCTGACCATCCAAAACCTGGGCTTCGCCTGCCCCGCCCCCCCCCGGCATGGGTTGTCTCATGAGGCGCCGGCGACAACGGGTGGAGGCCTTTTGGGGATTGCCACCGCGAGGCGCCATGGAGCGGGCCGAACCGGCGGAAAGCGAAAAGGCGCCCGGCTCTGACCAGGCGCCTCGTGGGTTCGGAGCTGCGGGGCGAGGCTAGTTGAGGGGGACCTGTTCCAGGTGGACGTCGTCCACCCAGCAGGTACCGGTGCCACTCACCAGGAGGTTGAGGCTGACCTTGTCAGGCTTCTGTCCCTTCTGGACGATGGCGAAGACCTCCATGGGAGTCCACGCTCCCGGCCCCTTGGTGGTCTGGTAGGTGTTCACCTCACCGCCGTTCTTGAAGTGGATGATCATCTGGAGGGAAGCATCTCCCAGAAGGTCTTTCACGTTGACTTTGGCCTTGTAGACGTATTTGGCGTTCTCCGCGCCCGGTGCGGACACCTCGAAAAGCCTGACCGTGCTTGGCTGATCCACGGTCACCTTGAGGGAGCCGGCCCCGTCCGCGGAGAATCCCTTGTCCAAGCTGACCACGTCCGTTGAGATAACCTTATCCATGCTGTCGCAGGGGAAATACTCAATGTCGCTGGGTTTTCCCGGGCCCTTCTTGTTGCAGCCCGCGGCAGCCACCAGCAGTGCCAGTACCGCTGCGGCCATGATACGGTTGGTCTTCATTCCAGCCTCCTCGCGTTCGGTTTGGACCCGGTCCCCCCCGGGCCTGGGCTTAATCCAGGTCGATGTCCCGCTTGACCGGGCCCACGGGCCCTTCCTTGGCCTTCTGGAACAGATCCTGGAACTTCTTCTCAAGGACATCCTTCTTGCTCTTTTCGGCGCGGACCGACTCTTGAAACTTCTCTTCGGCCACGCGCTTCTCCTCATCGAGGGTCCTGAGGCGGGCGTCGAAGGTGGCCTTCTCGCCCGTCGAAGGCGGGGCCTCGTGGCTCACCACCACGCGGGCTTCCGCGTCGAGGGTCAGACGGGCCCCGCAACAGGGGCAAGTCACGGTGTACGTTGTCTCGTCGCTCATGTCACACTCCTGTGTCAGCATACCAAAGAAGGCGCCAGGGAGCCAAGAGGGTCCCTCGCCTTGTGGTAAGGTTTAGGGTTGGGAGGTGCCCGGTGATCGTGGTCGTGCAGCGGGTGAGCCGGGCGTGCGTCCGCGTGGGCGGGCGGCCGGTGGGATCCATCGGCAAGGGCCTGCTTGCCCTGGCGGCGGTGGAGGAGGGGGACACGGAGGCCCAGGCGGACTGGTGCGCCAGGAAAGTCGCCGATGCAAGAATCTTCTCCGACGCCGCGGACAAGATGAATCGTTCCGTACGTGACATCGATGGCTCCGTCCTCGCCGTGAGCCAGTTCACTCTGGCGGGGGACCTCCGCAAGGGAACCAGGCCTTCCTTCTGCCACGCGGCCCGGCCCGAGGCGGCCCAGCCCCTCTTCGAACGATTCGCCGAGGCCATCGGCCGGCTGGGCGTCCCTGTGGAGAGGGGGGTCTTCCAGGCCATGATGGAGGTGGAGTTGGTGAATGACGGCCCGGTGACGATTATTATACGGCGAAGCCCCGGCCGAACCGTGAATGGAGTGGACTGATGGCGACCGGACCCTGTGGAGGCCGGTTCATGGAACCGATCGCTTTCAGCCGGAGATGGAGAAGCCATACCGTTTTCCACGGAGGTTTGAATGGCCTTGCCAGAGCTTAACGCCGTCGTCGCGCAGCGCATCGAAGTGGCTCCCGGACTCATTATTCTCCGCGCGGCCCCAGAGGGATGGGCCCTGCCGGACTTCCACCCCGGCCAGTTCACGGTCATCGGCCTTCCTCCCAGCGCGCCGAGATACGCTTTCTCAGACCCAGAGGACACGCCGCTGGAGCCCGATAAGCTGATCCGCAGGGCCTACTCCATCGCCTCATCTTCGGTGGACCGGGAGTACATCGAGTTTTACGTGACGCTCGTCAACTCGGGGGCCCTTTCCCCGCGGATCTTCGCCCTCAAGGCGGGGGACCGCCTGTGGCTTTCGCCCAAGATGACCGGCATGTTCACCCTCAAGGAGGTCCCCGAGGACAAGAACGTCGCGCTGGTGGCCACCGGCACGGGCTTGGCTCCCTACATGAGCATGCTCCGCACGCTCCTGGAACCGGGGGGACCGAGGCACTTTGCCGTGGTCCACGGTGCCAGGAGATCCTCGGACCTCGGGTACCGGTCGGAGCTGGTGACCCTTCAGCGCATCTGCAAGAACTTCGCGTACATTCCTGTCATCAGCAACCCCGAGGAAGATCCCGTTCCGTGGCTTCAGGCCACGGGCTGGGTTCAGGACATGTGGAACTCCGGCGCGGTGAACCGGGCCTGGGGGATGGAGGCGGCCCCGGAAAATACGCACGTCTTCCTCTGCGGCAACCCCGCCATGGTGGAAACCATGGTCTCCATCTTAGAAGGCCAGGGGTTTTGCGAGCATACGCGCCATAAGCCCGGGCAGATCCATGTGGAGCGATACTGGTAAGCGCGTAGTGAAGAGTGAGTGGGGAGTGAGGAGTGAGGAGTGAGGAGAAGCACCTGAACGCCGAGAAAGAGAAGGCTCCCTGGCCCAACGAACTGGCCCTATTCCTGGACCACATGACGGTAGAACGGGGTCTTTCGCCCAGGTCGGTGGAAGCTTACAAGAGCGACCTTCTCCGTTTTTTCACCCACTGCAAGAAGGCGCCGGCCGAGGTGCGCCGAGAGGACGTGAGGGCGTTCATGGCGGGCGAACACTCCGCCAGGAGAGCCGCGTCCACCGCCGCCAGGCGCCTCGTGGCGATCCGCTCCTTTTATCGGTTTCTCATGCTGGAACGCAAGGTACCCGCGGACCCCACGGAGAACGTGGATCCCCCAAGGGCTCTCAAGCGGCTTCCCGGCTACCTCACGACGGAGGAAGTGGAGCGGCTCCTTGCCGTGCCCGATCCCTCCAGGCCTCTCGGGTTGCGCAACCGGGCCCTCCTGGAAGTCATGTACGCCACGGGGATCCGGGTCTCCGAGCTCACGGGCCTCACCCTCGATCGGATGAACGCCGAGGCGGGCTTCGTCCTGGTCATGGGCAAGGGAAGCAAGGAGCGTGTGGTGCCCTTGGGCGAAGTGGCTCAGGACTGGGTGGCGCGCTATCGGTCCGAAGCCAGGCCGCTGCTTCTCAAGGGCCGCTCCGCTCCGGCGCTCTTCGTGACGGCTCGCGGAGGAGGCATGACCCGGCAGATGGTGTGGATCATGATCACCTCAAGCGCCCGCGCCGCCGGCATTACCAAGCACCTGAGCCCGCACACCCTGAGGCATTCCTTCGCCACGCACTTGCTGGAGCACGGAGCGGACTTGCGCGCGGTCCAGATCCTCCTGGGCCACGCCGATATCTCCACGACCCAGATCTACACCCACCTGGAGCAGGAACGCCTCAAGCGGATCTACAGGCAGTTCCATCCGAGGGCGTAGCACCGGGCCTCAGGCAGCGCGTTAGTGCATCCCCTGAGCCATGTTCTGCAGAAAGCTCATGCCCCCCCAGAACATGATCCAGAGAATCTGGAGGCATCCCACCACAAGAGAGAGGATCCCCAGGATGATGCCCGCGACGGCGAAGCCTTTTCCTTTGGGAGAACTCTCCAGGCGCTTGATCTTGCCGTTCTCAATGAAACCCAGAACCAGCGCTGGGATGCCCGCGAAGATCCCGCAACAGCAGAACCCCAGAATCCCCAGCACCAAGGCGGCAATGGCCATGCCGCTGGCCTTGTCCGGGTAAGCAGGAACTGAAACCGCGTCGTAGGTCCGATTTTCGTCGCCCATCGCTTTCCCCTTCCCCATCCCTTATGACAGCCCTCTGGCGCCATGAAACGTGTTCAGCTTAACACCCGGACGCCCCATACCGCCAGGATCAGGACGATGAGGCTTAAGGTGACCCCAAGGAAGGCGGGCTTGTCGAAGATCTCCACGGGCGGCCTGCGGCGCAGCCACATCCAGGGCAGATAGCCGAGGAGGAACGCCCCCGCGAGAAAGACGGCGGTCCCCGCGGGCTGGGCCTTCACGGCCTCCAGCGGATGGCCGTGCATCATCCAGGCGAAGGCCGTGGTCATGCCGCATGAGGGGCAGGGCTTGTGGAACATTTCGTAGAACCCGCAAGGGGGCAGGTGAAGCTGGGTGTGGGTGCCCAACCCCGCCGGATCGGGATGAACCCACCCCGCCAGGGCAAACACCGTGATCAGGGTCGCAAGGACGACGGCGTAGGCTGCATGGTCCAGGAGCGAAAGCCGTCCCGGCGCCTCAACCTTGGCTTCCGAAGCGAGCTGACTCAGCGGGGGAGACTTCATGGGGGCGGACCGTTTCAACCCTTTTGCTGCAGTCTGTCGATGGCCGTGAGGATGGTCTCGATGGAGCCGGGATCGGGCAGGAGGCAGAAGTGGCCCGTGAAGGTTTTGTCCCGGGTGGCGAAGTCGGTCTGGATGACAAGCGCCTGGTGGGTCACTTCCGCGAGCTCGATCAGGAGCAGGTCCACCACCGCTTGCGCCATGTCCATGGAGAACGCGGGTATGGAGGGGATGAGCGGAATTTTGAGCAGGGAGCCGATGGCCGTCAAGTAGGAGGACGTCAGGATGTTGCCCACCTCCTTCAGCGCTGAAATTTCCATGTCCCCCAAGGGCCTCTTGGGCCCATTACCGTCAAAGAGAACGGTGAGGAGGTGCTCCGCCGACGTGCGGGACATGACCACGAGCATGTTGCCTCGCGACCCGCCGTAGACCCTGAAGAAGAGCCCCACCACCTCCTCTTCGAGCCCGCCCAGCCTGTGGGCCACTTCTGAAAAGGGCACCAGGTTCACCGCGGGAACCTCGAGGGTGATGACGCGCCGGGTCATCTGGTGGAGGGCCGTGACCGCGTGCCCGGCACCGATGTTGCTGATCTCGCGGAGGGCGTCCAGCTCCCGATCTTCGATGGGGTGAAACGTGGCCATGTCTAGTCTCCTTCTCTCCTGATGAGGACCCGGCCGTCAAGAACGTAGGCGATCTCTCCCGTGGCCAGAAGCGCCCCGCCCATCCACTCCGACACCATCTCCAGGGGCGCGCCCCAGGGCATGATCACCACCCGTTCTCCCTGGTAGACCCGGCTCACGAGGAGCACCCGGTCGCCCTGGGGATGGACCAGGCGCAGTCCCGCGCCGTCCCGCCCCACCGGGCCCGCCCTCCATTCCAAGACGGGCAGGAGTTCCTCGCCCGCTTGAAGGAAGCGGCGGGTTCCGGACCAG
Source organism: Acidobacteriota bacterium (assembly GCA_021833665.1). Lineage (GTDB taxonomy): Bacteria > Acidobacteriota > UBA4820 > UBA4820 > DSQY01 > JAKAJA01. The sequence goes on from JAKBES010000008.1 coordinate 15,161, forward strand.
ACCAGGGGCGCGCTGGAGAGGGGATATATGTGCTGGATCTGGGAGGCGGGGATGCCGTAGCGAACCTCGTCGTCCCATCCGAAAACAAGGACCCTGGTGAGGGTGGTGGCCGAAGGAATGACGAGGGTGAACCGGCTTCCCCGGCCCTTCTCACTGGCCATTTCCAGGTGGCCCCCCAAGGACTCCACCGCGGACCTCACCACGTCGAGGCCTACGCCGCGGCCGCTCACATCGGTCACTTCCTTCCGGGTGGAGAAGGCGGGCGCCGTAAGCAGGTCGAGGAGTTTGGAGTGGTCGAGCAGAGCCGCCTCATGGGGGGCGAAGAGACCCCGGTCCACGGCGGCCTGGCGGATCGCTTCCACATCGATGCCCCGTCCGTCGTCCGCGAAGGAGATGAGGAGGGCTTCCGACTCCCGCCGGATGTCGAGGGTGAGCCGGCCGCTCTCCGTTTTTCCCTCGCGCCGCCGTTCTTCTGGCCCTTCCAGGCCGTGGTCCATGGCGTTGCGAACGAGGTGGTTGAGGGGATCCAGCAGCCGCTCCAGAAGGCCCCGGTCCACCCGCTCTTCGGCCCCTGAGACGGTGAGGCTCGCCGCCTTTCCGAGCCGGGAGGAGAGTTCCCTCGTGGTGCGCCCCAGGCGTTCTGCCAGGACTTCAAAGGAGACCAGCCTCATGGACAGGACGCGGTCGAAGAGGCGGTTGAGGTGGACCCGCTCCGACTCCAGCCAGAAGTGGTGACGGCGCTTTTCTTCGGGCCCCAGCGCGGCTTCGAACTGGTTCAGATGGTAGAGGAGGTCCGAGGCCTGCTCTCGCAGGGCGTCCAGGTCTTCTGGAGACACCCGCATGCTCTGCACGAGGGTCCCCTCGGTCCCGGACCGTAGCGGCGGGGCGGAGGCCTGCTCCAGATCCACGTCGGCCACGTCGGGGAGGCTTCGGAGGGAGAGGGCCAGATCCTTGAGGAGGGGTCCTGGCGGAACCAGGAACACGGCGGAGCGGAGGCCCTCCTTCACGATGTGCTGGAGGTCGGGTTCCAGGACGGCCGACGGCTCCTCGGCCTTGACGCGCTCGGCCATGACCATGAAGCGCGCCGCCGGCAGGGGACACGACGGGTCGATGGAGACCTTGATCCGGGCCCGGGGCCCGGGGGCGGGTGGGGGGCTGCCCGTAACCGGCCTTCCCGGACCCTCGACCGTGGCGGCCGCCTTGCTCGCCTCAGTGCCAGTCGGGCCGGCGGAGGGGAGTCCGGCCTCGGGCGAGGCCGAGGCCGCCCCCAAACCGGCCACGGACGCCTCAACCCTCGGGGCCATGGCCCCGTCGGAGGACTGGCGCTCCACCGCGTCCATGCAGGCGTCCAATACGTCCACCGCATCCAAGGCCGCCGCCCGCTGCAGGGGCGTGGCCTCGGCGCCTTTCCTCCAATGGTCGAGAAGGGCTTCCAAATCGTGGGAGAGGCGGCTGGTGAGCTCGAACCCCATGGAGGCCGCCATTCCCTTGAGGGAGTGGGCATGCCGGAAGAGGTCCGTGACGGCGTCCACGGAAACGGGCCCCTCCAGCGGGAGGCCACGCCGCAGGAGGCTCACGTGCTCTCGGCCCTCACTCAGGTAGAGTTCGAGGTACTTGGATAGGTCCATCCCCGCCTCACCGGTGGCCGGGACCCGGCCCGATCATCCCGCCACGACGGAGTCGAGGACCTTGAGCACCTTCTCCGCCGAGAAGGGCTTAACGATAAAGTCCTTGGCGCCTGCGGCGATGGACTCGATGACCAGGGCCTCCTGCCCGAGAGCCGAGCACATGACCACCCTCGCCTTCGGGCTCTGCTTGAGGATCTCCCTTGTGGCCTCGATTCCGTCCATCTGGGGCATGACAATGTCCATGGTCACCAGATCGGGGCTGAGGCTCTTGTACTGCTCCACCGCCTCCTGGCCGTTGGCGGCCTCGCCCACCACCTCGTAGGCTCCTGAATTGACGAGGATATCCCGGATCATGGCCCGCATGAACATGGCGTCGTCCACCACGAGTACCTTATGAGGCATGCTCCCTCCCTGTTGATTGGCTGCGAATGGCCAGGGCCATGGCCCTGGCAAGTTCGGCGGCCGCGGCCGCCGGATTGATGACGCTGACCCACACCTCCTGCCAGGGGTAAACCCCGGCCCAGATTCCTTCCGCCCCTTCCTCGCGCAGCGCGAGCTCGTGGAAGGGGATGACGCTCTCGATGGCCGGAACCGCGAAGCCCAGGTTCGGCGCGGGCGCGGCCAGCCGCAGCAAGAGTCCCTCCTGGAAGGATTCCTCCGCCTCCCCGATGAGCGTCGACGTGTTCACCACGGTGATGAGCCGCCCCCGCATGAACGCCGTGGCCATCAGGTGGGGGAAGGATTGAGCCAGCGGGAAGAGGCGCGGCATGGCGGCGATCTCCTCGAGGTGGCCCGTGGCCCAGCCCACCCTGCGCGTACCGATCCTCGTGACGAGCAACTGCTGCACCCTGGAGATCTCCTGGCGGGTTCCGGCCCCGCTATAGCTTGAATCTGTCCACGAGGGACCGGAGGCGGTTGGCCTCCGAAAGCAGGGCCTGGGCCTGCTGGTTGATGGACTCCATGCTGGCCGTGGTCTCCTCCGTGGCGGCGGAGGCCTCCTGGGTGCCCGCGGCGTTGTCCGTGGCCACGCCCTGAATCTCCTCCATGACGCCGCTGAGCTGTTCCATTCCCTCGGCTTGGCTCACGGCTCCCTGGGCGATGGTGCGCACGGAATCCTGCGTTCCCGTGGCTCCGGCGGTGATGCGCGTGAGAGCCTCGGTTACGGCCGCGGTCTTGCGGTGCCCCAGTTGGGCCGCCGTGCGCGTTTCTTCCATTCGGGTGGAGACTTCCTGCGTCCGCCCCGTGATGTTCTGGGCGAGGCGCGCGATCTGAGCGGCCATTTCCCTGGTGTTCTCCGCCAGACGGCGCACCTCCTCGGCCACAACGGCGAAGCCCCGGCCCGCTTCCCCGGCCCGGGCCGCCTCGATGGTGGCATTGAGGGCGAGGATGTGGGTCTGATGGCTGAGGGTGGTGATGCCCTCCACGAGGGCATGGATCTCCGTGGCTTGGTCCTTGAACGTGTGGACCTGGCCCGTGGACTGCTCCACCTGGGCCAGGATGTCGCTCATGGCCCGGCTCGCCTCCTCGGCCGCGGCAGCGCCCTCGGCGGCGCGGCGGGCGGAGACCGAGGCCTCCTCCTCCGCGGAGCGGCTCCGGTCGGCGATGACGAGGGCCGTGGTGGCGATCTTTTGGGTCACCTCCGCGGCGCGCTCTACGCTGGATGCCTGGGTTTCGGCCCCTTTGGCGATGTTCTGGATGTTGGCCGCCACTTCGGATGTGCTGGCGGTAACCTCGGTGGTGGAGACGGACAGGTTCTGGACGGCCTCGTACATGAGGCCCGTGCTGGTCTGCACCTGCCGGACGATATCGCGGAGGCTTGCCATCATGGTCCTGAGTGACCCCGCGAGCATCCCCACCTCGTCGTCCGTCTCGACCCGAACGTCCTGCGACAAGTCACCCTCGGCCACCTTTTGACTGGCCTCCGCCAGGCTCACGAGACGCCTTGTCAGGAAGCGGGCCCCCGCCCACGCCGATAGGAGGGCCATGGCCAGGCCGGTGAAGAAGACGATGAGGCGGTTCTGGGACAAGTCGTGGGGGTTGATCCAGTAGTCGAGGGCAAGGCCCACGAGGATGGGCAGCATGACGGCGCCGACGAAGGCCCACGCGATTTTCTTTCTCATCCCGCTCCCCCAGTCCGTTCGTAGATGCGTGCGTCCCTCTCCACGAGGGCCCACGGCCCCAGGGCGGCGCGGGGCAGGATCTCCACGCGCCCCAAGACCAGGAGTCCGCCGGGGACCAGGGCCCTCGCCGCCTCATGAAGGAGGCGGCCCTGGGCCGATTCAGTCAAGTAAATGAAAAAGTTTCTCATCATGACCAGGTGAACGCCGTCCGCCGGTATTCCGCCGCCCAGATCACAGCAGACGGGCTGGATGCGGGCGGCGATGTCCTCCGTTATCCTGGACGTCTCTCCCTCGCCTCTAAAATACCTCGCCCTCCGCCGCAAGTCCACCTTTTCCGTGGAGCGCCGGGGCCAGAAGCCGGTTCGAAGCGCGCTCAGAGACCCGCGGGATCGGTCCAAGGCCACGATATGGCCCCGCAGGCCGAGCTCGCTCATGAGGATGGCCAGGCTCACCGCCTCTTCCCCGGTTGAGCAGGGTGCGCACACGGCGCGGAGGGTGGCCCACCCCGGGCGGGACGTCCTGGCCACGAGTTCCCGGCCCAAGGCATGAAACACTTCGGGATTCCGGAAGAACTCGGTGGTAGGCACCAGGAATTTGGAGGCGAGGGTCAGGGCCTCCGCGGGTTCGCCGCGTATAAGGGCGAGATAGGATGGCACGTCCGGTGTTCCCGTGGCCCTCATGCGAGACCAGAGGCGCCGGGCCAGGAAGGCGGGACGGTAGATCTCTCCCTCCATGCCCAGAGCTTGGGCCATCCAGGCCCTCAGGGCAAGCAAATCTTCGTCCTTGAGCTTCAGCATGGCCGGTCCCCGCTGGGAGGCGGAGCAAATACGAGCCGCTGGGATTCGGAGGTCCGTCCCAGAGCCTCGGGTGCCTCGCAGCCAAGGAGCGTGCAGGCAAAGGCCGGATCCATTTGATGCGGCGGAGCATACGCGCGAAGGACGTCCTCGACGGAAAGGCGCTCGGAGGGATCCTCCCGGCCCGCGGCCGCGAGGAAGTTGCGCGCGGGATCTGGCGGCTCGATGGGAAAGTCTGTGCCCATACGGAGGGGCACTCCTGCCCGAAGGAGGGAGCCCCACCGGTAGGCCCGGGACATTCTCCGGCCGAGACGGCGGCCCGCCCAGCTTCTGTCCGAGAGATAATGGCAGGGCTGAATGCCAGCCGCGACTCCCAGGACTGCCATGCGTCTCACGTCGTCGTCCGAGACGAGCTGAGCGTGCTCTATGCCCAGGCCCGCCGTGCCCCACATGGCAGCGGCGTCCAGGACTTGCCCCACGGCCCGGTCGCCGATGGCGTGGACCGCCGGCACCAGCCCCGCCGCTCCCGCTTCCTTCAAGACACGAGCCATCTCCTCCGTCTCCCACAGGAGAAATCCCTCCGTGCCGGGAGCATCGCTGTAGGGCTCGCGCAGCGCGGCGCCGCGGCTTCCCAATGCGCCGTCGGCGAAGAGCTTGATCCCTCTCAGGTGAAAGCGGGAGCCCGTCGCCGGGGCGGGCAGATCGCGCTGGCCGGGGCGCACCCACGCGAAGCCCTCTACGGGAAGGGGCAGGGCCCCCTCGCGGTCCAGCGATGCCAGGACGTCCACGTGGGCGGGCTCCAGTCCCATGTCCGTGACCCCGGCGAGGCCTGCCCCTCGGAGGTGATTCAGGGCATTGAGAACACGGCGGCGCAGATCCCCGATTGAAGGAGCAGGAACGTGGGCCGCCAAGCGTTCCATGGCCGTGTCCAGGAGGATACCCGAAAGGCGGCCCCCGTCCCGCAGGAAGGCGCCGCCCGGAGGATCTGGAGCGTCCTCGTGGATGCCCGCGACGGCCAAGGCCATGGAATTCACCCAGGCGGCGTGGCCATCCACCCGCCGTAGATAAACGGGCCGGCGGGGAAATAGGCGATCCAGCGATTCGCGGCCCGGATAGACCCCTCCCCAGAGGTTCTGGTCCCAGCCGAATCCTTCGGCCCACGCGCCCGGCACCAGGCCAGCCGCCGCCCGGACCAGGCACGTCAAGGCCTCATCCACGCTGGAGCATCCGCGAAGGTCGGCTTGCTCCAGTAGGGCGCCGAGCCATGCCACGTGGCCGTGGTGGTCCCACAGGGGCGGAAGGATAAGGAGGCAGGGGGCTTCGCGCAGCGGGCCGTCAGAGGGCAGGAGGGAGGCTACCCCCGGTTTGGGGGCGACTTGGACGGGACCTTGGCCTGGTACCCATCGAAAGAGGTCCAATCAACCCCCTTTTGGCCGTGGCTCAATTCGGGTGCCCCTCGTCCGCCACCCGCACGCTGACGAGCGAGAGCGAAAAGTCCAACCGCGGACGCCCGAACCGGGCTTCCCTTTGGGTCCCCCTGTCCCCCTACAAGGTTCCCAGCGCTTCCTGGAGATCCCGTTGAATGTCTTCGACCCGTTCGAGACCCACGCTGATCCGGATACCTCCCGGATCGATGCCGGCGGCCACTTGGGCCTCTACGGGGAGGGGCGCGTGGGTCATGGAGGAGGGATGCTCGATGAGGGTTCGGATCTGGCCGAGGGAAACGGCCAGGGTCACGCTCAGGGCGTGGTCCGCCAAATGGTTCATGACCTTGCGTCCGGATTCCCTCGCCTCTTCGGGGCTGCCCTTCAGAACAAAGTAGATCAGGATGCCCGGGGCGAACTTCCCGTCCGAGTCCACCATCTGCTTCTGAGCGAGGGCGTGCTGCGGATGGCTGGGCAGGCCGGGATAGACCACGCGCGCCACGGCGGGGTGTCCGTCGAGGAAACGTGCGAGGGCCAGAGCCGTCTCCATCTGCCGGCCGGTCCTCAGACCGAGGGTCGGCAGGCCGTAGACCAGGGGCGGCCACGCGGCTTTCGGGGCCAGAGGCGACCCGAAATCTTTGCGGAAAAGGAGGATGTCCGGCTCCAGAAGGCGGGGTCCCACCCACATGCCCCCCATGTCGGTGCCGAAGCCGCCCACGTTCTTGGTGATGGACTCCACCACCACGTCGGCACCGAGGGTGAGCGGACGCTGGCAGAAGGGCGTGGCGAACGTGTTGTCCACGACGATGAAAATCCGCCGCTTCTTGGGATTCCGAGCCGCGTTGGCCCTGTCCACCGCTGCCCGGACCGCGCCCACGTCCACCAGCTCCAGAATGGGGTTGCTGGGCGTCTCGAAATACACGGCCGCCACGTCCTGAGTGAGGGCCTTGTCCAGGGCATCAAGGTCGAGGCAGTTCATCATTTTGACCGTGACCCCGAAGCGGGGCAGCCAGTTGGTCAGGAGCGAGTAGGTGCACCCGTAAAGAGTGTGGTGCGCCAGCACCGTGTCCCCCGATTTGGCCAGGACGCAGAGACTGGCGGCGATGGCCGCCATACCCGTGGAAAAGGCAACTCCGCACTCGCCCTCTTCCGCCGCCGCCATGTTGTCCTCGAGCATGGAACGGGAGGGCTCGTCCAGCCGGTCGTAGATGTAGATGGGCGGGTGCGTGTGGCGGTTGAACTCGGGGTTCGCGAACTCTTGAAACCCTTCGGCGCCCCGCTCGGCGCTGCGCAGGCGATAGGCGGCCGACGCCGAGATGGGCGGCACGATATGATCGCTGTAGTCCCAGTGGGGCGAATGGAAATCGCCGTGGATGAGTCGTGTCTCCTTGTGATATCCCCTGTCGTGCTCGTGTTTTCGGGTCATGGTTCTCCCCCCTTTAGGCAGGTTATAGTTTACACCATACCCGGCCGTTACGAGCCCCACCGTGGGACTTTGCTTTCGGTAGATTCTTCTGGACGATGGGGCGGGCCAAGCCGAGCTGGCGCCTCCTTCCGCGCGGCGACCACCTGCTCCGCCCCATCACGGCGGGTTGCCCGGGAGGGCCGCGGCGGAGGGCTGCGCCGCCCATCGCGCGGCGGCCGGCAAACATGAACGAGGGCGGGCTCGTAAACCCGCCCTCGCCGGTGTCCCGCAGTGCAGCTGCTAGGAGTTGTGCTTCTGGAAGTACGCCTTCGACCCGCTCGGGTCGGCCTTCATGGTGTCGTCGCCGGGCTTCCAGTTGGCGGGGCAGACCTCGCCGGTCTTCTTCACGGTCTGGATGGCTTGGAGGGTCCTCAGCACTTCGTCCACGTTGCGCCCAATGCCCAGTTCGTTGACGGTCGCATGCTGGATGACGCCTTCCTGATCAATGATGAAGAGTCCGCGAAGCGCCACGCCGCCGCCGTTGAGCACATCATAGTCCCGGCTCAGTTCTTTCTTGAGGTCCGCCAGGTGCGGGAAGGGTAGCGAACCCAGGCCGCCTTCCTTCCGGGGCGTCTGCTGCCACGAAAGGTGGACGAAGGTGCTGTCCACGGAGGCCGCCATCACCTCGGCCCCAAGCTTCTTGAAGTGATCGTAGGCGTCGGCGAAGGCCGTGATCTCCGTGGGGCAGACGAAGGTGTAGTCCAGGGGATAAAAGAACAGCACGACGTACTTGCCTTTGTAATCGGAGAGCTTGATCTTCTTGAAACCGTCCGCTACCACCGCATCCATTTCAAAGTCCGGAGCCTTCTGTCCTACCAGAGTCATGTTGGGCCTCCTTCCGCGCACCTAGCGCTCGGTTCGGGTTAGACAAACTTCTTCGGGGAATCCCCCCACTCACTACTCAGCAAAGGGCGTGCCATGCCAAACCGACGATTTAAATGGCGTTGTTTCTCGCGTGAAACCCAGCAGGGCCTTGGGGCGTTACACCAAGGGAACGAGAATGGTTCGCCGCCGCTCGGCGTTCAAGGGTTATGGAGAGGGAGAATGCCCGCAACTAATAAGAGGCCCAGGGACCGTGTTCGTGCGGGCCAAGTCTGGTACGTCACTTGCTGAGGCTCACCTTTGTGGAGGCCCGATGCAGACTCTCTTGACGGTCAAGACCCATTTTTCCGCCGCACACCGGCTTTCCCAGCCGGCCTGGGACGATGACAAGAACGCCCAGGTCTTCGGACTGTGCGCCAATCCCAACGGCCATGGGCACAACTACGAGTTGGAGGTCACCGTGGAGGGTCCCGTGAACCAGGAAACGGGCATGATCCTGGACATGAAAGCCCTCAAAACTCTTATCCAAGAGGTGGTTCTTGACCGCGTTGACCACAAGCACCTGAACCTCGACGTGCCCTTTCTGAGAGGGATCATCCCCACGGCCGAGAACCTCGCCGTGGCCTTTTGGGAGGTCCTGGATCCCAGGATCCCCGCCGGGAGACTGTATGAACTTCGACTCCAAGAAACCGAGCGCAATATCGCCGTCGTCCGCCGCTGAGGCCGCCGACCTGCACCGTTCCGTGGGCGCCGCAGCGGCGCTCCACTTCGTGCCCATGGAGGAGGATCGGCTGGAGCCGGGCGACGCCATGGAGCCCATGGTGTCGGGCATGATCGAGGCCCTCGGCGAAGATCCGGCCCGCGAGGGGCTGGAGCGGACCCCCCACCGCGTATCCAAGGCCATGCGGTTTCTGACGTCCGGGTACACCACGGACCTGGCTGAAGTCGTGAATGGGGCGGTCTTCGACGCCGAAGGTTACCAGGAAATGGTTTTGGTCAAGGAGATTGAGTTCTACTCCCTCTGCGAGCATCACATGCTCCCCTTCTTCGGCAAGGTCTCCGTGGCCTACCTGCCTCACAAGAAGATCATCGGCCTCTCCAAGATCCCCCGGCTGGTGGATGTCTTCGCCCGGCGGCTTCAGGTCCAGGAGCGCATGACCCAGCAGGTGGCCGGAGCCATCGACGCGATCCTCGCCCCGAGAGGCGTGGCGGTGTCGGCTACGGGGTTTCACCTCTGCATGGCCATGCGCGGGGTGGAGAAGCAGGCCAGCCAGACCACCACGACGGCGTTTACGGGGCTGTTTCTAGGGGACAGGGACCTTCGCCGGGAGTTTCTCGTCCAGATTCGATAGGGCTAACGGCTGCATCGAGCGGCGAGCCTCCCTCCGTCGAGCAGAACCGGCGAGGGGTGCCCTGAGGCGTCAGGGCTTCAGGTCCGAAACGCTTACGCCGCCCGGCGCCCCGGCCTGAATGGCTGCCCTAGGGACTTTGGGGAGGCCGGGAGCATTCCGGCGCCTGGCCTCCATGAACGCGTTCACCCCGTCCAGCACTTGCCGGGCCAGGCCCCCTTGGAGATCAGCCAATTGGGAGGGAGATGGCGCCTGCCTGCGCCAGGATGACGTGGCGGCCTCCACCTGCCTGAAAACCGTCGCCTCCTGAGCCAGGAGCGGGGCCAGAATACCCGTCTTGGGATCGCTGAGGGCCTCCTGGTCCATGTATTTCTTGAGATCGCCCCTCGTCTCCGGGTAGAGGGCGTCACGGACCGCGTCGAAAGCGACGTTCAGCGGAGCGGATTCAGCGGAAGTCCCCATGTCGATGGGAACGGAACCGGCGGCCGCCCAAACGGGGACCGCCACGCCCGCCGCGGGGAGTCCCAGGATCACCCACGCCGTGGCCAGGGATGCCGGCTCCGAGGGCCCCGGGCCCTCGAAAAGGACGCAGGAGGAGGTATCAAAGCGGCAGATGCTGTCCGCGGTGTAGGCGTAAGGCGGGAAGCCCTTCTTGCGCCACGCGCCTGGGTAGGATCCGATGCGGGCGTTGGCGGTGTCGCGGCTCACGTCCTTCAGCACGCTCTGGGCGTTCAGGGCGTGGGCCTTGACCAGGCCTTCTAGAAGGGCTTGGGCCCGGTCGTGGCGGAGGAACCCCGTTCCCTTGTCCAGGCTCGCCGACTCGCTGTAGTTGCTTCGGACGAGGAACCCGCGGGGAGCCAGAAGAGGATCGTCGGCGTTGAATCGCTTGTAAGCGTGCATGCCCGTTTCAAAATAGCAGGCGCCGCCCTTGGCATCGATCACGCCGAAGTTGGCCGAGACGTCGCGGCCTCCCGCGTTGGTCTTCTCCAGGAGGGATTGGAAATCCCCGACGCTGGCGCAGGTCTGCAGGGCGAGCTTCATGAAGGCCCCCTCGCCCCGCGTGTCCTTGTCCACTTCCATGTTGTAGGAGGCGGCGTTCATGATGGCGAACCCTTCCGCGTTCATGCCCGCCCAGATCTCCATGCCCGCCGCATCGCCTTTGTTGACCAGGCCCACGTAGGGATACGTGCCGTCGGCGCAGTACACGACCTGGTTGTGATGGTCGTCGGCGTCACGGTTCTTCCAGAGAAGGGGCCGCCCGTTGGTGGTGGCCGAGGCCGCCACGACGGCGGTGGTGCACGCCGCGGTGGGCGGACCCCACGAGGCCGTCAGCGCCATGGCCAACATCGGCGTCAGCGCCCAGGATCCGGGGGATCGTTTCATGAAGGAGCCTCCAAGCAAGGCGCCTAGTGTACGGCCGCGGCGCCCTCCAGGGAAGAGCCAAGAAGCCCCTCCCGTTTGCCAACAGCATCCCGTTCAGCTAGATTGAGAAGGGAGGCATCGGATTTATGGCACCAACCGGCTCGGCGGCCCTCATATCCCCTAAGATACTCCTCCTTGGTTTGGACCGGCCCGGCATCGCCGCCGCCTGCGAGGGCCTCGGCCTGAAGCCTTTCCACCACCGGGAGATCTACAAGTGGATCTACGCCCGGAGAACCTTGGACCCCATGGCGTGGACCAACGTGCCTAAAGCCTCCCGGGCGCTCATGGCCTCGCGCGCCTTCTCTGGCCTCCCCGAGGTGGTGGGAGACCAGGCAGCTGTGGACGGCACCCGTAAATTTCTCCTGCGCCTCGGCGACGGCCAGACCGTTGAGTGCGTCTACATCCCGGACCGTGAGCGCAGAACCGTGTGCGTCTCCTCGCAAGTGGGGTGCGCCATGGGATGCACCTTCTGTCTCACAGGCAAGATGGGGCTGAGAAGAAACCTGACGCCCGGGGAGATCCTCAGCCAGTTCTTCGTTCTCGAGTCCCGGACGGACATTGCCGAGACCTCCTACAACGTCGTATTCATGGGTATGGGAGAGCCCATGGCCAACCGCGCCAACCTGGAGGCGGCCCTTGCGCTGCTGGAGGACCCCGAGGGGATGGCCGTCTCCCCCCGCCGCATCACGGTCTCCACTTCCGGCCTCGCGGAGGCCCTGGAAGCCTTCGCCCAAAGCCCCGTGTGTCCGCGCCTTTCTCTCTCCCTCAACGGGGCCAGAGACGACTTGCGCACGCGCCTCATGCCCATCAACGCAAGGTATCCCCTGGCCAATCTCCGGCGGGTTCTCCAGAACCTCACGCGCAAAAACCGGGAGCGGATCTCGCTGGAGTACGTCCTCATGGGCGGGGTGAACGACTCGGAGCAGGACGCCAGGGACGTGGCGCACTTCGCCCGGGGGCTCAAAGTCAAGGTGAACCTCATTTCCTTCAACGCCGCTGAAGGGTTGCCCTACCAGCCCAGCACGCCCCAGGCCACATCGGCCTTCCAGGAAGTGCTCAACAGGCAGGGGATTACGGCGACACTGCGGCGCAGCCGGGGATTGGACATCCTGGCGGCCTGCGGCCAACTGGCCCGCAAGCATTGGGACGAAGGGGTCTCCCCTTGAGACGCCGGGCCACGGCCCTTATTATTCTCGCTCTCGCCGCCTTGCCGGCGGCGGCCCAACTGCGCGTGGAGCGAGACCGCAACGGCCGCATCGTCATTACCAACAAAGGGTCCGCCGCCGCCGCCCAGCTCGCGGCCCCCGAATCGGCCCAGCCCATCCCCAAGGTCACGGCGGCCCAACGCCAGGCCATCCAGGGCAAACTCAAGGCGGCATGCTCCCGGACGGGGTTGGACTACAACCTCGTGACGGCCCTCGTACACGCCGAGTCGGGGTTCCAATCCAATATCATCTCCCGCAAGGGCGCCATCGGCCTCATGCAACTCCTCCCCGAAACGGGAAGGCGCTTCGGCTGCAGCGATCCTTGGGACGTGGACGAGAACATCACGGGGGGGACCAATTTTCTGGCCTACTTGAGGGACCTCTTCGGGGGCGATGTCCCCCTCATGCTGGCCGCCTACAACGCGGGTGAAAACGCCGTGCAGAAATACAGCAACAAGATTCCGCCGTACGCGGAAACGGTCCGTTACGTCTTCGCCATTCTGGCCGACTACGGCCGGCCGGCGCTGGTGGAGGCCGCCAAGGCCAAGCTCGCCTCCCCCTCGGACTTCAACCGGTTCTACGTGGCCAGGCGCAATGAGAAGCCCGTTTTCAGGACCTACTACATGTACTTCGAGAAGGGCGTCCGCACCATCGTGGACTATCCCCCCAGCGGAGTCACTTTTGTTCCCATCGTCTATAAGGACGAGTGACTGTCCGGGATAAGGAAATGAGGCGATGAAGGGAGTGGGACGCCGTCGCGGGCGATGAGAGAGCGATCCCTTATGTCCGCATCCCCCCATCCCCTCATCTCGTCCTACTCTTCCAAGTCCTCGCGTTCCTGAGAGTTGAGCCGCGCCAAGGCGGAGCGGTACGGCCAATCCTCGATGAAGCCTTCCTCCCGAAGCACTTGAAGCTTGGCACGGTGGTACTCCCAGTAGTCGTCCAGGTGAATTTCATCCAGGCGATCGGCGAGGTGAACCAGGCGGGCGAACCAGGCGAGGGCTTCCCGGCGCGGTGCCCTGCGCCACCACGGGAGGTAAGGAGTTCGGGCCGGCTGGGGACCCGCCGCCACTTCGACCGCCGCCCCCGTCAAGGCCGCGGCGCCAAGGGCAAGGGCAAAGAATGCGCCGGCCGATCCCCAGATCCACGGGGTCAGCGCCTCGCCGCTCCCTCGCGCCGCTTCGGCGGCAAGGGCGAGGCTCACGGCCCCCGCGGCCAGGGCCGGACCGATGAGGACCCATGGCGCGCGCCAGGCCAGCCGGATGGGGGGTTCCAGTGAGGCCAGGGAAAAGAACATCCGGCTGGACCGCCCCAACGGACCCCTGCTTTCCAAGACCACGCGGTCGTAGAGAAAGACGCAGGTCCACAGGCTCAGCGTTCCTTTGATGGCCAGGCGGCCCTGATCGAGGCCCTCGAATACGTTCTGTAGGGCGAACCGGTGTGCCGTCACCCGGAGGCTGAGCTCTCCGAGGAAGTCCTCGAAGGAGCGTCCATCCAGTCCGTGGAACGCGGCGATCTCGTATCCGTCGTAGTCGAATACTTTGACCGTCCTGAGGCGTGCCCTCCAAACGAGGAGGGCCCAGGCGGCGCCCAAAACCGCCGCGTTAAGCCCCGTGAGGGCCTCGGATGGGCCAAGAAGGAAGGCTCCCGCGGCCCACGCCAGCGTGAGGATCGTGAGGATGGCCAGCTGCCACACCGGCAGGCTCTGGCTGCTGTAAGTGTCCCATATCTCCCCGTAGGGAATGATCTGCCTGTGGGTGGGCACGGAGGAGGTGAACTCCTCCCTCAACAAGCCCCTCCCGTCGAGGGTGAAGCGCACCAGGGTTCCAGCCCAGGGCCGCTCTTCGTGAACCAGAGACGCATCACGGGGCACCGGGGTTGGCCTCCATGATGGTGGCCACGAGGGCCCGTGCAAAATCCCTGGCAACCACGTCGTAGGCCACCACCTCTTCGCTGATGTAGTTGCCGGGCGTCGAGGAGCGCTCGTAGACTTCGCTGAACCGGTATCCCTGGGACTCGAAGAGGACCTTCCCGTCGCGGCTGGCCAGACGGACTTTCGCCGTCATGGTCACCTGGTACCGGTTGGCGCGGCCCGCCGAGTCGTAGGAAAGAGGCGCCACGCCGTAGCCCGTGATAGCTCCCGTAAGGACCGCGTCAGCACCCTCCTTGGAAGACTGAACCTTCACGCGGGCGCGCTGGGCCAGCTCGCGGGTCACGGCCTCGGTGACCCGCTGGTCGAGCTGCAGGACCGGCACTTGCCGCTCGAAGGGCAGGACGGCCACCACCTTCACCGACGGCGGCAGGGCGCCGCCCGTTCCGAGCAGGTGATAGCCGCAGGCGGTGAAGAGCAGCGCCACGGCCAAAGATGCGACGGCGAATCCGGCCCTCATCTCCTCATCTCCTCATCCCGTCATTCCCTCATCACCACTTCATCGAACCACCAGGGTCACGATTTTCCCCGGAACCACCATCTCCTTGACGATCTGCTTCCCTTCAAGGTGGCCCGCCACCTTCTCGTTCGCTTTGGCCGCGGCCAGCACTTCTTCGGCACCTGCGTCCGCGGGCACGGTGATTTGCCCCCGCACCTTGCCGTTCACCTGCACCGCGAGGGTGATCTCGTCCTCCTTCGCAATGGCCGCTTCTGAGGATGGCCACGGGCCGTCCACGAGGAATCCGTCGTGACCCAACATCTGCCACAGGGCGTCCGCGATGTGCGGGGAAAAGGGCGAGAGCATGGCCACGAGGGATTCCACGGCTTCCCGAAGCACGTAGCGCTCCTGGGGCGTCTTCCCGTAGCTCGCCAGGTAACCCTGCGCGGCGTTGACCAGTTCCATCAGTCCCGCGATGGCCGTGTTGATCTTGAGGCGGTGGTCCAGCTCGGCCGTCACCTTGGCGATGGTCTGGTGGGTCTTGCGCCGCAAGAGAGGCACCTCCCCTCGCGGCTCCTGGACGGGTCCCTTCAGATCCTCGGCCAGGTCCTCCACCAGGGCATAGACCCGGTTGAGAAAGCGGTAGGCGCCCTCGGCGCCGCTGTCTTTCCAGTCGAGCTGGTCCCAGGGCGGCGAGAGGAAGAGCATGTTCAGCCGGACCGCGTCAGCCCCGTAGCGGACGATCATGTCGTCGGGCTCCACGAGGTTGCCCAGGCTCTTGCTCATCTTGGCCCCGTCCTTGATGACCATCCCCTGGCACATGAGGCGCTTGACGGGTTCGCCGAAGGGCACGAGGCCCAGGTCGCGCAGGACCATCGTGAAGAAGCGGCAGTAGATGAGGTGCATGGTGGCGTGTTCGATGCCGCCGATGTAGAAGTCCACCGGGGTCCAGTAGCGTACCGCCTCGCCCTCGAACGGCGCGCTCTCTTCGCGCGGGCTGCAGTAACGAAAGAAGTACCAGGACGAATCCACGAACGTGTCCATGGTGTCCGTTTCGCGGCGGGCCTCCCTTCCACAGGCGGGACACGCCGCCTTCACGAAACCCTCGTGGGTGGCCAGGGGGCTCTCGCCCTTGCCGGTGAACGCCACGTCTTGCGGGAGGAGGACGGGAAGCTGGTCCTCAGGTACGGGAACGATACCGCAGACCGGGCAGTGGACGATGGGGATGGGCGTGCCCCAGTACCGCTGCCGCGAGATACCCCAGTCTTTGATGCGGTAGGTGACGGTGGGTTCTCCGAAGCCCTTCTCCTTGGCGAAGGCACCCATGACCGCCATGGCCTCCCGGTTGGGCAGGCCCGTGTAGGGCCCGCTGGATTCGAGCACGCCGTCCGCCGGTGCCGCCTCCGCAAGCCGGTCCGACTCCAGGGCCCCGCTCTGAACCACCACCCGGATGGGCAACCCATAGGCTTTCGCGAATTCGAAGTCCCGCTGGTCGTGGGCCGGGACGCTCATGATGGCGCCCGTGCCGTAGTCCATGAGGACGAAGTTGGCCAGGTAGATGGGGATGCGCTCGCCGGAAAAGGGATTGATGGCGAAGGCTCCCGTGAAGACGCCCTCCTTCTCCTTGCTGGTGGACCGGTCGTGGGTGCTCTGGGCGCGGACCCTGGCCTGGAACGTCTCCACGGCGGGGCGCCTGTCCTGAAGGGTGACACGGCGGGCCGCCGGGTGCTCGGGCGCCAGCACCAGGAAAGTCGCGCCGTAGATGGTGTCGATGCGCGTGGTGAACACGCGGATGGGCTCCGTCTGCCCTTCCACGGCAAAGTCCACGAAGGCACCCTCGGAGCGGCCGATCCAGTTACGCTGCATGGCCGCCACTTCGGGAGGCCACTGGCCCAGCGCGTCCAGGTCGTCGAGCAGCTCCTGGGCGTAGTCCGTGATGCGCAGGAACCACTGCTCCATTTCCTTGACCGTGACGGCGTTGTGGCAGCGCCAGCACGTCCCGTCTTCCACCTGCTCGTTGGCCAGAACCGTGGCGCAATCGGGACACCAGTTCACGGAACGCTTGGCCCGGTAACACAGGCCCTTCTCGAACATCTTGAGAAAGAACCACTGGTTCCAGCGGTAGTACTGGGGCTCGCATGTGCGCACTTCGCGGGTCCAGTCATACAGGAATCCCATGCGCCGCAACTGGCCCTTCATCGTGGAGATGTTGGCGTCGGTCCACGCCTTGGGGTGCGCCCCGCCCTTGATGGCCGCGTTTTCCGCCGGGAGCCCGAAGGCGTCAAATCCCATAGGGTGGAGGACGTTTTTGCCCCGCATGCGCTGGTAGCGCGCCACCACGTCGCCGATGGTGTAGTTGCGAACGTGGCCCATATGGATCTTGCCCGACGGGTACATGAACATTTCAAGGCAGTAGAACGGCGTCCGGGACGGATCCTCCGCCACGGTGGCTACGCCCGCCTCTTCCCACCCCTGCTGGAAGCGGAGCTCGACGGCGTGTGGATCGTAGGGCATGCGCACCCTCCTCCAGAATCAGCTAAGTATAGTCGTGTGGGCTGGAAAACGCAAGACTGAGAAGGGTTTACGGGGCCACTCAAACGAGCAAGGGGAGCCTCATGGCTCCCCTTGCTCGTCTAGGCCCGCGTACAGGTAGTTACTTTTTCTTCATCGCTTCGATTTTCTTGATGGTGTCCGCCACGCTTTTCTTCTCTTGCTCGTTCTTGGACACCTGCATGTACTGTTTGAGCAGAGGCAGGGCATCCTGGGCCTTGTCCATCATGATCAGGGCCCTGGCCTTGCCTTCCAGCGCCATCTCGCTGTTCGGCCGAATGGCCAGGAGCTTGTCGTAGTAAACGATGGCGTTGGCGTAGGCGTCTTTGGCGACCTTGTCGGCCGCCGCGACCTCGGCTTTGTCTTTCGGGTTCTTCACAGCCGCCGCCGCGTCCTCCGCCTCTTTCATATAGAGGCCGGCGACGGTCTGGGTGATGGCCGGCTTGTAGTTCTCGTTCTTGGTCACATCCAGGAAGGCCTTCAGGGGCGGAATGGCCTTGCCGAATTCTTTCAGTTTGAGGAAGTTCTGGCCCTGCGCGAGGAGCGCTTCCTCGCCGTTGGGATTGAGGGAGACGGCCTTTTCAAAATACGGCACCGCCTTGTCGTACTGGCCCTTGTCGTAGTAGATCACGCCCGCGGAATAGGCCACGTTCTTGTACGCCGGGTCGAGCTTGTAAATCTCCTCGTACTGGTTCAGGGCATCGTCCACCTTGTTCTGCTTGTCGTAGATGACCGCCAGGGAGTAGCGGAGATCGAGCTTCGTGGGGTCGATGTCCAGGACCCGCTTCAGGGTTTCGGCGAGCTTGACCATGTCGTTCTGTTCCTGGTAGCACGAGGCCTCGTTCAGGAGGGCCGCGGTGCCAAGGGGATCCAGCTTGACCGCCTCCTCGTAGGAGGCGATGGCGTTGGGGTAATCCTTGAGTTTCTGGTAGGCGATGCCGAGATCGATGTAGAGCCCTTCCGTAACCTGCTTGGCCTCGATGAACTTCTTGGCCAGGTCCACGGCTTTCTGATATTCGCCCTTGTTGATCAATTCCTCTATCTTCGGACTTTCCTGACTTTTGGCTTTGTCCTTGGGCTTATCTGCCGCCCAGACACCCGCCGACACGGCCACGACGGCACCCAGGACAAACCCCAGCGCTAAACGACGCATCCTTGACCTCCTCGCCCCCCAGGGGCACAAGGCCCGTAAGGTAGCACTCTCCCCCGAGCGTGTCAACGAAGGGACCCTGTTTATATTATAATAACAAGGAGAAGGAGGCGCCCCATGGCGCAGGTGCAAGCCAGCCGCGGAGAGCTCTGGAAGAAGTACTACGACATCAGCCAGGACCAGCTCCAGGAGCTGGACCGCCAGATCGAGGCTCTCGGCCAAGCGCCTTGGGAGCAAGGCCCCCTGAGATCGGTCCAGCGCGTCTTCCACAACTTCTCCGGTTCGGGCGCCTTGTACTCCGCTCCCCAGGTGAGCGCCCTGGGCGGGGAAGGCGAATACATGTGCTCGAGCATCCTTCTGGCGGGGCGGGCCATCGGTGAGGGTGAGCTCCAGCAGATCGAAGGCCTGGTGCGCCGAATACGAGCCGAGTTCCAGAACCTCATGAACGCCGCGGCCAAGGCGTCCGCGCGTCCGGCCAAACCCGCGCGCGGCATTCCCCTCCTGTTCCTCCTCGCCCCCGAGACCCCCGAAACGAAGGCTCTTGCGGAGTATCTGAGCAAGCGGCGCGTCCAGGTGGAAATTCTGCCCACCATGGCCGCGGCCGAGCGGAGGCTGGACGCGGGTCTGCCCGATCTCGTGGCCGTCAGTCTCAAACTGGACGGCGGCTCGGCCTACGATTTCGTGCGAAGCCTGAGGATCATCGAAGGGGAGCCTTCCATCCCCGTTCTTCTCCTTGGCGAGAGCCAGCGCTTCCTGGACAAGGTCGAAGCCATTCACTGCGGCGCCGATGGTTTCGTGGCGGCCCCTCCCGACCCCGCCACCGTCCTCAAAAAGTTCAAGGCCATCACGGCCAAGCACAAGGGGGTGGCCTCCAAGATCCTGGTGGTCGAGGACGATCCGGCCCAGGCGCGCTTCGTGGAGGAGTGCCTCGTGACAGGCGGGTATCAGGTCAGCGTCTGCCAGGACCCGTCTCTTTTCGAGGCCGACCTCTACGCGTTCCACCCCGCCCTGGTCTTGATGGACGTGCTCCTTCCGGGAGCCAGCGGTTACGACCTCGTGCGATTCATGCGGCAGGAGGAAGGCTTCGCGGCGATCCCCGTGATCTTCATCACGACCGAGGGGCAACGCCGAAGCCAGATCCTCGCCGCCGAAGCGGGAGGAGATGACTTCCTGGCCAAACCCGTCACGGCGGAAGATCTTCTCTCCATCGTGCGGTCCAGGCTGGCGAGGCACAGGGGTCTGCAGGACCTGATGGACCACGACGACCTGACGGGGCTTCTGGCTCATACGCCTTTCCTGCGCGAGGCCCGCCTCTGCCTGACCCGTTACAGCCGGCGGAAGATCGCCTACGCCGCGGTTTTGTTCCAGGTGGATCGCCTGGACGAGCACGCGGCCCGGTACGGCGCCAAAGCGGGTGACACACTCGTAGTGGGCCTCGCCAAGTTCCTCCAGCGAAGAATTCGCCAGACGGACGTCATGGGCCGGTACGGAGACCAAGAGCTCTCGGTCGTCCTGGAGCACCTCTCGGAAACGGACGCCCTGCGGCTCATCCAGCGCCTGCAACAGGAGTTCCTGTCCATCGAACATCCCATCGGGGGAGATCGCAATCTCCGGGCCACGTTCAGCGCCGGCATCGCCATGGCCGGCCCTCACATGAAGACCCTCAAGGACTGGCTCGATCACGCGGGCGCGGCCCTCCAAGACGCCGTTCGGCAGGGCGGCAACAGGACGATTTTTTTCGGGCGGGCCGGCGGTGAGGCTACTTCCCCATCATCCTGAGCAGGTGCCTCTCGACGATGGCCCATGGCGGCCCGGGGTCGCCCTTCAAGGCCAGGTCCAGCTCGAAGAGCGCGCCCAAGGCTTTCCGAACGCGGGTCTCGGGCCACTTGGAAGCGACGCCGAGGAGTTTCTGGGCCGGGAAGGGATGGTTGAACCCCAGGCTCTTGAAGGGAATGTCCCGCCGCTCCGCCCCTCGCACCTCCAGGCCGTGCATAAGCAACAAGGACCTGAACTGCTTGGCGAGCATGCCCACGAAGAGGAGGGGCACGGAATCGGGATCCTGGGCGATACGCTGCAGGAGGTCGAGAAAGGGCCTCACCTCGCCCTTGAGGAACGCATCCTGCAGGTCCCACTGCTGGGGCGTCCCGCCGGCGCCCAGAAGGGCCTCCACGTCCTCCGCTTCAAGGCGCTTCTCCTCGTTCCTGTATAGGCACAGAAGGTCCAAGGCGGAGACGAGCCTCCCCACGTCTCCGCAGGCCCATTCGTCCAGGGCCGCCGCCGCCGCCGGGGCGATGGAGAAGCCTTCGGCGCGCAGGCGCTTGGTAACGTACTCTCGGCCGTTGCGGGGCGTGCACGAGCGCGCGGGAACCTTGTCCATGAGGGCTTTCCAACGCGCCGGGACCTTCTTCTCGGAGAGGTCCCCTACCACTTCTACAAGCAGGGCGGTGGATTTCGCGGGGTTGTCCAGATATCGGCCGAGGGCCTTCAGCAGATCGTCGGAGGCCGATTCGGCCTGCCTCAGGCGAACCACCTGGCGTTCGCTCCACATGGGGAGGGTATTCAGCTCTACGCCGAGCTGGCCCGGATCGAGGCCGGCCGCTGAAACGTTCGCCGCTCCGTCCTCGCCGCCCCACCGCTTGGCCCACCCGCGGGAGGCTTCATCCAGGAAGCGGCCGTCCTCCGCCCATAGGAGAAGGTTCTGCGGATAGTTCCCCGCCCCCCCCTTCTCCTTCTTCTCATCACTCCGCACTCCTCACTCCTTTTTACGTTTCACTTTTCACTTTTCACTTTTTACTTCTCACTCCTCTACCCTCGGGTCCAGCGCGTCGCGGACCCCATCGCCCACGAGATTGTACGACAGAACCGTGAGGAAGATGGCGGCGCCCGGGAAGAGGCCCAGCCACCACTCGTCCCAGTAACGCGTCACGAGGTTGAGGATGTTGCCCCAGGAAGGATCGGGGGGCTGGACCCCGACGCCGAGGAAGGAGATGGCCGCCTCCATGAGGACTGCACCCGCCACGTCGAAGGTGGCGTTCACCAGGAGGGGCGTCATGGCGTTGGGCAGAATGTGCCGCAAGGCCAGGCGAAGGGGCGAAGCGCCCAGCGCCTTGGCCGCGGCCACGAAGTCGGCTCCTTTCATGCGCATGAATTCGGCCCGGGCGTACCTCGCCATGCCCGTCCAGGAGGTGGCGGCGATGACCACGGTGATGGTCCAAATGTTGAGGTACTTGGGGTCCATGACCGCCACCGCCGCGAGAATGAGGAAGAAGGTGGGAAAGCAGGCCATGACTTCGATCAGCCTTGATACGATGAGGAGATCCAGCCAGCCGCCGGCGTAGCCGGCCACGGCCCCCACCGCCACGCCCAGGAGGCCCGAGAGGCCCACGGCCAGGAGGCCCACGAGCAGGGACACCTTGGCCCCGTGCAGAACCCTGCTCAGCACGTCCCGGCCGCTGTCGTCACAGCCGAAGTAGTGGCCGGTGCGCCAAGACGGCGGCGTGTTCACGTCGTCGAGGCGCTGCTGGAAGGGCGAGAAGGGGACCGGCGGAAGGAGAACGGAGCTGACCTTGGGATCGGGACGGGTCCTCTGGTTGAGGAGCCAGTCCGGATCCTCCATGAGGCGCAGGCTCACGGCATCCCGTTTCAGAAGGCGGTTGAGCGGGAACAGGCCGCGGAAGGCCGTAAAATGGGCCGCCCCTTCGTAGCGAATGAAGAGCGGTTCGTTGTTGGCCAGGAGCGGAGCGAGGTACGCCGCGAGCGCCAGAAGGACAAGGAAGGCGAGACCCTGCACTGCCCCTTTGCGCCGGGCGAAGGTCTGGAAGGCCGAAGGCCCGGGCGCGCCGTCTTTGGCCTGCTCCCCGTCACGAGGACCCGCGGTTCCCATCCCTACTCCAGCCTCATCCTTGGATCGGCCACGGAGTACGCCACATCCGTCGCGAGGTTTGAAAGGAGAACCGCCACGGCGCCCAGGAGCGACTCGGCCATGATGAGGGGATAGTCGCGGCTGTAAATGGCACGGACGTACATCTGGCCCAGGCCCGGCCAGGAAAAGATCTGCTCGATGATGACGCTGCCCGAGATGAGAGCGGGCAGGAGGATCCCCGATAAGGTCAGGAGCGGGATCAGTGCATTGCGAAGCCCGTGCCGGTAGAGGACGGCCGCTTCGCTCACCCCCTTGGCCCGTGCCGTGCGGATGTAATCCTGGCTCAGCACGTCCAGGAGGGCACCCCGGGCGAACCGGGACAAGAATGCGAGCCCGCCGTAGCTCAGGCAGAGGGCCGGCAAAGCGGCGTGCTTGAGGATGTCCCAGGCCTTTCCCGCCGCGGACATGGCCTCGAACCCATCGGAGCGCATGCCGAGAAACGGCAGCCACTGCAGCCGGACTCCGACGAGGAGGATGAGGAGGATGGCCACCCAGAAATTGGGCAGCGAGAAAAGGGCGTACAGGGCCACCGAGCTCGCCTTGTCGAACCATCCCCCGCGCCTGGCCGCCGCGTGAAACCCCGTGGGGAGGGCCACCACGGCCATAAGAAAAAGCGCCAGGGCATTCAGAAAAAGCGTCGCCGCGAACTTGCTGCTCAAGAACTGATTCAGGGCCGACCCCAAGGAGCCGCCTTCCGCGAGGACGCGCGCCGGGGCGTTGAAGAACACCTCAGAGACGGGCCGCCGCTCCGAGAAGGAATCGCCCATGGATCCCGTGGCCAGGGTCCCCAGCCATCGGCCATATTGGACGTACCAGGGCCGGTCCAGCCCATACCGCCGCATGAGGGTTTGGTAGTCCTGCGGATTCATCTGCCTCACGGCGGCTTCGCCCGAGGCCTGCGCCGCGGAGAAAGGATTGCCCGGGGCCAGTTTCATCACCGCAAAGACCACCGCGGTGATGAGCAACACCGTGGGCACCATGAGCACAACGCGGCGAGCGAGGTAGTTCAGCACGGGCGGACCCAAGGAGAGAGGTGCGCGGAACGAGGCCCACGGCGAGCCTGGAGGCGACGGGCGGCCTTCACCTCCGCTGTCATCGCGGGTCCACCGGCTCTCTACTTCGTTGAATCATGAGCCCCGTCACTACCGTAAGTCCTTCGGCACCCACCACTCCTTCACGGACGGATACCAGGTAAACAGCCCGTACCCCGCCCGGCTCACCCGGACGTTCTGGAACTTACTGCGCACGGCAATCATCTGGCTCCCCATGAAGAGGTAGGTGTGAGGTTGATCCTGGGCCACCAACTCGTGAATGCGCCAGAAGGCCCGCTGGCGGGCCCCGCGGTCGAAGGTGCGCTGCTCCGTCTCGATGAGCCGATCTACCTCGGGGCTCCTGTAGGACACGTCGTTCTGCCCCGTCCCCATGCCATCGGGAAGGAGCTTGGCCTGAGAAGAGTGGAAAAGGCCGTAAGGGTCGGGATCGTCTCCCAGGCTCCAACCCGAGAGGTAGGCCTGAAACTGGTGCCTGCCGGTGCGGTCCAGGAAAGCGCTCCACTCCACCTTTCGGATGGCCATGGCGACGCCTACCCGCCTCAAGTCCTGCTGGAAAATCTCGAGGAAGCGCGAGAACTGGTCCACCTCCGCGGGTACCAAACACTCGAAAGCTAGGGGCTTGCCGTCCTTTTCACGGACTCCGTCCCCGTTCCGGTCCCTCCACCCAGCCTCATCCAGAAGCGCGGCGGCCTTGGCCGGATCGTACGGGTAAGGCTTGATGGCGGGGTTGCTCTCCCAGCTTCCCGGATAGAAGGGTCCTGAACACGCGACCCCGTGCCCGTCCAGGACCTTGTCCACGACACCCTGGCGGTTCGTGGCATAGGGCATGGCCTGCCGGACCCGCCTGTCTCCGAAAAAAGGGTTGGAGCCGTCCATGTTCCAACCCAAATAGACGAGTTGACGCCCGTAGTACTCAAACACTGAGGCGCCTCTGAGAAACGCCTTGTCCGCCTTAACCTGGCGCCACTGCTCCGCGGAGATGGCCGTGAGATCGAGCTGGCCCGTTTGGTAGGCCGCCAGCTGTGTCTGTTCCTGGGGAATGATTTTGAACACCATCGTATCGAGGTGGGGCCGAGTTCCGAAGTAGCCGAGGTTTGCCTTCAAGACGATACGCTCCCCGCGCTTCCACTCCGCGAAGCGGAAGGGCCCCGTACCGACGGGGCGCGCGTCCGCGGACCCCCTGTTGAAATCCTGGCCGCGGCCCCTGGCGTAGCCGTAGACGTGCCGGGGCATGATGTGAAGATTCCAGGCCATGAGTCCAGGCGCGTAAGGCTCCTTCCAGGTCACCTTCACCGTGAAATCATTCGTCTTTTCGACTCTGGCCACGGCCTCAAAGCTCGACCGCTTGTTGATGGCGTCCACGTCGGGATCCATGCACGCCTCATAGGTAAAGAGCACGTCATCGGCCGTGAAAGGTTTACCATCATGCCATTTCACGCCTTTACGCAGGTGGAAGGTCGTGGTGATGTTGTCGGGGGAGTTCTCCCAGGTTTCCGCCAGAACGCCCACGGGGTTCATGTCCTGGTCCACGTCCACGAGCGGGTCATAGATCCACTTGTAGACCAAGTAGGACACCATATCGTTGGCGATCAACGGATTGAGGGTGACGGCGTCGGCGGGGAGCGCGCGGGTGAACGTGCCGCCGTCTTCCGGGGCCTTGGCCTCCAATCCGGGGAGAACCGCCACGGTACGCTCGGCTGGAGACGGGGTGCCTGCCCAGAACGGCGCCGCAAGCCCGCCGGCCAGCATCAGAACCAGGGCCGCGGCCCACGGCCCTCCCGCCGCCTCCCGCTCCTTCCTGCTCTC
>JAKBES010000130.1 GCA_021833665.1 Acidobacteriota bacterium
CAGGGGCCTCTCCAACACCGTCAAAGTGGACATCGAGAAGCTGGACACGGTGATGGGCATCGTGGGCGAACTGAGCCTTGTGAAGGCCGGCCTGGAACGGCTCGCGGGACGGCTGGAGGGGACGGAAGGGCAGAAGGAACTGGCGGTGGACCTTTCCAAGCACGTCCGCACCATGGACCGGAAGCTCACGGACCTCCAGCGGGCCATCATCGACATCCGCCTGGTCCCCATCGGGCAGATTTTCAACAAGCTCAACCGCACGGCGCGGCGCTTGGCGCGGCAGGCGGGGAAGTCGGTGACCGTGGAGCTTTACGGGGGCGAGACGGAGCTGGACAAGGTCATGATGGACCAGCTCGTCACCCCCCTGATCCACCTCATCCGCAATTCCATCGACCACGGCCTCGAACTGCCCGAGGATCGCCGGGCCCTCGGCAAAGCCGAGGAAGGCACCCTGGCCATCGGCGCCTACCAGAAGGGCAACTCCATCATCATCGAGGTGACCGACGACGGCCGTGGCCTCCAGCTCGACAAGATCCGGCAGGCGGCCATCCGGCGGGGGCTGGTGGATGCCCGCCAAACCCTGAGCCCCGAGGAGTGCATGGACCTCATCTTCCTCCCCGGCCTCTCCTCCGCCGAGAAGGTCACCGAGGTGTCGGGCCGAGGCGTGGGCCTGGACGCCGTGAAAGTGGCCATGGAGGACCTCAAAGGATCCATCTCCGTGTGGTCCGAGCCCGACCGGGGCACGACGTTCCAGGTGACCCTCCCCATCACCCTGGCCATCATCCAGTCCCTCATCGTGGGCTGTTGCGGCCACCAGTTCGCCATACCCATCTCCTCCGTGGTGGAAACCTTCAGGGCCAGCGAGCCCGAGGTCCAGCGGGTGGACCAGCGCGAGGTGTTCAACCTCCGCGGGGTGACCCTGCCCCTCCTGCGGCTGGAAGATCGTTTCGCGCTCCAGCGCACGTCCCCCAGGGGCCACGACCGCCTCTTCGTGGTGGTGGCGCGCCGGGGGGAGAAGGCCGCGGGGATCGTCGTGGACGACCTTCTGGGCGAGCAGGAGACGGTGGTCCATCCCATCGGCCAAAAGTTCGGCAAGGTCCCCGGCGTGGCCGGGGCCACGGAAGTGGGCGAGAACCAGGTCATTTTGGTGATTGACACCGTCAGCCTGTTTGGCTCCATTGAGGGAGTCAAGGCGTGAGGGCGGGAGCAGGGAGCGGGGAGCGGGAAGCGGGGTGTGTGTGTTTCTTCGGTTCCCTGCTCCCTGCTCCCCGCTCCCCATAGGGTTTTTCATGTACAAGGCCTTCTACGGACTGAACGCGCGCCCCTTCGGCAAGACGCCCGATCCCCGTTTCCTGTTCATGGCTCCCCAGTACGAGGAGGCCCTGGCGCGTCTTCAATACGCCGTCGAGGAGCGGGAAATTGCCGTGCTCACGGGAGAGATCGGGTCGGGCAAGACGACCCTCTCGCGGGCCCTCATGGACCGGAATGAACACGACCAGATCATCCTCATCGTGAACCCCCGCCTCACGCCCAACCAGCTCCTGAGGGAACTGGCCCTGCGCTTGGACCTCACGCCCGGTCACTACAGGGCCGACTTGGTGGACGCCCTCTCCGACCGCCTCCTCCAGATGCACGAAGAGGGGCGCGGCGTGGTCCTCATCGTGGACGAGGCCCAGCTCATCCCGGGCAAGCCCACGTTCGACGAAATCAGGCTCCTGTCCAACTTCCAACTGGACGACACGAACCTCATCGCCATCGTGCTCATCGGGCAACCGGAGCTGAGAAAACGCATGGCGCACCCCGCCTACGCCGCCCTGCGCCAGCGGGTGGGGATGTGGTACCATCTCTCTGCGCTGGGACCCGAAGAGACGGCCGACTACGTGGCCTTCCGCCTCAAGGTGGCGGGAGCCGGCGACGGGCCCGTCTTCGCCCCCGCGGCACTCGGCGCGATCCACCGCCTGTCCCGCGGCGTTCCGAGGGTCATCAACAATCTCTGTACGAATGCCCTCCTCGTGGGCTTCGGCAAGGAGGAGCGGCGTGTTTCGGCGGCTACGGTGGAAGAAGCGGCGCGGGAAATCGTAGTGTAGAGATAGCGAAAAGTTAAAAGTGAAAAGTGAAGAGTGAAGAGTGAAGAAAAAAGAAGGAGTGCCGCGTGAGGAGTGAACCTTCAAGGGGAGCGCGCCGCCCCCGTCCGCATCAACGTGGAATTCGGCGGGCGGCGCCGGGCACGGGCGGCACGCCGTGACGGGCCGGAGCTCCCATAACGAACAGGCCCTCGACGCCCTCCAGTCCAACCTGAGCCACTTCTTCAGGGATGTTTCCCTCCTTCGCCAGGCGCTGACCCACCCGTCCGCCGCGGCCGAGGACGGCCTAGGCCGCCTCATGTCCTACGAGCGGCTGGAGTTTCTGGGTGACGCCGTCCTTCATTTTCACATCGCCGAACTTCTCTACGACCTTTTCCCTCGGGAAGACGAAGGCGTCCTGAGCCGCCTTCGGGCGTACTGGGCCAGCGAGGGGGTTCAGGCGGAAACGGCCCGCTCCCTGGGTGTGGACGGCTGTATCAGGCTGGGGGCGGGTGAGGCCCGCGACGGGGGCGCCAACAAGGACCGGATCGTGGCCAGCGCGCTGGAGGCCCTCTTTGGAGCCCTTTGCCTGGACGGGGGCCAGCGGGCCTGCACGCGCCTCGTGAAAGCCCTGTGGCGGGAGTCCATCCGCAGGCGGGGTCTGGAGGTGCTCGCGGCGGACGCCAAGACGGCCCTGCAGGAACTCCGGCAGGGTCGCGGCCAGCCCCTCCCCGAATACGAGACGTCTCCTTCGGGCGAGCGGTTCAAGTGCTGCGTGCGCCTCGACGGCAAGCCCGTGGGACAGGGCGAAGGCCCCACGCGCAAAACCGCTGAACAGGCTGCCGCCCGGGCCGCCCTGTCGGCCCTGGCGTAAGGACGGAGCCAACGGCTCGGTCCCGTCCCGGTTCCCTGCCCTCCCCGATCTTTACCCTCGTGTGACTTTCAGGCTCGACATGGAATCCCATACCTGGGCCGGTCCCTTGGACAGGGCTGGGGGACGGACCTTGTCTTCGCCCCCATAGGGGCGTACATTGAATGTGCATTAACGGTACACAGCACCAAGCCCCGCGGAGATCCGCGTTCCCCCAAGCGCAGGTCCGCCAGAGGGGGAAGGCGCGAACGCCCATGCCGCCCCGGCGCACCCGGCGGCGCTGGGCCAAGTTTGGCGTTGAAAGGAGGCAGGGCGCTCGCGGTGCGCTTCGGCGGAGTTTCAATCAAGCGGTTGGCCGCAAGTTAGGGAGGGTTGTTCCATGAGTATGACGCGTTGCATTCGATGGCCCCGGCTCTTGACCATCGCCCTGGCCGCAAGCGGGCTGAGCTCGCTCGCGATTCTCGCCCAGCAGAACCCCGTGGTCTCAAGCTACGGGCCCACGAATCAGACCCAGACGTTCGAGCAGATCAAGGCAGGACGCATGGCCGTCAAGGCGGGGATCGCCAAGGCCCATGCGGACCTGCTCAAGTCCCGGTACAACCTCGACATCAAGACGGACCCGTTGGCCAAAATGTCGGGCGGCAAAGCGGTGCCCGTGGGGCCCACGGCCAAGCTCGCCGGCGTGACCTGGGAGCAGCTCGGCAAGATGACGCCCGCGCAGATTCGAGAGAAAGGGATTTTCCCCTATCAGCCGCTGCCTTTTCCGGATCACGCCGAGGGGGGCATGCTTTTCCCCGAGATGACCATCAAGCCCCTGCCGAGGCTCGTGCGGTTCGACGTGGACTTTGACCTGCCCGAGGCGGTTCTGCCCGATGCCGCGCCCGCCATCTACCTCACCACCCGGCCCGATCTGGGCGACGTGGCCAAAGGCCGCCTCGTCACCCTCAGCAACTATTACGAGATCTTCAACGGCATCCTCAACCCCAAACAGATCGAGGGCCTCCGCCTCCTGCTCACGCAGTTCCCCCAGCAGCAGTTCAACGCCACGGAAGACCGCCGCACGGACCGCGCCGACGGCATGATCGGCGTGACGTGTTTCGATTGCCACGTGAACGGCCACACGAACCGCGCCACGCACCTGGTGGGAGACATCCGGCCCCAGGAGTTCCGCCACCGCATCAACACGCCCTCCTTGCGCGGCGTGAACGTCCAAAGGCTGTTTGGTTCCCAGCGGGCCCTCAAGACGGTGGAGGATTTTACCGAGTTCGAGCAGCGCGCCGCCTACTTCGACGGCGACATCTGCATGGCCACCAAGAAGGGCGTCAATATCGTAGAGCGCGGCTCGCAGGCCCACTTCATGGCCGAGTTCATGGAAATTCTGGACTTCCCTCCCGCGCCCAAGCTGGACATCTACGGCGAGCTGGACGCGGCCATGGCCACGCCCGCCGAACTCAAGGGCGAGGCGCTCTTCAACGGCAGGGCCCGGTGCGCTTCGTGCCATCCGGCGCCCTATTACACGGACAACTCCATGCACAACCTGCGGGCCGAGCGATTCTACAGGCAGGAGCTCGTGGACGCCATGATGATGGCCCACGACGGCCCCATCAAAACCTTCCCCCTCCGGGGTGTCAAAGATTCGCCGCCCTACCTCCATGACGGACGGTGTCTGACGCTGGAGGACACGGTGGAGTACTTCAACCTGGTCCAGCAGCTTCACCTGACGCCTCAGGAAAAGAGCGATCTGACGGCCTTCCTGCGCTGCCTGTAGGCACAGGCCGCGGATGAAGAGGGGGGGCGCCTGGCGCGTCCCCCCTTTTCGCTGCCTTCGCGCGGGCTTGACACACGCCGGTCCAGCGCTTAAGGTCATTTTTCATGGCCGAAAGAGATGCCGGTTCCCGCTTCCCACGACCCTCCAACCTTCGGGCCCCCGAGGCCGCCACGGCGGCCCTTCGCCGCCGCGTCCGCCGCTTGCGGGCCGTGGTGGACGCGAGCCTCCTGGTCAACTCCGACCTGGACCTGGCGCGCATCGCCGAGCACATCGTGGCCATCGCCGTCCGCCTCATCGGCGCCGAGAGGGGCAGCCTGTTCCTGCTCGAACCGGACGGAAAGACGCTCGTGTCTCTCGTGGCCCAGGGGCTGCACGGGGGACGGCTCACGGTGCGCGTGGGCGAGGGCATCGTAGGAACCGTCGCCTCCCGCGGGCGCGCTCTTTTCGTGCACGATCCCTACAGCGACAGTCGCTTTGATTCCGGCGTGGACGGGACCACGGGGTTCAGAACCCGGTCGCTCTTGACGGTGCCCGTGAGAGACCGGGAGGGGTCGCTCGTGGCCGTTCTCCAGCTTCTCAACAAACGCCGCGGGACCTTTTCCCGCGACGACGTGACCTTCCTTGCGGAATTGGGGGCCCCCTTCGCCCTCGCCCTCGCCACCGCGCGCCTCCATCTGGAGATCGTGGCCAGGGAACGCCTCCGGAAGGAGATGAAGCTCGCCGCGGACATCCAGAGGACGCTCCAGCCCGGCGACCTGTCGGGCGTCCCCGGCTTGGACATCTCCGCGATCTTCCAGCCCTGCCTGGAGGTGGGGGGAGACTACTACGACTGCATTCCCACGGACCGTGGCACGTGGTGGCTCGTCGTCGCCGACGTCTCGGGCAAGGGCGTGGCTTCGGCCATCATCGCCTCCAACGTGCAGACCTACCTGTGGAGCCGCAGGAACGACGGGCGTGGGTTGGAGCTGGTGGAGTCGGAGGGGAACGACCTCCTCCACCATCTGGCCCAGGGCCGAAAGTATGCGACCTTGGTCCTCGTGGAGTGGAACCCCGCGAGCCGGCAGATGCGCTGGGTGAATGCCGGCCACCCGCCCCCCATGCTCCAGCGGAAAGGCGGCGTGCGGCGCCTGGAGGCCACGGGGCCGCCCATGGGACTCCTCGCCGACATGCGCTATGGGTCCGAGCCCTTTGAACTTCGCGCCGGCGACGCCCTCGTCCTTTACACGGACGGGGTGAGCGAGGCGGGGGAGGGGCGTGCCTCGGATGAGTTCGGCCTCGACCGGGTGGAGCGCGTGGTGCGAAACCTGTCCCCCGAGAAGGATCCCTCGCGGGTCCTCGCGGCGGCGGTGGCAGACCACCTCGGCGCGGACCAGGCCTCCATGTTGACGCTGGCGGCCATCGCCCTCGTGGTTCCCGCGGCGTACCATTACCTGGGAGGCCGGGACGCCGTTCTCCACGAAGAAGGCCTGAGCCTGGAGATCGCCCTGGTGCTCCTGGTGACGTACGGCTTGAGCCTCCTCTTCTCCCTGCGCACCCACAAGCACCTCTTCGTAGGACCCGCCGCCGAGGCGGGCCGGGTCGCAGAAAGCACGCCGCACGAGGGGGGCTGGAGCTTGCGGCGCTCCCTGCTCGTTCTGGGGGGTGCCACGGCGCTCGTGGCCTGGGTCAGCGAGATCCTGGTGGGCACGGTGGAACACGCGGCCCAGGCGTTTGGCATGACGGGCGTCTTCGTGGGCATCATCGTCGTGGCGATCATCGGCAACGCCGCCGAGCACAGCACGGCGCTCATGGCCGCGGCTCGAAACCGCATGGACCTGAGCATCGGCATCGCCGTGGGAAGCAGCATCCAGATCGCCCTCTTCGTGGCGCCGGTCCTGGTCCTGGCGAGCCTCGCGCTGGGCCCCAGGCCCATGGACCTGGTCTTCACGCTCCCCGAAGTGCTCGCCGTGGTGATTTCCGTGGCCATCGCGGGGCAGGTGACCAGCGACGGGGAGTCTCACTGGCTCGAGGGCGTGCAGCTCCTGTCGGTCTACATCATCCTCGGCATGGTGTTTTACTTCCTGCCGGGGTGAAAGGATGGAAGGATGTCCGAGCATCTGGCCGAGCTGAGGACACCCTGCGCCCTGGTCGATTGGGGGGTCCTCGAAAAGAATTGCGCGCGCATGAGCGGGCGCGCACGGAGCCTGGGCGTGGTGCTGCGGCCGCACGTCAAGACGCACAAGTGCGTCGAGATCGCCCGCATCCAGACACGCGGCCACTCGAGCGCCCTCACGGTGTCCACCATGGCCGAGGCGCGCGCTTTCGCCGCGGCGGGGTTCAACGACCTGACGTACGCGGTGCCCGTGCCCTTCCACGCCATCCCGGAGGCGGCGGACCTGCTGGCGAGGGGCACCCGCCTGAGCCTCCTGCTGGATTCGGAGGTCGCCCTGCGGGAGCTGGAGGCCGCCGGGTCGGCACGGAACCTGCGCTTGCCCGTGTTTCTGAAGGTGGACTGCGGTTACCACCGGGCAGGGGTGGATCCGGGGCGGGAGGAGAGCCTGGAGCTGGCCCGGGCCCTTGCCGCCTCGCCCCATCTGGAGTTTCGAGGCATCCTCACCCACTCGGGACAGGCCTACCGCTGTGCCAGCGCGGAGGAGGCCCTGTCCGTGGCCGAACACGAGCGGGACGTCATGGCGGCCTTCGCGGGGAAGCTGCGCTCGGCGGGAGTGCCCGTTCCAGAGGTGAGCGTGGGCTCCACGCCGGCGTGCTGCGCGGCCCGGGATTGGTCCGGGGCCACGGAGATCCGTCCTGGCAACTATGCCTTCTTCGACGCCTTCCAGGCGGCCATCGGAAGCTGCGCCCTGGAGGACGCCCTCGCCTTCACGGTCCTGGCCACGGTGATTGGGCACTATCCCGAGCGCAAGGCGCTGCTCCTGGACGCCGGAGCGCTGGCCCTCTCCAAGGATCCCGGGGCAACGCACGTGGACGCGCCATGCGGATTCGGTGTTCTGTGCGACGTGCCCGGCCGTCCCATCCGGGGCCTGCGCCTCGGGAGCCTGTCCCAGGAGCATGGGCAGGTGGTGGTCTCGGACCCCACGCTCTTCGCCCGGATGCCCTTGGGATCCAAAGTCCGGATCATCCCCAACCACTCCTGTCTGGCCGCGGCATGCTTCGGGAGCTATGTTGTCCTCAAGGACGGGCGCGCCGATGGCAAGTGGGACACCATGGGGGGGCGGTAGGACCGACAGGCACGGGTTCAAGGAGGCCGGAGCGAAGCCGCGGACAGAGCACGTGGGATTTGCCTCACGGATCGCTATCGTTCTTCTCGCCGCGGCCGCCGCTACCGCCTGGGCTCAGGATCTCCCCAGGGGACAGGTCGTGCCGCGCGTGGCGTGCCAGTCCGCTCCGGAGTTCACCTACGCACTCTACCTGCCCGCCGGATACACACCAGACAAGGCATGGCCCGTCATCTTCTGCTTCGACCCGGCGGGAGCTGGAGACCGCCCCGTCCACCTCCTTGAAACATCGGCGGAGACCTACGGGTACATTCTCCTGGGATCGTGGGACGCCAGGAACGGCCCCATGGAGCCCGTCATCGCCGCTCAGGAAGCCCTGTGGAAGGAGGCCTTCGGCCGGTTTGCGGTCAACCCAAGCCGTGTGTACGCGGCGGGGTTTTCGGGGGGCGCCAGAGCCGCCATGGGGATGGCGCTCAGTCACAGAAAGGCCTTCTCGGGAGTCTTGTGTTGCGGGGCGGTTCTTCCGGGCGACCGGAGCCTTCCCCGCTCCCTCCCGTTTGCCGTCGCGGCGCTTGCGGGCACGGAAGACTTTAACCTCTTCGAGTTCTACCAGGCGGAGCGCAACCTCGCCAAGGGCTCCACGGCCCGCTGGATGGAGATCTTTCCCGGTTCCCACCGATGGCCGCCCCCGGACCTCTTGCAAGAGGGCGTGGAGTTCTTTCAGGTCTGCGCCATGCGCCAGGGGCAGATTCCCGTCGATCAGTCGCTCTTGGAACGCTGGGTGAACGCGAGGTTGGATGCCGCCGCCGCTCTTCGCGGCGAGGGCGAGCTGCTGCCCGCTCTTTGGCTCTACAGGCAGACCGCGCGCACCTTCTCCGGAACGCCAGGTGCCAAGCGGGCCGAGGAGGCCGCCGCAGCCATGATCGCCGATCCGGAGGTTCGGAACCGCGTGGAGGTAGACGGCCAACTGGAAGCAGACTTGGCGCGGCTGCGGCGGTGCGAGGCGCTCTCCGACTACGAGCGCGAGCTTTCCCCCGTGGAGCGCATGGCCCAGGGGGATGGATGGGCGGCCAAGCGCGCCCGGTGGGCGCTCACCGCCGTGGCCACGGACCTGGACGCCGCCGGGCTCCAGGCTCACAAGAGGGGAAACTACAAGGCCTCCGCCGCCCTCTTCACCCTCGCCCTTCGGGCGGACCCGGCCCGCGCGCTGTCCGCCTACAACGCCGCCTGCGCCTACTCGCGGCTCAACCAGCGCAAGGAGGCCCTCGCCATGCTCGGGCGGGCCCTGGAGGCGGGCTTCAAGGACGGCAGAGCGCTGAAAGAGGATCCGGACCTGGCCAACGCCCGCAAGGAGCCCGGCTTCCAGGCGCTCACGGGTCGTCTTCAGATTCCCTAGGGCCCCGGAGGAGTCCTCCGGGGCCGCCCGCGTCCCCTCGGGTTCCCCCTGTATCCCGCCCGAGGGCTTGGGAATAGGGGCGCCGCGCCGGGGTTTCTTGTGACGGCGCGGACGTTGAAGGAGGATGAGCCATGCGGTACAAACTGCTGGGCCGTAGCGGCCTGAGAGTCTCCGAACTGGCCCTGGGTACCATGACCTTCGGCGAGGAATGGGGTTGGGGCGCGAGCAAGGCCGAGAGCAAGAAGATCTTCGACGCCTTCACCAAGGCGGGAGGAAATTTCATCGACACGGCCAACCGGTACACGGAAGGCACCAGCGAGCGATACGTGGGAGAGTTCGTGGCCCGGGACCGGGAGCACTTCGTGCTGGCCACCAAGTTCAGCCTGTGGACGCGCC
>JAKBES010000131.1 GCA_021833665.1 Acidobacteriota bacterium
CCGTCACGCGCACGCGATCAAGAGCCTCGAGTCCGCCAAGCACTGGCGCGACTCCCCAGCGGGCCTCAAGGCCAACTGGGACTACTGGAAGAACAAGGTCGCGGAAGGCTCCAAGCACCCCATTGGGCTCATGTTCTCGCAAAAGGACCGCAACATGCTCCGCTACGCCAAACGCCGAGAATTTGACGCCATGCTTTCCTACCGCACCAGGCAGGCCCTTGAAGCAGTCAGGGATTTCGCCGGCAAAACCATCGAGCGCGTGCAGAACGAAGTAAAACACCTCCGAGAAAAGCCATCGCCACTCCGCGTGGACGAGCTGCGCAAGAGCCGCTATTTAGATCGGGCCGGTGCCGAGGCCATTGCCAGGTTAGAGAAGGCACAGCGCCAACCGGTAGTTTGGTCCAAATTGCAGCAGGACTGGAGAAAGAGCGAAGCGGAGCTTAAGCCGCTAATCCTTGAGAGAATCCGGCTCTCCAAGGTGGCCAACCAGCAGGCGAGCGCCTACAACCGCCTTCATCATCTCGCCGGTGAATGGGAGCGAGCCAATGCGAGGGTAGAGCAGAAGGACCGCCCAGGAGATAGCCTAAAGCGGCTTGTCAGCCGCACCGCAACTGACGACTACGCGGCCCGCGTTGCGGAGCGGGACGCGGCGGCCGCCCGATATTGGGAGCATGTCCGCGCCAGCGGGTACAGCGATCCTCACGAACTTCTGAAGCAGGCGACAGCTGGACATCAGGAGGCCGCGGCGGCTCATAAAGCGATTGAAGAACGGATCAAGCCTATTCAGGAGCGTCTTGCCCTTTGCAAAGATGCCAGCGCCGCCCTTGAGGCTCAGGCCCGCGTCCGGATCGAGAAGGACCCCAACCTGAAACGGCGGCACGAAGAGCGCTTGAAGAGCGGGCTTTGGGACCCCAGTCTTGCTCGGGCCGTTCGCGACCTTGAAGCGCTCAATGGCCAGGATCTTGGCCGGGGCGACCTCGAAGCGCTTGCACGGGGCAGAAGTTTTAACGACAGAGAGGCCCAAGCGCTTGTTGGACAGCGGCGCGCCGACGAGCTGCGGTCCTACCAGGAACAAGCGCGAACCCATCCAGAGACACGGCATTTGGAGACGGACCGCGAAATCCGCGCGAACCGTCGTGCGGGCTTGCGGGAGCTAAATCCCCGCGCAACAGCAAGGACCCTCACCCAGGAGAGAGAGACCATGAAGGTGCGCCAGCGGACGTGGAGGCAACGGCCAGATAGGGATCTGTAATACCAGGCTGGCAGTCCCAGCCGAGAGCGGCTAAGGTTCTAGGGGGACCCGCATGACTTCTATATTCGGCGCGGCGCACGATTTCGCGTGGCAACTGATGACGCATCTGGCGTTCTATTCTGCCCTGTTAGGGATCGCCCTCATCGTGGCTATTCTCGCGGTGGCAACACGATGTTTCCCTCGCACGTGGCAAAAAGTGCTCGTTTTTGCCGTTCCTGTGGGACTTTTCTTTCTAAATAGTATTTGGCAGGGTCACCTCGCGCACCTCCTTGGACTCACCCGCACAAACCACGTCCCCACCGGCCCGATCCCCCAGCACTACTTCCTTCCACTCAACGCCGCCGCTGGGATCTGGATTATCGCAGTGGGGCTTTGGGCGGTTATTTCCAAGGCATCGTCCGCCCGGCCCATCACTATTCACGACCTCGCCGCGAATCCAGACCGCTTCGATTTCGCCAACCTAGAGGGTGCGGCCCGCTTCGATGAGCTAAAGCCAACAGATCTTTTGATCCCAGGGCGGCTTCTTTCCAAGCGAACGAAAAGTGCCCCAGAGATGTGGGGGTGGCCGGATCCCAAGCTTTATCCTGACCGCCTCATTCTTGGCCGGTTCTACGGCGCGACAGGTGGTACTGGCTGGTTTGTCGCTCCGCACATTGCCCGGATGAATCAGACGCTTATCGTTGCGCCTCCCGGCTCGGGGAAGACCTTCTCTTTTGCGGTTCCGTGGAGCGAGGCCTTACCCGCAGCCGGCCACAGCGCTTTCGTGATCGACATAAAGGGCAATGTCTACTCCAAGCTGAAACCTCTTTGGTCGGGTGACCAGGGGCTTTATTACTTTGACCCAACCAATCCAAGTGAGTCCCTCCACTGGAACCCCTTCGAGGAGATCGAGCGTACCGATCCGGAGAGCCACGCTTTCTACCAGACCGTCAACGATCTTGCCGAAGCTATCTTTGGGAAAATCGGTTCCGGTGAGGCGCAACATTGGGACACCCTTGACCAACGGGCCATCAAGGCGGGTATCATCTTGCTCTGCCTCGCCCATGAGCATCCAGCCTTGCGTGACCTTTACGACCTGTTCGACAGCGAAGAGGGTCTTCGCACGGCCATTGAATTCTTGCGGCAGCGTGTTGCCGGCGAGCCAGGTCTTGAGCGGCTTTATCGCGAAGTCAAGAGAGACCTGGACTATTTCTTTGGAACCCCCAAGCGCCCCTTCGCCGAAGCCACCGCCGGCATTCGGAACCGGCTGGAGATCCTCGGCAGCCCTGCGGTGGCCGGTGTCACCGACGCAAGCCAGGGCTTCACCCTTAAGTTTCTTCAAATGCGCCCCAGCGTCTTCATTTGTGCCACTCCTTTGTCCCTTGGCCGAGTCGGTTCAACGCTTGCGGCCATCGTTCTGCGCATGGTAGGCCGCATGATGGTCAACCGCTTCACCAGTACTCCCACTCACCGGCTTTTCCTCATCCTCGATGAATTTTCCAAGCTGCAAATGTCTCATGAGCAGATGGAGCAGTTCATCTCGGCAAGCCGCGAGGCCGGGTGCGTTTCGGTGGTCATTCTTCAGGACGTCTCTCAGGTGGAGAAGGAGGCCAGGGCTGCTCTTCTGGCCAATTGCAAGGACCGCTTCATTCTCCGAGGCGTAGGGACCGAGACCGCCAAGTGGGGCGTGGAGCTGCTTGGCGAGCGGGTCCGCTATCAGGTGAGCTCGGGTCATAGCGAGAGCAGCGCCGGATTCATGGGCGTGCAGCAGAACGCGAGCAGTTCCGTTTCCGTCACGGAGCAGAGCGTGCCAGTTATCAAACCACGAGAAATAATGGGCTGTGGTGGCCTCCGCTGGGGAGCGTGGGCGATCCTGAGCGACTACAGCCCCAAACCTATTCTCGTAGATTTGGCACGCTCACAACCTAAGCGCCTTTAGCACTTTAGAATTATAGCACTATGGCGCCTTGTGCGTTGCACTGTGAGCGGTCTACTTTGTTTGTTGAGGAGACGGTTGATGCCATCAGGTTTCAGGAAAGACGGCGGTTATTCCGGGCGCGTTTTTAAGAGCGGAGCGCACCCCCATAATGCAGGGGGAGCTACAAGCTGGATCACGGTTGAGTGCGAACATTGTGGTACTTCCTTTTCCAGGCGCAGGTCTTCGCACAAGCGATTCTGCTACCGGTCCTGTGCTGCAAGATCCGACAAGCACAAGACTCCTGCCGGCTGGAATCTGGGCTGTTCTGGTGCGCCAACCTGGAACAAAGGCCTGGCTGGTCGCCGCCTAAAACCAGAGGAATTTCTTCTTTGCCCCACTTGCGGTAAATCGTACCCACTTCGAAAGCGAGGGAAGGCGACTCCCAGCAAATTTTGTAGCAGGGCCTGCTATGGCGCTTACCGGGCGCTTGCTTATTCCGGCTCAAATTCACCTCGCTTCGGCACCAAGCTTTCGCCCAACGTGCGCAAAGAAATCAGTCGCCAAATGCGCAAGCTTTGGCGAGAAAAGCCCGAGGTTATGAAGAAAGCACTTTCATGTAGGGCACCCAACAAAGATGAGGCATCACTGTCCCTGTTCCTCGCTCAATTGGGTTACTCCTATAAATACGTTGGCGACGGATCCCTCATCATTGGAGGGAAAAATCCAGACTTCGTGAGCACCTCTGCCGAGCATCGCGTCATTGAGCTATTTGGGGAGCGATGGCACCCGCGCACCGACGAACCCAAGCGCATTGGCCACTTCCAACAACACGGCTACGCCACTCTTATTATTTGGCGGGCCGAACTCGCCGACCTCGCCACCCTTGCCCGCAAACTTTGCCTCTTCCATGCAGAAACCTTTCCCGGTCCCAATCGCACGGCTTCCCTCTCAATCTGCGCGCAGAAGCCACAGTAAATGGTCAAATTCAGGGAGTGGCGAAGGAATGACCTGAGCGTAACAATAATCGAGGACGAGGGAACCATCTACATCAATGCTGAATATCGATCACATCCCTTCAGCCTCGTGTTCGGCCACAGCGAAACGTTCGCTCCCTTCCCCTTCTATGTCACGGTTCAGAACCTCGTCGGAACTCATTACTCATCTGGATTCCAGGGGAAGGGGCTCAGTTCTTTGCTAGTAAATACCGGCCTTCAAGTGCTTAAGAGAAGGTTCCCCCCTGATTCTCTCGTAGAGGGGACAGTATCCGATATAGATGACCCCCAACAACCAGAACTCAAAGAAAGCTGCCACCTCCGCCGCATTAGATTTTGGCAATCATTTGGGTTTGCGCTTGTTCCACGCGAAGATCGCCTTCCCCTAATCACCGCAACGCTGAACCAGTTGAAGGAAAAAGAGGGAGGTCTAGTATTGGGCTCGTTTCCGCGCCTTATCCCCCTCGAACAATTTCATAACATTCCACCGTTTGGTTTTTGGATC
Organism: Acidobacteriota bacterium; assembly: GCA_021833665.1. Taxonomy (GTDB): domain Bacteria; phylum Acidobacteriota; class UBA4820; order UBA4820; family DSQY01; genus JAKAJA01. The sequence goes on from JAKBES010000131.1 coordinate 4,647, forward strand.
GGCCTCTAAGCTAGAATCTTTATGCCGAGGAGCTCTTGATGGCTTGGGAATGCGATTGTGGCACTTCGAGTTCCGACCAGCGCGCTTCCTGTGATCAGTGTGGCGCGCTCAATCTTCCGCCGCCCCAACCACCGGGGCCGACACGACAGTTTGACCCCCGGAACCCTGGAAAACGACGTCCTAGAGCGGCCGAGATTCAACGAAACAGAGAGGGTCTTAACCTATGACCCCCAACATAGGCCTTATGGAAAGGGCGCTGTGATAAGGCGGTGTCTCTTCCATGGTGCTTTCCATCAAGCCGGGGAGCTTCCCACCAATCCATCAGGGATCACCTTAAAAGCGGAACGGTTTGTCCACCAAGAGACGCGAGCCGAGGATCCGGACGAAACCGGATTGCGGCCGAAGGGAACGGAATCCCGTTTGGTGTGACCTTAGCCAAGCCAGGCCATGACCGGCCCAACAAAAACCAAGGAAAGCGAAGCGGCCTCCGAAGGGACCAGGCCGCTGATAACTAACAAGGTCAACCCCGGCAGAGGGCTTGACCGATGCGGGTGCTTGCTCAACAAAACGTGCGAGCGCTGCCCGCGCCAGGGCGCCGTGCGCTTCTTCCTGTCACGGGCACCGCAGACGCCCGTTGTGTCTCGCTTTGCTCCATTGGGGTGGACGCTGGGTGGCCAGCGTCCTGCTTCTGCCGCGGCGTCGCCGCGGCGGGGCGGCATTTTGTCCGCCCGCCGGGAGGTCCTGTGACCGGCGGGGCGGAAAAATGTCTCGGGGGGAAGCCCCAGACCACCCCAAAGGAACAAGGAAAGGAGACACCATGAACGGAATCCGCTTTCAGGTTGCAGAGAGCCCCTCGACGTTATTCGGGAACGCCTCGGAGCTTCCCTTGGGACGGATGCAGGCCAGGGGGCCGGAAGCACTCAGCACCACGGAGCTTCTCTCCCTGGTCATCACGCCACCGCCGCGCAGGAAGAAGAATGAACCCTCCGCCGCCATGGATATGGCTGGAGAGCTTCTTTCCCGCGAGGGGTCCCTTCGCGGCGTGGCCGTCCTCGCACCCAAGGAGCTGATGGACCGGCACGGCCTGGGAGCGGCCAGCGCGGCGCGTGTGGCCGCCATCACCGAGCTTGCCCGCCGGTTCACCGAGGAGGACGTGCGCCAGGCCGAGACTCTCTCCGGAGCGGAGGAGAGCTACCACTTTTTAAAGCCCCGCCTTCGGGATCTGCCCCACGAAGTCTTCGCGGTCATCTTCTTGAACCAGAAACACGGCGTCCTGGCCTACCGGGAACTGTTCCGGGGCTCCATTCACGCGTCCTCGGTTCACCCCCGCGAGGTCGTCAAGGAGGTCCTCAAGGAGAACGCCGCCGCCGTCATCCTGGCCCACAACCACCCCAGCGGCCACGTGAGCCCCAGCCCGGACGATTTGCGGCTGACGGAGGACCTGAAGAGCCTCCTGGCCCACCTGGATGTCCGCGTGGTGGACCACCTCATCTTGGGCGGGAACGGCTACTTCAGCTTCGCCCGCGAGGGATTGCTCAACCGATAGCGGCGCGCCCTTTCCCGCGCCGGCCCGGCCTCCATCGGGGAGGCCGGGCACCCGTGTGCGCGCCGCGGGGGGCTCTGCCCCCCTTACCCCCCGCCGGGCGGGGATATCCCCTTCCCTGGACCCTTCCCCGGGAAAAACGACCCCCTAAAAAGGCCCAGGTTCAACGAAACGGGCAGAGGACGGTAATCTGTACGGTCCCCCGTTTTACCCCCTGCTACTGAATGGGGGATCTAATGGCGAGAAGGCGCGTAGCACTCCTCCTGGTTGGCGCGGTCCTCTATATAGCGGGACCGGCTGTGCTTATGGCCCAGCCAGCGGCGCGGCAAATCCTTTCTACGAAAACCCCTCAAAGGCTTGCGCGGGGCCTGATTGGACCCAAGTATGGACAACGGAAAAGAATAGCGTATGATGGACATCTATCCACGGAGAGCAGGAACCAAGGGGGCGATTCACAACGGTTTGTGACTGCAACCGCCGCACTTGCGTTCAGGTGCGGTTCATTTGAAGGGGGGGATTCGATGCCTGGACCGGCAGGGCGGAGTCTCTTGGCCGCGGGTTCCGCGTGGGGGCTGGCCGCGTTCCTCGTGTTGGCCGCGCCGGCCTTTCGGGCACAGGAGGCCCCGGCGGTGGTTGAGCACTCCGAGGGGTTCAAGGCCTACCAGAGTTACCTTCCCTTTGAGAACGGCGAGTCGGTGAACCTTGGAAACGGCGGGCTCGTGGTGGCGCACCCGTCCATCATCCACCTGCCCCAGAACATGGGCCGGGAGGTTCGCCCCGTTCGCGTGTACAACAGCAAGTTCAGCGAAATGGCCTTCGGGCTGGGATCGAATCTCATCGACAAGCCGCACGGTATCCTCGGCGCGGGGTGGACGCTGTCCTTCGGGCGGGTCTTTCTGCGCGTTCACTCGCGGCAGCGGCCGAGCCAGCCGGGCTATTACGACACGCGGGAGGCTTACTACTACAGCGACGAGAGCGGGGCGGAGCACCGGCTCTACCTGTCCCAGTTCCCTTACTACGAGACCTTCCAGCAGCCCTACAACGGCCCTACGGCGGGGGCCTGGTATTTTACCAACGACGGGTCGTACCTCCGGGCCAAGTACGCGGGCGGCACGTGGACGGTGTACGAACCGGACGGGACCGCGCGCAGCGCGGGCGGGACCGAGAACTACTCCTACCTGCCGCCCGCCGTGGGAGGGGGGAGCGTGAACCCCGACGGCACCCGGTACTGGGACCACCTCACGGACCCCTTCGCCCAGGGCTGGTACACCACGGGCATCACGGACCGGGCGGGCAACACGGTATCCCTCAGCTACAACTACTGCGACATCGTGGTGAACCCTTCCGCCCCCGCGCAGCCCTATCCCGGTTCCCTTCACGAGATCACGGACCCGTTCACGCCCGGGACGCCCGCGAGGAAGATCGCCTTCGCGTACTACGGCGCTGGCGACTTCAGGAGCGGCCTCCTGCACACCATCACCGTGTCCGGCCTCTACACGGAGACCTACGCCTACACCCAGGCCACGTTCTTCCTTCTGGGAACGAGCGCGCTGTACCCGGCCCTCTCGGACGTGCAGACGCCCGAACTTCTGGAAACCACCTACACCTACGCCAAGGATGCGGCGGCGGACGACACGCACCTTCAGGCCATCGGCTACCCCACGGGAGCCAAGAGCGAATACCACTACACCGCCTCGCCCATTCTCATGATGCCGTATTCCGACTACGTGAGCGCGCGGACGCTCCACCTGAGGCCTCAGGACGCGGGAGGCGCGCCTGGCACGTCGTGGGCCAACCACCTGACGTGGACCCTGGCCTGGAAGGCGGGAGGCCTGTACATGAGCCGGGCCTACACGATCCCCGCGGTGGTGACGGACCCGCTGGGCACGCAGGAGGTCCACTTCATCAGCCAGCCGGGCACCGTCTCGGCGGGCAAGGAACTCATCGTCATCCGGCTCACGCCCGGGACCGCCTTCAGCACGGCCTCGCCCCAGGCCCACAGGATCTTCCGGGCGGACACGTACTACGCGCACGACGACACCGTGAACGGCAAGGGAGACACCTACGCGTGCTACGACGACGACGGCGCCAAGGTGCCTCAGGGGAACCCCAGGGTCCGCAAGAGCATCGCGGCCGAGTACACCGAGGGCGGTACCACGCCCCTGTGGTCCAAGACGGCCGCGAGCGAGGGGTGGGACGGCTTCGGGCACTACGCCCTCACGTTCGTGGCGGGCTCTCCGGCCCCCTCGCCCTATGCCACCCAGGTCTCGGCGGTAACCTACGCGCTGAGGAACGATACGAGTACCGGGCCGTACCAGCTTGACCGGGCCGTCCTCGCGTACGCCGGGGGAACCTCCACGGCGCCCATGGCCCCCTCTAACCTCATCACGGACATCAATCTCGCGGACGACGAGATTGGCGATCCGGCCCCGCCGCCGGGCAGCACCTACGGCGCCACGGGCGCCTTCAAGGCGGGCTTGAACGTGTATGACGGCGCGTCCCACGGCTTGCCGTACGAGCACCAGGCCTTCGCCGGGGTTCAAGGGTCCTTCACCTTCGACTACACCACGCTGGCCGTAACGCCCGCGCCCGCGTTCACCACCGGGGACGTGGATACGGTGTTTGCCTACACCTCGGGCAACGTGACGCGGACCGATACCTCCGGGGGCGACGGCGGCAGCCCGTACCGGGTGAACCAGTCCTTCGCCTACGGGGTCCAGCAGAGCCTGTACTACGGCACGAGCCTTTCTTACTATGAAGCCTACCGGAGCATTGATGCCCTGACGAGCCGGGCCAGTTCCCAGCAGGACGCCAACGGCCTCACCACGTCTTACACCTACGACGGGGACGGGAGGCCCCTCACCGTCACGCCGCCGGGGGGAGAGAACGTGGTCCGGTTCAGCTATCCCTACGATACGGTTCTGGGGTGGCGGACGTGCAACGCCATCAAGCGGTACAAGGGGCAGCTTGGCTCCGTGCCCGCCCTGAACCGGGGAGACGCCATCTCCGGCCTGTACGATCCAGACCTCTATACCATCACGACCCTGGATGACCTGGGCCGGGCATGGCTCACGGACAGCGTGGACCCGGACGGCACGTGGGTTGAGAAGGCAACGTTCTTCGATCCCCTGGGGCGGACGGCCTTCGTCTCGGAGCCCTACCCTTACGGGCAGGGCCGCCAGGCGTACAGCGTCCCCGGCCTTCCCGCCGCGGGGGACAGCTTCAGCCTCACGGTCCCGGTGAGCAGCGCGAACCACGGCTACGGCACGTGGGACAGCCAGTACAGCCCGGCCACGCAGGCGAGCCCCTTCTCGGGGGCGCTGGAGCCGTTCTACCGGACGCGGTGGCTCATCAAGCCGGACGGAAACACGGTGGGGACGGCGTACGGGACGCTCTCGCGCACGGTGACGCTCTA
>JAKBES010000132.1 GCA_021833665.1 Acidobacteriota bacterium
TGAGGGAGAGTCCGGGAGGGACCAGGGGATGGTGGCGAGATGCTACCGCGAACTGGAGAGTACTTCAGCCGACTACAACTCCGCGTCCGCCGCGTGATCACTTGGCGCGCCTGCTTGGCTTGGCGAACCCCAGAGCCTGCCTGGCCAGCTTGCGAATGCCGCTGGCGATGCGTAGGGCCTCTTTCGCCTCGTCTCGCTCGGCAGACTCACCAGGGTAGCGGAAGGCCACAGCCGACATGGTGAGGAGTCGGAGGTCCTCTACGGGCCAATGCCACAGAGGGTGAACCGAAATGAGGGCGCGCTGGAGTTCGGCCAGATCGTGCACTTTCGGTGGAGGACAGCCGAGGTGGATCAGGAGGGCCTTTAGGTACTTCTCCGCTCCCTGCTGGGCGTGAAAGCAGACGGCGTCATAGTTTGCACTGCGGGCGACGCGGCTTTCGCGGCGGGCCGTCGCGAAGTCGCCCTCGGCCTTGGCGACCCACTCTTTAACGACCGCGTTCATAGAGCACCTGGCCCCTGTCGATGGCATCTTGGACGAGGGGGTCGCCCTGGCGGTAGCGGCGCCGGATATCGCTGGCAGTGCGGGCCAGGAGATCCACAGGAAACTGGGGGTTCGTCCTGTTGAGGATCTCGAGGGACTTTTGGAAGGGGCGCTCCTTGAAGGGCAGGATTACTAGAAGATCCACATCCGAATCGGGCCTCGGCGTTCCCGAGGCATGGGACCCAAACAGGATGACCCGCTGCGGCTTGAACTCGGCCACGATTCGATCAACCAAGTCCGTGATGGTCTTGCGTGCGATCATGAACTCAAACCCTCCTCCACCCAGTTCTCCATAAGTATACCCCGAAACCAATACAGACGGGTAAGGAGAAGCGGCGGTCCCTTGAATACGTGTTGATGCAAAACAAGGTGCCAAGGTCTGAAGCCGCTTCGGGTTCCTTGACAGGCGGGACCTCTTTGCGAAACACTTAGCCGTCGGAAAAAGTCAGGTTTTATTTGGGGCCTACTCATGGAGGGGGAAATGCACAATCGAGCCTTGTTCCTTGTAGCGGCGCTATTTCTGGTCTCATCTATGGTGCTTCTGGCCCAAGCCAGCCCCGCCCAGCCCGCAGCGACTGTGGGCACTGGGGCCGCCGCGCAAGGTAACAAGCCCGCCGATGCGGCAGTTGGTGCGGGCGCTGGCACCGCCGTGCAAAGCAACAAGGTAGCCGAGGCTCCAGGTAGCGGGAGTGCAGGGGCCGTGGTGCCCGACAACATGCCGGCCGAAGCTCCGGCTGGCGGGAATGCCGAGCCGGTAATGCAAGGCAATAAGCTCGCCGAGGCTCCGCTCACCAACGCCGATATCGTCAAACTCAGCAAGCTTGAGCTTGGAGACGACGTTGTCATCGCCAAGATTAACCAGGCCAAACGGGTCAACTTCCAGGTCGCTACCGATGACCTGATCGGCCTCAAGGACCTGGGCGTCAGCTCGGGAGTCATTTCCGCCATGATCAGGCGCTCCTCTTCGGCCGTCCAAGGTGGCGGATATGTGGACACTCCTATGGGGGCCATCGCGGTTCCCGGCATGGGCAGCGGACCGTCAGTCAGGCTTGATACGAAGGCGGGTCAATTCGAATTGGCTTCCATTGCGGGACACATGGGGACGACCTATGCTTTTGTTACCGTCCTTGTGTTTATGGACTATCCGGGGCTTCGCGCCGATGTGCGCACCAAGGACACACGTCCCTCCATCCTGGTGACATCACCCAAGAACCCCGCCGGCCGTTACTACCTCGCGAAGTGCGAAGTTAATGACGATGACGGGACTCGCTCCGTGAAAATGGGTAGGTCCGGGGCTTTCACTAGCAGCGGCTTCGGTGCCCCCGATAGCGACTGGGTCGTGAATTTCAGTGCCAAGGAAGAACAGCCCGGCCTCTGGCGATTGGTCCCCGTCAAAGACCTTAAGCCCGGCGAATACGGCGTGTGGGGCCCCGGTCAGGAACTCTTTGATTTTGGGGTGGATAAGTAACGACGACTTTCAGGAACTCGGGGAAAATGCGTGTTAGAAATGGTCTTCTAAGGTCGCATAGTCGCGCAGGGTGGGAAAGCGGCGAAGTAGGGTTGCCCAACAATTGCAGGAACGGTAGTGGACACCAAAGGTAAGGTGCCAATCCAAAATAGCTGGAACGTCTTAAGGCGGAAAAGACGATCTACGGTTTGGAAGATCGGTTAGACTCAGGCGGGAATGATCTGATTTGTCCTAGAAAGAGCCCGAATTCGCCATGAGCGGTTATGAGTTGCGACCCGAGGGGGCAGTCAGTTGAAGACGGGACGAACTGAACCCTGGACTTGATCCGTTTCGTTGAACCTGGGCCGTTTTAGAACGTCGTTTTCCGCAAGAGAGTCCGGGAGGGGCGCTCGCCCCTCCCGGCGGCGCGCAAAAGGCCCGGCCCCTCGATGGGACCGGGCCGTTGGGTAGAAGGCGCCTGGGTTTAGGCTGCCTTCTCCTTTTTGGCGCGAGGCGCGACCAGCTTCACGCGGATCTCGGTGCCGTCCAGCAAAGTGATGGTGCCGTGCAAGACGGGGGCGCCGTCCTTCGTGGTATCGGCCCACAGAGCGCCGCGCTTGTTCCAGGTCGTGCCCTGGGTGCCGCGCTCCTTGTCCTCCCAGTTCCGTTCGATGACCTTGCCGTCCTCGCCCACGAAGAAGACCTCCCACGCGGGGCGGGCCTTGGGGGTGCCATTGGTCGTCGTGTTGCTGTTCTTCTCCGTCATGTGAATTCTCCTTGCCCGCGTACGAGGCCCACGGGCGGGCCGTCTGAGGGGTTGCGGCCCGATGCCGCGCTATGAAACCTGAACCTCCTCGAACCGAACACTCACGCCCGCCAAGGGGCCGGCCTCCGCTTCGTGGTTGCGGGTGTAGACCTCCATGACCAGGCTCTTGTCCTCGTCCATGCGCCGAAGCAAGACGGAAAGGTTCTCGACGGTGATCCAGCACGAGCGCCCGCGAAGGGTGAACTCGTCGCAACTGGCGGCGGTGTTGCCGGCCTTCAGAACCTGGTGGAGCTTTGCCATGTCGTGCCTCCTTGGGGAGGGAGCATTTTTTGCTCGCCTTACGCCGGTCAGTTGGGGAGGCGCGCGCGAGAAGGACCGAAGGGCCTGAACCGAAGGGCAGGGGGGGACCCGCCCAGGGCGGGGGCGTAGGTCTACCCGAGCAGGGCATGTGCCGTAGGTTGTAGAGGCGAGGCGAGTGAAAAAGAAGGGAGGGGAACTTCTTTGGAGTTAGGAGTTAAGAGTTTTGGGTTTTGAGTTAGAAGAGAAAACAGGCGCGGGACGTGACAGGTGAAGCCCGAAGGGCGCTGGCGCGGCCCTCGCTAGACCTCGGTTCACCGCCGCCCAGAGGGCGTTGCCTGGAAGGATTGGTTAGAAGTTAGGGCGCAGGCTTGGCCTCGAACCCGGGAGGGACCCGGGGCGGAGCCCCACCGGGCGGGAACCCGGAGAGAGAGGCCTGGCCAAGCCAGCGCCGGGGCTTGCCATTTATGGTTCCTCCTACCTTGCATTTTTGAGACATTCGGGATCGTATCGAAATGGGTCGGGGAAAGCGAACAGAACCTGGTGAATGCATTCAAGCAAGCGGTGGTAGCGAAGGCCGTCCTGTTGATCGACGAGGTAGCGCTTTCCTGTGGTCCAGGAGGCTAGCGGCACGCTCATGGGAGGTCACCGGTATCAATACCCTGCTCGCCCTCCCCCACGCCCCAAGAACTCTATTATACTCTGCACCAACCATGTCGAGACCATGACGAGGCCGTCCATCGACGCATTCAGCACGAGTTGGTGTTTCCGGTACCCGGGACATCCGAACGGGCCCGTCTGTGGAAGATCCTGCTCACATCCAATGGTGTCAAGGCGGAGCTCGTGCTGGACATGCTCGCTGAGGTTCCCTTGACCGGGGGACTGATTCGGAATGCCGTCCTGAACGCCTGCAGTGAGAAGACTAGCCTCCGGGAAACCTTCCAGATTTCGTCAGCCCTGCTGCTCGATCTGGAGTTCCGGGAGATCTCCACGATGCCATCCCAGTCGAGAAGGCGGCAGTCTGGTTCAGGGTGACAACCCAAGAAGCAAGGGAAGACAGAGATTCATTATGACTGGGCAAATATTGGTCGCCGCCGATTCGGTGTCGGCTACCTTGATCTACCTTTCTCGTCTAGATCCCATGGCCATTCAGCGTATGCTCTCGGCCCCATTCCCCTGTTCCCCCGCACTCGAAGCGTTCCCAGGGTTTTGCAATCAGGAGGAGCCCGGAAGGGGGTTTACGGTCCTGACGTTCCTTTACGCCCCGTTAGGATCGGCTCCTAAGGGCCGGCAACTTTATGACCCGATGTGGCCCTTCGACGCGGGCTCGATGTGAACAGGGAACTCGAATGGGGCCCGAAGCTCCATCTACCCGAACGTTCTGCTCTCGAACTACCAGGCCCACCCGGTTACTGTGGCCGTGCCTCCGTCTGGGTTCACGAAAGTGACGGTGGTGGGCGTGCCCTTTGGCACGGCGGTCTTCAGGGCAGCACCACCTTTGATTACCATCTTGCTGGTGCTCTTCCAGGCTAAGGAGTTCCACTCTGAGACGCTACTGTTGATGTATGCCTTGGCTCCAGGTTGTAGGTTGGTTCCATGCACGACGATGCGGAAGGGGTTGCCCACTTTCATGAGTGAGGAGATCACGGGAGGGGGAACCACTGCTATAGAAACCGTGTAGTTCTGGTCTCCCGTGCAGCCGGTGGCATCTGTCGCCGTCACCAGAAAGTTGAAGACTCCACCCGCGGTGGGCGCCCCGTAGAGGAGGCCGCTGGAACTGAGACTCAGCCCCGTGGGCAGCGTGCCAGCCGCGACAGTGTAGACATAAGGCGCAGTCCCGCCGTTCGCAGTAATCGTCTGGATGTAGGCTGCCCCGACCTTTCCACCTGGAAGGACACTCGATGGCGAGAGCGCGATCGCCGGACAAGTTGCTGGACTAATGGTGACCAAACAGGTTTGGTTTCCCGTACACGAGAGAGAATCAATGACTGTTATGGTGAAGCGGAATGTACCCGCAGCTGTGGGCGTCCCGGAGAGCAATCCACCAGATGCGAGGCTCAGGCCGGTCGGAGGTGCACCAGCAGTGATTGCATAACTGTAGGGTACCGTTCCACCGCTGGCGATGATCGCCTGGCTGTAGGCCGCGCCCACTGTGCCCCACGGGAGGCTCGATGGTGAGAATGTGAAAGTGGGGCAGGCCATCGTAATCACGTAGTCCTGACTCCGAGAGCACTGATGGACATCCGTCACCGTCAATTGGAAGCCAAAGGTCCCCGCCGCATTGGACGTCCCCCCAAGCATGCCGCCGGACGAAAGACTCAATCCCCCAGGAAGAGAACCGCTCGTCACGGCATATGTGTATGGTGACGTTCCACCGCTAACTGCAATCGCCTGGCTGTAGGTAGTCCCGACGGTGCCACCGGGAAGACCCGCAGGTGAGATCGCGATGGTCGGGCAACTTCCTGAAACGATCGTAACGGAGTAGCTCTTGCTTACCGAGCAGGATTTGGCATCAGTGACCGTGACCCAGAAAGGGAAGACTCCTTCCGCCGATGGCGTCCCAGAGATACGGCCATTGTCATGAAAGGTCAGTCCCGTCGGAATAGCTCCGCCGAACCACCCAAATGCGTAGGGTGCCGTGCCTCCGCTGGCGGTAATCGTTTGGCTGTAAACAGTTCCTACCGTCCCGTTTGGAAGACTGGTTGGTAGGAACGTAATCGCGCAATCTATCCTGACTTGGTAGTCCTGATATCCCGAACAGGAGTTTGAATCCGTGGCTGTGATCCTGAAGTGAGTCGTCAACGCCGCAGTCGGCGTTCCAGAGAGCAGCCCCTCTGATGTGAGAATCAACCCGGCTGGAAGCGAGCTCGCCTCAAAAGTATATGGTGCCGTTCCACCAATGGCCGTGAATTGTTGGCTGTATGCCGTCCCCACTGTTCCGTTTGGAATAATTGTCGGTGAGACGTTAATAGTCGCGCAAGTCATCGTGACCTGGTATCCTTTGCTCCCTGCGCACCCCGTCACATCCCTTGCCGCCACTGAAAAGTTGAACGTTCCCGCGGCTGTGGGTATCCCAGAGAGGAGGCCATCGGACGCAAGGTTCAAGCCGGTTGGCAGCCCGCCAGCTGTGAATGTGTATGGTGCCGTTCCGCCACTGGCTGTCATCATCTGCTCGTAGGGGGTAGCTACGGTACCGCCCGGCAGGGAGGCGGGAGGTGGTGTGATGTCCAGACAAGAATCACCTACGGCGAGAGCGTAGGTTTGCCCTCCAGCGATAGTCCGCAGACCTAGGAGACCGCAGACCTGCACGGGCACGTTGCTGCTGTTGTTGGTTCCGTTACCAAGTTCACCGTAATAGTTGTCCCCCCAGGCCCAGGCTGTGCCGTCATTCTGAATTGCATAGGAGCTCAAGTAGCCACAGGCAATGGCAGTGACGTCTGTGAGGCCAATGACCTGCACTGGAGTGTTGCTGTCGGCATTGGCGCCGTTTCCTAGCTGACCAGAGGTACCACCTCCCCATGCCCAGACGGTACCGTCTGCTTTGACGGAAAGCGAATGGTCTCCTTTGCTGGCGATGGCGGTGACATCCGTAAGACCTGAGACCTGCACTGGAACATTACTGCTGGCAAATGTCCCGTTGCCAAGTTGGCCCATGGAGTTATTCCCCCATGCCCAGACGGTGCCATCAGTCCTATGGGCGAGAGAGTGCTCGTAGCCTGCATCGATGCCGACAATACCCTCTATCGCAGTGACTTGCACGGGCACACTGCTATATCGGATAGAAGTGCCGGTACCCAACTGACCACTGGAATTTAGGCCCCATGCCCAGACGGAGTCGTCATTCTTAAGAGCGAGGGAATGAAAATTGCCCCCAGCGATGGCAGTAACACCGGTCAGGCTGGAAACGCTGACCGGTACATTGCTGAGGATGGTAGTCCCGTTTCCGAGTTGACCATAACTATTGTATCCCCACGCCCAAACTTTGCCGTCGGCCTCAATAGCGAGGCCGTGTTCACCGCCAGCCGCAATAGCCGTCACTCCAGAGAGCCCCGAGACCCTCACGGGAATGTTACTTTCTCCATTGGTGCCGTTGCCAAGCTCACCAGTCGCCCCGCTCCCACACGCCCAGGCAGTGCCGTCGCTTTTGAGAGCGAGAGAGTAGTAATGGCCGCAGGCTACCGCCTCCACTCCTGTGAGTCCTGATACTGGCACCCGAACGTTGCTGTCGCTGTTCGTCCCGTTTCCAAGCTGCCCGTAGCCATTCCACCCCCATCCCCACGGCACACCACTGGTCTGCGCCATCGCCCCCAGCGAGGCGGCCAGGAGCCCCGACAGAAACACGACTCTCAACAATCCGCGTTTTAGGCATTTGTTCATGGTCCCCCCCATCGGGCCGAGATTTTTTGCAGGCAACTCATTCCGTGAGCATTATAAGCGATTCCGCTCGGGTTGGTGGCTTGGCTCAAGAGAAGCACTCCATCTCCCTCCTGTATACCGCACTACCATTTGTTACACTCCAATCATTATGCTCTACTCGCTGAGCGAAAGCGTTCGGTTGCGCGACAAGCGGAAGGGATCCGTGGATAATCTCAACGCACTGGTGGCCATGCTGTGGGGGAAGAGAAGGGTCATGTCTTGTAATGAAACATTGTCCGTTAGCGCTTCCCGCGGATCGTGCAACCCGGCCGGGTTGTTAAAGCCAGACCCAGATCAACATGCGGCATACATTTGTGGTTTCTGAGTGCGCTTCACCGGAGGTCGTAGGCGTCCAGTCGTGTGATCGGGCGGAGGTCCGAGGGGGCAAGCCGAATGCTTGCCTTGCCGGTGGCATCGACTTCCTGGCGTAGAAGGCGTACCAGATCCTGCCGATTGACCTGCGGGAGGGAGATCTGCCGGTCTGAGAGCTGGGACAGGCAGTAGGTCACGCGGAAGGTGCCCCGGAACGCAGGCCCCAGAACGGTGGCAGGAAGGCGGCCCGAGTCCGCCGGCCGCACGTCGTCGAAGTAGACGCCGATCCACGTGTGCCCGTGGACGGCTGGCAATCGCTCTAGTTCCTCTGGATTCAGCACCCAAGACGATCGTGGCCGGACGATTATCCCTTGGCGGCTGGTGGCGATCCATTGGGCCCAGGCGGTCATGGTTTGGTCTGGTGGGAGCCCTTGAATGCGAGGCCGCGAGGAGAAGGCAAGGAGGGACAGCGGCTTGTCGGAGAGGTTCTCGATCATGAGGAGGTCGAACATTCCCTCCTTGCCGTCGGGCAGGGTCAGGTGCACCGGGTGCGCCTGGTTGTCGGTAGTGAACTCCACGGAGAACCACGTCTTGCTGTAATCCACCTTCGGCGTGGCGAGGAAGGCCCATAGGCCCCACGCGAGGCCGGCCAGAAGGAGGAGCGCCCCCCCGGCAAGGGCGAGGCGCTGCCGGGGGGTGCGCGTGGCGGGAAGGAGGAGATTGAGGGAGGCCCAGGAGGGGCTATTCATTGGGGGCCTCCAGGTAGGCGTCCATGGGGATGTCGCGGGAGATCCAGATCTTCATGCGGTGGCCCTCGTCCACGGTGATGGTCGGCACCGCGTTGAGAAAGGGGGAGAGCATCTGCTCCCCGGTCTTGCTCATGCTGTTGTTCGCCTGGATCCTCATGAGGTCGGTCCCGTCGTAGGTGCCGCTGGCGCCGGCGGCGCCCTGAACCTGAGAAGCGTTCCAGCCCGTGAAGATGCCCACGAGCCCCGCGGTGAAGAGAATCCTCGCCGTATGCCGGTTCACGTGGTCCTGGAGGCCGAAGATTCCGAGGCCTTCGAGGGCCTGCTCGTCGGGCTTTACGGTGAAGGTCGTACCGTTGGGAAACTGAAACGTCTCGAAGGTGATGGCCAGGCGCGAGGCGGTCTGGTATTTCACCGCCTCGGCCTTGCCCAGGATGCGCGTGCCCGCGGGCACGAGGAGCTTCCGCGTGAGCGGGTCGTAGTAGGGCCGGTCCACCATGGCCATGACCGGGGCCGTGTAGTTGTCCGAGACGAGCTTGTTGACCAGTACGGCGTCCAGGAGCGTGCCCATCTTCAGCAGGAACGGCTTGGGGCTGTCCCCAGGTTTGGTTTCGGTAACCTCCGAGAAAGCTGGGTTCTTCACCGCCCGGCTTGCCCCTACGCCATTGTTCCCGGCGGGACCTGTGGGCTCCGCCCGCTCCTCCGGCCCCGCCCCGCCGCCCTTCTTCACGAACGCCACGGCAAGGACCCGCTGTTCTTGCGCCTTGGGCGCCACGCGCAAATCCGCGAGGTTCTGTTGAGCCTGGACGACCGCGGTGCGGGCCTGCAGGACCTTCAGCTCCTTGGTGAGGCGCTCCAGCTCCAGGTCCTGATCGGACAGGCCGAATCCCTGGCCGCCCTTGGC
>JAKBES010000133.1 GCA_021833665.1 Acidobacteriota bacterium
TCTGGACCCTGCCGGTGGCCTCCGTCGTCGGTGCCTTCGCCGCCACCGGGGCCGTGATGATGCTCGCGGAGCGGGGCGCCAGCACCGAGCGCCTGCTGCTCTCCGGCGTGGCCCTCAATGCCCTCCTGGGGGCGGGCACCAGCTTCCTCCTCACGATCACCGCGGGCCACTTCGAGGTGAATGCGCAGATCCTCTTCTGGCTCATGGGCGGCCTGGAGAACCGCAGCTGGGAGCACGTCTGGATGGGCGTACCCATCATCGCCCTGGGCTGCGCCCTCCTGCTGCCCCTGGGCCGGGGCCTGAACCTCCTGAGCCTGGGCGAGCAGAGCGCCCAGAGCCTGGGCGTGGACGTGCATCGCCTGCGCCGGAAGCTCATCGTGCTGGCCACGGTGCTCACGGCCCTGGCCACGGCCACCGGCGGCATCATCGGCTTCGTGGGCCTGGTGGTGCCCCACGTCCTGCGCCTGGCCTGGGGCCCCGACCACCGCCGGCTGCTGCCCGCGGCCATGCTCGGGGGCGGGACCTTCCTCCTGGCCTGCGATCTGGTGACCCGCCTCTTCCCCATCGGCCTGCGCCTGGGCGTCGTCACTGCCGTGGTGGGCGGCCCCTTCTTCCTCTGGCTGCTGCGGAGGCCGCGGTGATCGCCGCCCTCCAGGCCGCCGCGATCTCCGTCCCCGGTCGCCTGGAGGGCGTGTCGCTGGACCTGGGCCCCCGGGAGCTGGTGGCGGTGGTGGGCCCCAACGGCGCCGGCAAGTCCACGTTGATCCAGGCCCTGGTCGGGCTCCTGCCCGCCGAAGGTGAGATCCGGTGGAATGGACAGCTCCTGTCGGAGATCCCCTTCCAGGAACGGGGCCGCCGGCTCGCCTGGGTGGGGCAGGAGGCCCTCTTCGACTTCGCCTTTTCCGTGCGGGACGTGGTGGCCCAGGGCCGCTTCGCCTGGGACGACGATCCGGCGGGCGTGGCGGAGGCCCTGGCCGCCATGGACCTCGAGGCCCTGGCGGACCGCCCCGTGACCCGGCTGTCGGGCGGCGAGCGGCACCGCGTCATCCTGGCCCGGGCCCTGGCCACCGCGGCCCCCCTCCAGCTCTGGGACGAACCCGTGGCCCAGCTCGACGTGCGCCACGCCCTGGAGGTCTACCGCCTGGCCCGGCAGTTGGCCGACGCCGGTGGCACCGTGCTGGTGAGCCTCCACGACATCCGCGCCGCCTACCGCTTCGATCGGGTGCTCGTGCTCGACCGGGGGCGCCTGGTGGGGAACGGCCTCCCCCACCAGGTCCTCACCGCCAGCCTCATCCGCACCGTCTTCCGCGTCGAGGCCACCTTCGTGACCTCCCTCGTGCCCGAGCTGCCAGAGGATACGACCCACTCACACGGTTGATTTATCGCAGAGAACGCGACGGAGAACCTCAACCAAGGGTCAGCCGTGAAGGGCATCCTGTACCTTAAAAATGAGAGAATGAAGGCATTCAAGATGTGACATTAATCCCAGGATAATTATGAGAAAGTTGTCACATGGTCCAAACCCACTAGCCAAGGATTGCCCAATGAGTGGTTATTTTATTGCGAGAAACGGTAAGCCAACCGGGCCGTACTTGGTTTCGGAAATTCAGCATCGCATTCAATCCGGAGATTTGGCGATAACAGATCTCTGTTGGAAGGAAGGTATGACCGAGTGGCAGCCCATCTCGGCAATTCAGGAATTGGGATTAGCTTTAGCAGAGAAAGCCCCACCACCTATACCAACAGCTCCCCTATCTTTACCTATTCTCCAAGTCCAGGTGCCATCAGTCACGGCTCCCATGGCAGCTCCAATTCTTTCGCGCTCCCCACCTGATGCGGTTCTCACCTATGTGTCAATCCAGCGGTTCGTGCTGCTCTCGGTCCTATCCTTTGGAACCTACGAAGCATGGTGGTCCTATAAGAACTGGCAATACCTGAAAAAACGAGATGGTCTTGATATTAGCCCCTTCTGGCGCGGGTGGTTCATGATTTTCTATATACATAAGCTCCTTGCAACGATACACGACGACAAGGAGGCGAATTCTGTGGAGCAAGCCACCTTCAATGCCAGCAGGTTGGCAACCACCTTTATAATAATCTTTATTGTCGTTATTGGAGTAAGCAAGATACCAGGAGAGTCCCTTCTGCCTCTGCTGATCTGCGGCCTGATCCCCACTTGGGCCCCAATAATCCCCGTTCAAAGTTACCTCAATCGGGTAAATCAGAAGCGACATCCGCAGATTCATCCCCACAAGTGGTCTATCGGCCAAGTTGTATGTCTGCTATGGGGCCTTTTATGGTGGTTTATTGCTTTGGTCACTGTGGGAAATGAAGTCTTAGCCTGAGGACTTTTCATCGGAGACCCCATGAAGTTCCGCTTCCTTAAAACGGTGTTAATGCTCCTTGCTCAAGTGGTGTCCTTTGGGCAGCCCGCGATGTTCCGTGAGCACACCAGCAACGGCTACCGCCACTCCGTGTGGGTTCCGGCGGGGTATCAGGAAGTGTGGTGGCCCGAATCAAGAGGTGCCAAACTCCGGCAAGAAAGCAAGGCGATTTTTGCGGCAATGAGGATGCCCACAAGTAAATTCATGGCTGTACTCGTTAAAACCAAAGACCTCGATAACTACGAGAAGGGCGGGAACAGTCCGATGAAGGGGCACTATATTTATATTAGCTGGTTCCCTGCACAAAAAATGCCGTCAAACAAGGAACTGATGAATCAATTCAATGGTGCTGTGAGCAATGCCGGCAGTTTGCTTCAGGCACTAAAGAATGACAAGGATGCTGGTCAATTTTTCAGAGACCACTTTCCCGCAGGCAGCATGGTTCCCCTCGGAGTCCTTCGAAACTGGAAGGATGGTTACATCTTCAGCCTGGCAATCGGCCTAGAAATGACCTATCAGGGGCACAATGGGAACACGGCGAAGATTCTGAGTATGGCCTATCAACAGGGAGCCAATGGGTACTGGGTAGTTAACTATGTAACCCTACAAGACTACGGCGCAAAATTTCAAGCAAGCCTGGATCAGGCCACCCTGGTCGCAAAGTTGCTTCGAAGCGAACCAAATAAGCCATAAATAAAATTTAATCATCAGCTTAATCAAATAAATGAATCTATATTTGACGACTACAAGTGGAGAAAGGATGAAGATCACACTCCGAATTACATTTGTCATGATTTTCGCTCTGGCAGCGTTCGGGTGCCATCGAGACTCGGCAGATCTCAAAAAGACTATTTTATATTTTTATAGCAATAAAAAACAAGAAAACTTCATAACAAGAAACCTCTGGGGCCACCGAAACAACTATAATTTTCTTTCTACTCGCAGCAAATTAGAAATATCTAAAAATGAGTGGAAAAATATTGAAATTCATAATTATGATTCGCCAAGGGTTCTTCGCCAAGAGCGTCGTAATGGTAAGACTTACGCCATAGTGAGTATTCATACCTATGGGATCAATGGATCTCATATCTCAACTAATACATGGATTCTTGAAGGCTCTTCGTGGAAATTATTGCTTCTCCCTAAAACATTGGATGAAATTTCAGCAAGTTCCAGAAATGAGGACCCATCGACAACCATTCACATGATAATAGATTATATTAAAATAGATCCATTTTCTATTGCTGCATATAAAGAACTCGCTAACATTGATTCAAAGATTCGAATGGCTGATGTTGGAACCAAATTCTCAGATGAAGCTATTCTTCAGACGATCATGTCGATCAATCCGGACGATACACTCGGCCTTTTTGCAGCAATTAGAATTACAGATAACCCTGGCGTAGCCAAAATTTTTCTAGATAAATTGATTGGGACCGATGCATACGAAAAAGCATTTTACAATTATGCTCTTATGCTGAAGCCGATAGATCGAGTTGAGCTATTTAGAGAAATCCCATCGACAACAATGATGAATATACTTCGTGTAGTTACCTATACAGAACTCTCTAATGTTAATGAGTTGTCTAGAATCTTTGCTTCACCAGGTTTTGAGGCAAATACCATGGAATTGCTCGAAAATGCGAATGTTGGATTCACAACCTACGTAACGAATGAAATTGTTGAAGGTGCATTCTATTGCGGGAATCAAGCGATGATGTCAAGATGGATTGAATTTGGACTCAGGAAGAATCCAAATCACAAGGAATTAAAATCATGGGCTGAAGCCATGGAATCGGCATCTAGATTCCAAACAAAAAATTGACTGATTTACAATAATAAATAAATCGTTTTTAGTTTTAAAGCAAAAATAACTGCGTAGCTCCTCGACCCATCCAGATATTATCGGATGCAAAGAATTGACAGTCATCTATGACTGGAAAGTGTGGGTGGCGAAGAAACATCTGTGGGCGAGTACTGAGAAAATTGTCTTTACTATTTCTCCCGCGCCTTCCGGGCGAGCACCCAGCTGAGCCCCATGGGCCCGGCCAGGGTGGTGAGGAGGAGGGCGCCGATGATGCCGGCCTGCAGCTCGGGACCGAGCAGAGGCTGGCCACCGAGGCTGAGCTGGGCGCCGGCGGCCACGAAGACGAAGCCCACCTCGCCCCGGGGCACCATGCCCCAGCCCACCACGGCCGCACGGAAGCCGGGTCCCGCCCCGTAGCCGGCCACCCACTTGCCCAGCACGCCCAGGGCCGCCAGCACGGCTGCGAAGAGCAGGGTCCGCGGCGCGACCAGGGCCGCGGGATCCACCCGGGCGCCCATGACCACGAAGAAGACCGGGGCCAGGGTCGTCACCAGGGGATGGACCAGGGCCTCGAGCGTGTGGGATTCCCGGGCCTCCAGCACCTGGACGTGGGTGGGCTCGAGGATGAGGCCGGCGGCGTAGGCGCCGACGATGGGCGCGAGGCCGGCCAGGTTCCCCAGCCAGGCCAGGAGGAAGGCGAAGGCGAGTCCCAGGGGCAGGAGGAGCTGCTCGCTGCGGAAGCGGCTGGCGAGGTGGAAGAGGTAGGGTGTCGTGCGCCGGCCCAGGGTGAGGGCCACGGCCAGGAAGGCCAGGGCCAGGCCGAGGGTCTGCGCCAGGTTCGACCAGGGCATCCCCCCACCGGTGGCGGATGCGGCGGCCAGGCCACTCACCGCCACCAGCACCAGGAGGCCCAGCACATCATCGATGACCGCCGCGCCCACGATCACGCGGCCTTCGGGCGAGGCCGCCGCGTGCTTCTCGCGCAGCACCTGGGCGCTGATCCCGATGGAGGTGGCGCAGAGGCAGGCCCCGATGAAGAGGTCCACCACCCAGGGCACGTCGGCGGGTAGGAGCCAGTGGGCCCCCAGCAGCCCCGCGAGCATGGGCACGAGCACCCCCACCGTGGCCACGCGCAGGGAGGGCAGGCCCACCCGCATCATCTGGGGGACGGTGGACTCCAGGCCCACGGCGAACATGAGGACAATGACGCCCAGGTTCGCGAGCACCCCCACGGATTCCGAAGCGCCCACATCGGGGAAGCGCGGGAAGGCCTGGTGCAGCCCCGCCAGGGCGAGGCCGGCGCAGAGTTCGCCCGCCACCGTGGGCAACTTGAGGCGCAGCGCCACCTCGCCGCCCACCTTGGCGGCCAGCCAGAGCAGGGCCAGGAACAGCAGCGTGCCTGCGAAGGGATCGGCGACGAGGAAGGCAAGGGCCATCATGCCCGCTCCGGGGTGGCCGGCCCCGGGTCGGACCAGGGAAGGTGATGGATGAGGATGCGTCCGTCGAAGGTGACGTGAAGGCCATCGCGGGCGGCGTCCTGGTGGTTCAGCACGGAGCCCCGGGCCCGGGCCTGGTCCAGGAGGGCGAGGTCGATGTCGCCCACCAGCACCATCTCCGAATTCGCCGCGGCCTCCGTGGTGATGCCGTCCATGGGGAAGGGGAAGTCCGAGGGGGTGTAGATGCCGCTCTGGGCGTACTGGGCGGTGAGGTCGGTGATGAGCGGCAGGCTACCCACGGTGCCGGCGGTGGCCACGTAGATCTGGTTCTCCACGGCCCGGGCCCGGGCGCAGGTGGTCACGCGGGTGTAGCCCCGGCGGTCGTCCGTGAGGTAGGGCACCAGCAGCAGCTGGACGCCCTGCTCCGCCTGCACCCGCGCCACCTCGGGGAACTGCACGTCGTAGCAGATGGAGACGCCCATCCGCCCGAAGTCCGTCTCGATGACGTGGATCTCGTGGCCGGGCTCGAAATGCCAGACGTTCCGCTCGGTGGGCGTCAGGTGCAGCTTGGGCTGATGGACCGGCGCGTGGCCCGGCACGAAGATCGAGGCCACGTTCTGGAGTTTCCCGTCCACGAAGGCCGGATGCGTCCCGGCCACGATGATCCGGTCGTACTTCCGGGACATGTGCAGGAAGAAGGCCTCGAAGGGCTCCGTGAACCGCTCCGCCAGGACCCGCATGGCCTCGGCCGGAGCGAAGCCCCCGGGGAGGCAGCTCAGCAGCTGGACGGCCAGGAGTTCCGGGAACAGGATCACGTCCGCGTCGTAGTCGTCGCCGACGTCCACGTAGTTCTCCACCTGCTGGGCGAAGGCGTCGAAGTCCGGCACGGGTCGCAGGCAGTACTGGATGCCGCAGATCCGCACCGGACGCGACATGAAGGGGGTCGGCGCCTTGAACCGCATCTCAGAGCTCCATCAGGATGAGGGCCGCGTGCCCCAGGGTTTCGTGATCGGGCGCGTAGTCCCGGAGCAGGCCCAGCACCCGGAAGCCCACCTTGATCTGCTTGGAGAGGGTGGGGTCGAACACCCGGCCCGCCACCACTTCCTCCAGGTAGGCCTCGGGCGTGAGCGTGGCCGCGTGCCGGTGGTAGCCCGGAATCCGCGCCCCGGCCACGAAGGCCCGGCAGCCGAGCCGCCGGCCGAGGGCCAGCCGGGCCTCATAGAGCAGACGGCCCACCCCCCGGCCCTGCCAGGCCGGATCCACCGCGATGTTCACGCCGTAGAGGACCTCCCCGGCCGGATCGTGGGTGGCCAGGGAGCCGGCTCCGGTGATCCCGGACCAGGTATGGGCGGTCAGGGCCCGCTCCCGGGAGATCCTCAGGGTCGTGGAGGTCCCGATGAGGCCATCCCCCGCCTCGACGACCATCTGCCCTTCCGGGAATCGCTCAAGGTGGCGGCGAAGATTCTCCTCCCCCCACACCGCCTCGGGGCCGTGGGGCGGAGGATAGACCCGGCGCATGAGGTCCCGGATGGCGGGAATGTCCTCGACCTCCCTGGGGCGCACGACGGGGGACACGGAAGGATGATCGGGCATCTCGCTCCTGGTGCCGATGGCTGTCCAGGATAACCCACAGGCATCGCTCCCCCCGGCCCGCTAGCCTGGAGCATGTCCTGGATCGATGCCGCCGCCTGGTCCTCCGCCGCCCTGCTGCTGGCGGGGCTGATCCTCCTGCGGCGGCACTGGTCGCGACTGCCGGCCCTGGAGGACGATCCCCCGCTGCCCGCGGAACCACCCACGGTGTGCCTCTGCATCCCCGTGCGGAACGAGGCCCGGGAACTGCCCGCCGCCCTGGATTCGTGGCTGGCCCAGGACTACCCGGCGCTGCGGATCCTCGCGGTGGATGACGGATCCACGGATGGCAGCCCGGAGATCCTGCAGGGTCGCGAAGCCGGGCGTCCGGACCGCCTGCGGGTGCTCCGCAACGACCACCTGCCCCCCGGCTGGCTGGGGAAGAACCACGCGCTCCACCTGGCCTCGGAGCAGCCCGAGGCCCGCGCGGCGGACTGGCTGCTCCTCGCGGATGGCGACGTGCAGGCCTCGCCCTCCCTGCTCCGCCGCGCGATGGCCTTCGCCCTCCGGCAGCCCACGGACATCCTTGCCCTCATCCCGGCGGTGGACGTGGGGTCGCCCGGCGAGCGCCTGGCCCTACCCCTCGCCGCCTCGGCCTTCCTGGTGCTGGTACCGCCCCACCGCGTGCCCGACCCGCGCCACCCGGCCTTCTGCGGGGTGGGCGGCTTCACCCTCGTGCGCCGCACGGCCTACGACGCCGTGGGCGGCCATGCCGGCGCTCCCATGGAGGCCGTGGACGACATGATGCTGGCCCGGCGGGTGAAGCAAGCCGGCTTCGTGAACCGCGTGGCCCGGGGCGGCCCGGACCTGCACCTCCGCATGTACCACGGCCTCTGGGACGTGGTCCGGGCCATGCGGAAGAACACGGCGGCCCTGCCCATCTGGTGGACCATCCCCCTGGTCCTGCCGGTGCTCATGGCGGTTGGGCTTTCCCCGCTCTGGCTGCCCTTCGCCGGGCATCCCGGCCTCGCCCTGCTCCTCTGGCTGCTGGTGCCCACCCTGGCCGGGGACGTGCAGCAGCGGATCACGGGCCGCCCCATGGACCTCCTCTGGGCCCTCTGGCCCCTGAACGCCTTCCCCCTGGGCTGGGGCACCCTGTGGGCCTTCGCGGACCGCCTGCGCGGCGTGAACCACTGGCGGGGCCGCGAAGTGCGGCTCCGCCCCTGAAGCATCAAGGCCCTCCACGAAGGACACGAAGGGAAGCCAAGGCCACCAAGACGAACAAGATGGGCACCTGGTCCTTCTCGTTCATTCGTGTGCTTCGTGCGCCCAAAGGGCGCCTTGGTGCCCTTCGTGGAGGTCTTTAGCCTCAGGCGCCCTCGAAGAGCTTCAGGGTCTCGTCCAGCTTCCGCAGGGTGGCGAGGATGCGGAAGGGCTCCACGGCGATGTAGTCCACGGCGCCGGCGGCCACGGAATGGTGGCGCTTCTTCGCCTCGTCCTCCTCGGTGCCCAGCAGGAGGATGGGCAGGGTGCAGCCCTCCTTCTGCACCAGCTGGCGGCACAGCTCCAGGGAGCCGGTGAGGCGGAGCTGGTTGTGGATGAGCACCATGCGGATGCGCCCCCAGCCTTCGCCGCCCGCCAGCGCCTGCACCTGGGCCTTCACGGGCCCCTTGATGTAGTCGAGGGCCACGAGGCCGAACTTCCGGCCCATGGCCTCGCCCAGGCGGCGGGCGAAGTCCTCGCGCTCGGTGAGCAGCAGCAGCACCGGATCACGGTCCACCAGCAGGCGGGCGGAGGGGAGGGCCGCGCCCTGGACGGATCGCTCCAGGGCCTCCTTGAAGCCCCGGGGGCTGAAGGCCTCGCGGTCCTGCTGGGCCTGGAGGCGCTGCTGATCCTGGATCCAGGCCCGGTACCGCTCCAGCAGCGCGCCGTCGGCCTGCTTCGTGAACCGCAGGCCCACGAGGTTCTCGCCGAAGTAGGCCACGGTCGTGGGGGCCCGCAGGCGCAGGTTCGCCGCCAGGGGCACGTCGAGCAGGGACTCCTCGCCCATGCGGAGGATCTCGCGGACATCCTGCTTGCTGTTGCGGAGGACCAGCTCCAGCCCCTCCTCGCCGAAGCTCTGCACCAGGCCGTCGATGAGGGCGTTGCGGGTGTTGGTGAAGGTGGCCGCCTTGCTCTGCACCGCCAGGTCGGGGATGAAGTCCGCCAACCGGTGCATAT
>JAKBES010000134.1 GCA_021833665.1 Acidobacteriota bacterium
GCCGAACATGGCCAGGTTCTTGATCACGAGCTTCTTTTCATATCGAACGAGCGCCACATGGCCCGTCGCTGCGCCGCTCAGCTTGGTGAACATGGCGCGAGCCCCGGCATCCAGGGCGAAGACGTCCGCGTAACACCGATAGAGGGCCACCAGGGACGATTCCAGGTCTTCCAGGGGGCGGAACACGTACTGAACGTGATGGGGCGGGCGCTCTCCTCATAATGGCCGTTCAGGCGGTCAGAGCCCTTCGGCGGGCCCTGTCGGGGTGCGGCTGGTTCCGAACACGAAGCGCTGGTAGAGGAAAGCCAGGAGCAGGAGGCTGAGCCCCAGGCCCAGAAACGAGAACACGCGGTACAGGTCCCGGAGCTGGGCCGTGTCGTAAAGGAAGACTTTGCCTACGGCCAGGAGCATGACGGCCAGGGAGGCGAACCGCACCACGGGGCCCCGGGTCACGATGCCCAGCGTGAGCAGGCAGGTTCCGAAGAGGACCCAGGCGATGGAGTAGGCGTACTTCTCCGAGCTGGCCAGGGTGTGTCCGTTCAGCATCCCTCCCTGGAACCCATGCCGGACCTCCAGCGTCAGCAGGACCAGGGCCAGGCCCATGCCGCTCACACCCAGCAGGCGCGGCAACGCGGTCTCGCCTCGGGCATCCAAGAACCACGCCGCGAGAAACGCCAGGAGGACCGGTCCACCGTAGAGCCAGAGCAGGTGGTTGAAGACGGGGAAGGACCCCACGTCTACGCGGTTCCACAGGGGATTGAAGGCGAGCACCTCGACGAGCCCGCACCAGAGCAGGCCGAGCCCCACCGCGATCTTGCCGCCCCACTCCAGGCTCGGCAGGCTCCAGCGGCCCCACGCCGCAAGGAGGGCCAGGCCGTAGACCATGAGCGCCGCCGTAAGCGTCCCGGCCTCGAAGAGGCCCAGGGAACCGTGGTCCAGCCTGCCGGGATGGAACCCCTGCCGGACTTGAAGGACGATCCATCCCAAACCCAGGGCGAAAGCGCCCCACTGGAGAGCGCCGCTCAGCATCTCTTCGCCCAGGCGGCCGGCGAGCCAGGCCCCGAGGACGAAAGCTAGCGCGGGCACGCCGTAGCCGTAGAGGATCCAGTTGAAGACCGGCAGATCCCCCGTGGGATAGGCCAGCACGCCGGGGTTGAGCAGCAACCTCAAGGCCGCCAGGGCCCCCAAGGGCCACGCCACGGTGCGCAGCGGGGGAAGGTCCAAGGTGCCCGAGACCCAGAGCAGGAGCACGAGTTCCACGCTCCAGCCCACGGACATCCACTCCCGTTTCAATTCAAAGGGAACCGCCAGGGCCACGAAGGCCGTCACCGCCACGGCGAGGGCCGACAGGGCCAGGTCACCGGAAGGGAGGGCGCGGCGCCTGGACGCAACGGGAAGGGCCGCCGCCGCGAAGATCACCGCGAGGAGGAGCGCGGGAATGCCAAAGTGGGCCTCGCCGCGGGTGAGGCCTTCTCCCTGGTAGGCGATGAGGAGATAGGCCAGGGCTGAGACGGCGCTGAGGGAAGCCCACCGGTGGGGCCGCTCGGATCCCCATAAACAGGCGTAGGAACCCGCTCCGAAGAGGGCGCCGAAGCCGGCGGAGGTCCAAAGGAATCGGGGGAGGTCCCCCGTGGGCAACCCGGCCCCCCACACCACCATCAGCCCGGCGCACACCAGGGCCGCGAGCCAAGCCAGTCCTTCGAATTCGCTTTCCAGGCGCCCGAGCACCAGGCATCCGGCGCCCAGGAGCGCCAGGAGGAGCCATTCCAGGGCGGAGTAGTGGTCCGCCCCCGCCAGGGCCGCCATCATGAGCAGGCCCGAGCCGGCCGAAGCCCAGGTCAGCCACGCCGGCGCCCCCCGCGACGGCCCCTCCTCGCTGCGCCCCCACAGGCCGGCCACGGCGAAGGCGAGGGTGGAGGCGAGGATGAAGCCGCCCACGTGCGGAGCCTGCCACGGCTTGAAGGCCAAGCCAAGCCAAGCCGCGGCCCAGGCCCAGGCGGAGAGCAGGGTCAGACCCGCCAGGGGCCACCAGCGCCGTTGCCGGGTGACGGCGAGCAGGCCCACTTCCAAAAGGAACAGGTAGGCGAAGAGGGGCCCTGGCCGCGCCTCGCCGGTCTGGATGAGGACGGGCGTGAAGAATCCGCCCACCAAGCCCAGCACGGCAATGAGGGCTCCCTGGCGGAGGGACAGGAGAACGGCGAGGGCCGTGGCCCCGGCCATGAGGACGAATCCCGCCGCGGGGGGGATGAGGTGGTACAGGTTGGACGCCGCCAGGAAGCAGGCGTAGAGGTCCGCGATGCCTGAAGCGGAAAGCCCCGCCGCCACGTAGGCGGACCGCTTCCGAAGCCCCTCCCCTGCCCCAAGCAGCAGGGCCCCGAAGAGAACCCCCAGCAGGACGCGCATCCCGGGGCTGAGCAGGCCCCGGTCGAAGGAGTACTTCACGAGATAGGCGCCGGCCAGAGTGAGGGCGACGGAACCGATCCACACGGGCAACCGCGCGCCGAGGCGCTCTTCCAAGCCCGGGCCCTTCTCGGGGAGGGAGGGCCGCGGCCTTGGCGTGGGAGGAGCGGGAGAGAACGCCGCTTCTGTCCCCTCCTGGGGACGAACCACGGATGGGGAAGAGGGGGCCCGGGGGAGCTTCACCGAAACGGCCGGTGCCGCGGCGGCCGCCGTGAGGACCGCGGGCGCCGGGGGCGGCCCGGCGGGCACGGCGGCGGGGGGAGGAACAGGCGGTTCGGCGGCGCGGGGAACTTGGGAGGAGGCTTCCACCACCGGGCCGCCACCCGACTCCATTCGGCCCAGCCGCTGCTCCATTTTGAGCAGCCGCGTGCGAAGGGCTTCCGATTCCTTCTCCCGTTCCTTGAGGGCCCGCTCGGCCCGCCCCGCCTTTCCCATGGCCACCAGAGCGACCACGACGGCCGCCACGGGCAGAGCGAAGAAGGCCAAGGCAAGGAGGGCCAGCACGAACGCCGCGCCGGGATTCATGATCCCGGTTCCTTCAGGTAGGCAAGGAGCGACTCCCTCCATGGCCGGGCATCGGCGGGAACGTCGCTTCTGAGCCAAGCGTGCCTGGGCCGCTTGGCGGGCCTGGGAAAAGCCTCACTGCTGCACGGAAGGACCTCGCAGGGAAGGCCCGCAAGGGCCACGATCTCACGGGCGAACGTGCACCACGTGACGGGTCCGCCGCCGCCCACGGTATGGGCCACGCCGCGTGCGCCGAGGGCCAGGAGACGGGCGATCTGGCGGGCCAGCTCGGCGGTGTGCGTGGGAACCCCCCACTGGTCGTCCACGACATGGAGAGAGGCTCGGCTCGCGGCCAGGCCCCGGATCGTATCGACGAAATTTTTCCCGTGCCTTCCGTAGAGCCACTGGGTCCGGCAGATGAGCAGCCGGTCCCCGGGCAGGGCCGCCCTGATCGCCTCTTCGCCGGCGAGCTTGCTGGCGCCGTAGGCGTTCACCGGCGGACCGGGCGGGTCCAAGGGCACGTATCCGGCCTCGCGCTCGCCGGGGAAAACGTAGTCCGTGCTGATGTGGACGAGGGTCAGATGCCGGTCCCGGCAGGCATGGGCCACGACCTCCGCGCCGAACGCGTTGATGCGAAAGGCCTCCTCACGGTGATCCTCCGCTCCGTCCACGTTGGTGTAGGCGGCGGCGTTCACCACGATCTGAGCGGGGTTTGCATCCAGAAACCCCGCCACGCCGGAGGCCGAGGTGATGTCCACCTCGGGCAAATCGGCCCCCGCAACCCCGAAGCCCGCCTGGGCGAACACGGCCGCCGCGTCGCGGCCGAACATGCCGTTGGCGCCGAGCAGGAGCAGCCTCACGAAGAGGCCCGCCATGAGGATGGTATGAGGGGGTGAGAGCACGCGAAGATGAGGAAAGCGCGGACCACGGCTGCACACGTCATGCCCGTGGGCTCGTTCATCATCTCCTCATTTCGGCATCTCGGCATCTCTGATCCCTGCTACCTGTCCTTCGTGGCCCAATCGTAGGCGATGATGCCGTTCTGATGAGGGTCCAGGCGGTACTCGTCCGGCTCCTTGTAGTCGTACGTTTTGGTGGGGACGTTGATGACGTACGCCTCCTCGGTGCCGATGCATTTCCAGCCGTGGTAGACGCCGATGGGCACCTGCACCAGGGTGGGGTTGTGCTCCCCTAAAACGAACTCGTCGATGTGGCCCTTCGTGGGCGAACCCTCCCGCGTGTCGGCCAGGACGAGCTTGACCATGCCCTTCACGCAGACGAAGTTGTCCTTCTGGAGCTTGTGATAGTGCCAGGCCTTCACGACCCCCGGGTAGGTGGTGGAAAGGTAGACTTGGCCGAACGCTTCGAAAAGGCCGTCGTCGGCCCGCATCATCTCCATGAGGCGGCCTCGGTCATCGGGAATGACCCTGAGCTGTTTCGTCTTCACGTCGTGGATCATGGCGTCCCCCTCACGCGGTGGGTGTCGGGTGCTCCAGCAAACCGAGCAGATAGCGCCCGTAACTGTTCTTGGCCATGGGTTCGGCGATGCGGCGCACCTGCTGGGCGTCGATCCATCCCTTGTTCAGGGCCACCTCTTCCAGACAGCCGATCATGAGCCCCTGGCGCTCTTCCACGGCCTGGACGTAGTTGGCAGCCTGGTGGAGCGCCTCGTGAGTGCCCGTATCGAGCCAGGCCGTGCCCCGGCCGAGGGTCTCCACCCGCAGGGTGCCGCGCTCCAGATAGCACCGGTTCAGATCGGTGATCTCCAGTTCGCCCCGGGGCGAGGGTTTGAGGTTCGCGGCCAAATCCGCGACCTGGTCGTCGTAGAAGTAGAGGCCGGGGACGGCATAGTTGGACTTGGGCTTGAGGGGCTTCTCTTCGATGGACACGGCGTGCCCGCCTGCATCGAACTCCACGACGCCGTATCGCTCGGGGTCGCGCACGTAGTAGGCGAAAATGGTGGCGCCTGTCTTGTTGGACGCGGCCCGCTCCATGGTCTTGGTGAGGCCCTGCCCGTAGAAGATGTTGTCGCCCAGGATGAGGCACGCCTGACGGCCCGCCACGAAGTCGGCGCCGATGATGAAGGCCTGGGCCAGGCCCCCGGGCGTGGGCTGCTGCGCGTACTGGAGGTTGATGCCCCACTGGCTGCCGTCGCCCAGTTGGCGGCGGAAAAGGGGAAGATCGTGAGGCGTGGAAATGACCAGGATGTCCCTGAGCCCCGCGAGCATGAGGGTGGACAGGGGATAGAAGATCATGGGCTTGTTGTAGACGGGCATGAGCTGCTTGCTCACGGCCGCCGTCAGGGGATAGAGGCGCGTCCCGGAGCCGCCCGCGAGGATGACGCCTTTCATGAATGAATACCTCCCATGGACGTGATTAGGGGATTAGGGGAGTCTGGAGATGAGGAGATAGCGGAACACTCAAGGCGCACGTTGGAAGGGGCGCCGTTTCGGCATCCCGGCATCCCGGCATCCCGGCATCCCGGCATCCCGGCATCCCGGCATCCCGGCATCTCCTCATCTCGATGGGTCCCCCTTCAAGATTGCTTCGACGCCCGATCTGATACCTTCCGAGCCCTTAAGAGGTGTCACCAGGAGGCCCCCTTCGGTTTCCACCACGGCCATGCCCGAGAGCCCGCGCACGAGGGTCCTGGGCGTCCGCGTCACCACCAGGCACCCCTGGCACCCTTCCACGTAGCCGGGGCCCCAGCCGGCGTTACCTTGGGCGTCCTTCGGCAGAAAGTCGAAGAGGGCCGAGAAGGTGCCTACGTCGCTCCAGCGAAACCTCGCGGGAACCATAACCACCCGGGAGGAGCGCTCCATGAGCGCGTAATCCACGGAGATGTTGGGCAAGGCGAGGTACGGGCCCGGCCCGGCCCCCTCCAGCCAGGCCGCGGCGGCCTCCCACAGGCCGGGGGTGTAGACGGCCATCTCCTCCCGAAGGACCGAGAGTGGGTAGAGAAACATGCCCGAATTCCAAGCCACGTTCCCTTGGGCGAGGAGGGCCTCGGCCCTGGTTCGGTCCGGCTTTTCGATGAAGCGAGCGATGCGATAGCCCTCGCCTTCCCGCTCCCCCTGTTCAAGATAGCCGTAAGAGACCTCGGGACCCGTGGGGGTGATACCCATGACGCCCAGAGCGCGGACCGACCAGGCGGCCCGCGCCAAGCACGCCACGGTCTGTTCAAAGGATGTTTCATCGGGGATGTGATGGTCTGCGGGCAGAATCAGGAGTGTCCCCTCTCCGCCCGCCTCGCGCCAGACGCGCGCGCCCGCCAAGGCGATGGCCGCGGCCGTGTTGCGCGCCGCAGGCTCTTCGAGAAACTCCACGCCGGGGGCCTCGCAGAGGCCTCGCAAGGCGGCGGCGCCGACCGCGAATATCTTGACCGATCCCATCGCCTTGGCCCTGGTCACGGTCTGGGCGTACAGCGAACCCATGGCTCCCAGCGGCACGAAGGGCTTGGGACACGCGGGGGTGGAGAGGGGCCACAGCCGCGTCCCCGACCCCCCGGCGAGAAGGGCGATATATAAATTCTCTGAATTACCGTTATTCAATGTATTTTCTCTTTTCTGGGTGCATAACTCCGCCCTATTGGGGAGGACCCGCGCGGCGCCTACCCCAGAAGAGACCGGTCTGCCTCCACGGGCATCTGCATCCCGAGGTGATCCAGAAGGACCTTCACCCGCTCTCGGGCGGGAAGACTGGCGATGACGGTGCCTTCCAGGCCGGAAAAGACCCCCTCCTTAAAACGCACACGCTGCCCTACGCGGAAGGGCTCGGCGGGCTCGGGCGTCACGTACCCGCGCCCCCCCTCCCTCGACTTCCAAAGGTCCACGAGCTCGGCCTCCACGCAGGCCACCTGGTCCCCGAAAATGAGGGGCCGCGTGACGCACGGGTAGAAGCGCACCTTTGGCAGCTCCACCTTGGGGGAGAGCCACACAAAAATATAGCCCGGAAACAGGGGCTGTATCTTCTGGCTGCGGCGCCTGTTGAGACAAAGGGGTCCGTACGCCTCGATCCCCTCCTTGGCGAGGAAGGCGAGGGCCGGCGCTTCCTTGCGCGGCTTGGTGGCGAGCACCGCCCAGACGCGTTTCGCACTGGACAGGGCGGCAAACATCTATCGGGAGCCCGAATAGAAGGCCCGAATTCCCTCGCAGACTTCGGCCACCTCGGCCTCCTTCAGCTCCGCGAAGACGGGGAGTGCGAGCACCTCGCGCGCGGCCCTTTCGGTGTGGGGGAGGTCCCCCTCGCGGTAGCCGAGAAAGCGGAAGCAGGTCTGGAGGTGAAGGGGGATGGGGTAGTAGATCATGGACCCCGTGCCCCGCTCCTGGAGAAAGCCCTTCAGCTCGTCGCGGCGCTCGGCGCGGATGACGTATTGATGGTAAATGTGGCCGTAGCCCTCGGGCGCCGAGGGCGCCTCTACCTGAGGGATCCCCGCGAGACCCTGCCGGTACCATCCCGCCACCACGTCGCGCTGGCGGTTCCAGCCGTCCACGTGGGGCAGCTTGACGCGAAGGACCGCCGCCTGGACTTCGTCCAGCCGTGAGTTGTAGCCGATCTCCTCGTGGATGTACCGCTCCTTGCTGCCGTGCACGCGGAGCATGCGAAGGTGGTCCGCCAGGGCCCCGTCGTTCGTGGTCATGATGCCGCCGTCCCCCGCCCCGCCCAGATTCTTCGTGGGAAAGAAGGAGAACGCGGCCAAGTGGCCCAGAGCGCCGGCCCTCCGGCCCTTGTACGTAGAGCCGTAGGCCTGGCAGGCGTCTTCAAGGACCGCGAGCCCGTACTCCTTGGCCACGCCGTTTAGGCCGTCCATGTCGGCGCACAGGCCGTAGAGGTGCACGGGGAGAAGGACGCGGATGATGCAGCCGGTGGCCTTGTGGACGGGCAGGCCGCCCTCCCCCCGGACGCACTCGTGCTCCAGAAAGCGGCGCACGTGGGCGGCGTCGAGGTTGAAGGTGGCCGGGTCGATGTCGGCGAAAAAGGGCCTCCCGCCGGCGTTGTGAATGGCTCCCGCCGTGGCGAAGAAGGTGAAGGACGTGGTGAGGACGCCCTCACCCCGGCGCAGCCCCAGGGCCCGAAGACCCAGGAGGAGAGCGTCGGTGCCCGAGGCGCACCCCGCGGCGTGGGCCACACCCAGATGACGGGCCACCTCCTGTTCAAGGGACTGGCCTTGCGCGCCGAGGATGAAGTGCTGGGTGTCGAAGACCTCCTTGAGGGCCTTCTCCACCTCGGGGCGGATGCTCGCGTACTGCCGTGTCAAATCAAGGACGGGGACGCCCATGAACGCTCCTTTTTAAGGTCGCATTTATAGCACGCTACCCTTGGGGAGTAAAGGCGAACGGCTCCCTTCGCGTCCCGGAGTTTTCGGGCCGAAGTGGCCCGCAGACGGGGTCGGTGTTATGGTAACGAGACGGAGGATCTCATGGACGTGGGCATCTTTCATAAGCTCCTCACGAGCGCGATCCAGAAGGGAGCGTCGGACATCCATCTCCAGGCGGGGTACCCGCCTCTCATGCGCGTCAACGGTGAACTGCTCGAAGTGAAATATCACCCCCTCACGCCCGAAGAAACCTCAGCCGTCGCCGAGGAGATCCTCGCCAATACGTACCGGCGCGAGAAGGTCGACGGCCTCTCCGAGATGGACGTCTCCTACGGCCTGGAGGGCCAGGGCCGGTTCCGGGTGAATCTTTTCCGCCAGCGGGGCTCCATCAGCATCGTGCTCCGGGTCATCCCCATCTCCATCAAGACCTTCAAGGAGCTGAACCTGCCGCCGGCCATGGACCAGATCGGCAATCTCCGGCGGGGCCTCATCCTGGTGGCGGGCGCCACGGGAAACGGCAAATCCACGACCCTCGCGGCCATGATCGAGCACATCAACGAAACCCGCCGGGCGCACATCCTCACCATCGAGGACCCCATCGAGTTCCTCTTCAGGCACAAGATGTCCATCATCAGCCAGCGGGAACTGGGGAGCGACACGGCCTCCTTCGGCAAGGCCCTCCACGCATGCCTCCGGCAGGACCCGGACGTGATCATGATCGGCGAGATCCGCGACGCGGAGACGGTGGAGATCGCCCTCAAGTCCGCCGAGACGGGCCACCTGGTCCTCTCCTCCCTCCACACCACCGATGCCGTGAAGACCATCGCGCGCCTCATCGGTTTCTACCCGCCGGACCAGGAGGCCTCGGTGCGCAGCCGCCTAGCGGACAGCCTCATGGCCGTCCTCTCCCTCCGGCTCCTGCCCCACAAGGGACAGCTGGGGCGCATTCCCGCGGTGGAGCTGCTGAGGGTCACCCGCACCATCCAGGAGTGCATTCGCGACCCCGCCAAGACGAGCGACATCCCCGCCTACATGCTGAAGGGCGCCGAGTTGTACGGCATGCAGACCTTCGACCAGCACCTTCTGGCCCTCA
>JAKBES010000135.1 GCA_021833665.1 Acidobacteriota bacterium
TCCACCAGGAAGTTCGCGGAGGTGACGACCGTTTCGCCCGCCCTGAGCCCCGAGAGCACTTCGTAGTATCCGTCCGCGCGGACGCCCAGCTTGACCTCCCGGGGCAGGAGGCCCCCGTCGGATCCCTGGATGAAGGCGTAGGTGGCTTCGCCGGTGCGCATGACGGCGGAATCGGGCACCGCGAGACGCTCGCCCAGATCAAAGGAGAGCCTCGCCACCCCGTACATTTGAGGCTTGAGCATGAGTTTGGGGTTGGGAATGTCCAGGCGGGCCTTGAGGGTGCGGCTCATGGGGTCCAGGAAGGGATCCAGAAAGGAGATGGTTCCGTGGAGCACCTCGCCGGGCAAGTAGGAGAGGGTCAAGGTGACGGGCATACCCACCTTGACGTACGGCAAGTCCGATTCATAGAGATCCGCCTCCGCCCATACGGTCGAGAGGTCGGCGATGGTCATGAGGGGCTGGCCGGGCATAATCTGCTGGCCCGCGAGCACGG
The DNA here is from genome assembly GCA_021833665.1 of Acidobacteriota bacterium. Lineage (GTDB taxonomy): Bacteria > Acidobacteriota > UBA4820 > UBA4820 > DSQY01 > JAKAJA01. The sequence goes on from JAKBES010000135.1 coordinate 494, forward strand.
ACTTCTCGGCTACGTAGCCGGCCGCTGGCGAGAAGAGGGTCATATCGCGCGTAGCTTGGCCCGTTTCCTCCAGGCGGCGGACCTGGGCCGCCGAGATGTCCCACAGCTCGAGCCTCCGGCGGGCCGCCGAGAGGAGATCCGCGCCGCCGCCCGCGACCCCGGGAACGGTGCTCGATTGGAGGCTCTTGGATGCGGCCATGGCCGCGAGGTATTCCTGCTGGGTGGCCAGGAGTTCGGGACTGTAAAGGCTCAGCAGCGGCTGCCCCCTGCGAACCTGTTGCCCCGTCACGTCCACGAAGAGCTTGTCCACCCATCCGCCCACCTTGGTGGTTACTCGGTAGAGGTGCTTCTCATCGGGGACGATGAGGGCCGCCGTTCGCACGACCTTGGCCAGGCGCCGCATCTGGACCGTTCCGTAGGTGACGCCCATCTGCTGCTGGGACCGCGGGGTGATGGTGACGGCCGCAAGTCCTGGAGGTGAGCCCGCCGCGGGCGACTCTACCACGAAGGGCACCATCTCCATTCCCATGGAGTCCTTTCCGGGATGATCGCTGATCTCGCCCGGATTCATGGTGGAGCGGTACATGATCTTCTTGGTGCCTGGCGGCGGAAGTGCCGGCGCCGCGGGGGGCGCGGCCTTTTCCGCAGGCGGGTCAGGCGCCTTCTCTTTGCGGCCGGGTTTCCCTATGGGCACGAGCTTCATGCCGCAGATGGGGCAGTCGCCGGGTTTGTCCGAGGTGACCTGAGGATGCATGGGGCAGTGGTACTTTGCCGCCACGCCCTCGGAGCGCGCGCAACCCAAGCTCAGCGCAAGGGTTGCCAGGAGGATCAGAAGGAGGGCCGGCAAGGCTGAGCGTCTCATGAAAACCTCAGAGGGGTTTCCCCGCGATCTCAAGGGTGAGCATGGTATGGTCCTTGGGGCAGGCGCCGGGCTGGGCGGCCTTGAACCCGCAGACGGGACAGACAAAGGCGACATCGGCGCGGTTCTCCTCTTTCAGGTCCATGCCGCACTTGGAGCACTTGCCAGGGTGGTCCGACACCTCGCAGCCCATGGGGCACACGTAGACCTTATCGGAGGCGGGGGCAGCCGGCGCCGGCCCGGGTGACGGTTCCGCGGCTGTTGCGGTGGGGGCAGGCGTGGGGGACGGGGCTTCCTCTTTGGCGGCCTTGGAACAGGCGGCGAGGACAATCAGGCAGATGACCATCAGGGCCGCGGCGAGGGATGCTCTCTTCATGGGGTACCTCCGTTCGAATCGGTTGAATCTGGGTGAGGCGGCAGAACCGCCGGATGTAGGTGAGGAGTTGCAGCCTGCGAGATGGGCTGGCCGAGAAGGCCTTCCATCTGGGCCACCATGGCGTGAAACGTGCCCCTCGCCGTCAGGTCGTCGGCCTGGTAGTTGTAAAGCGAGGTCAAGGCCGTCAGCAGGGAGGTGAAGTCAGCGCTCCCCGCCGTGTAAGAAGCCAGCATGGAGGCATACGCCTGCCTCGCCTGCGGCAGGAGCCCGTCACGGTAGAGGGCCGCAAGGCGCTCGTCGTGAACCGCCTCCTGGTAGGCCTGCGTGATGCGGTAGCGGACGTCGTTTCGCACCGCCTCGGCTTCAGACTGGGAGCTCTGCTGGCGGAGGAGAGTCTCCTGAAACGCCGGCCCGTACCGATCCTTCCGATGAAAAAAAGGCAAGGTGATGCCCACGGATGCGGTGACGAAGTCGCCGCCGCCCATGGTCATGTCCTTGTGCCTGTACTTGGCGCCCACCATAAAGTCGGGCCTCCCTTCGGCCCTGACCTGCGCCGCCTTTGCGGTCGCCACGCCGACCTGGGTCCTGGAGAGGATGACCTGGGGCGAGCTCACGTCTCCGGCCCTAAGAAGATCCTCCAAAGGGGGAAGGCCCGGGGGCTGCGGGAGTTCGATGCCGGCCAGATCGGACGGCTCCACGGGACCCGCCAGGAGGTCCTCCATACGGGCTTTTGCCTCGGCAAGGAGGCGCAGCAGCAGGTCGCGGTCGGCCAGCGTCTTGGTCTCCATGCTCTGGGCCAGGAGGACGTCGGCCTGGTTGCCCCGCCCCGCGCCGTAAGCTGCGAGAGCCGCCGCCGCGGCGGCCTTCAGGGCGTCCTGGGTGGCGGTGTTGACGTCCAGGAGCCGTTCTTGTAGCACGTACTGGTACGCCGCCTCGCGCACATCCGCTGCAACGGTAGCTTCACTGGCACGCAGGCGGGCCAGCGCGGCGTCCACGTCCTGCTCGGCCACGTCTGCCGCGAGCTTTCGCTTTCCGGGAAAGGGGAGGGCCTGGGTGACTCCCAAGGAGATTCCCGTGGTGAGAGCATCAGAGAGGTTGGGGTGTCTCACCGCGATGTTCATGAGCTCAAGCTCCGCGGACGGGTCGGGGAGCGCCCTGGCCTGGGGGACGCCCTGCCGTGATGCTTCGACCAGGGCTCGCTGAGCCTTAAGGCCGGGATTATCTCTAAGGGCGCGCAGGGCAAGGGATTCGAGCGGGTCCGCGGCGTGAGGGCTGGGGGCAGGGATCGCCAGGACGGCCAGGGCCGCCAGGTGGACCAAGAGTAAGGATCGGAACGAACGCCTTCGGTGCATGGTTTCCTTCCCGCTGAGTGGCGCCTTCATGCAGGCACCTCAATTGCAGGAATCGCGCCAAAGCGGAGACGAGAGGACCCGTTCTCCCCTCGGATCGGGAACGCGCGGAAATCCGAGGCTGTCGGGGCGGCGATTCTCGGTGGAAGCCAAGTGATCATACGTCAAGCATACCCTGATTTCCTAGGAATGGGAAGCTCGATGAAAGCACCTAGTGTAGCATAGTATGCAAGTGGAATGTAGAATAGTATGCAGTGTTAGGGAAGAGGGACGAGAGCCATCGGGCTTCGCGGGGTGAAGGGAGGCAGCCGTGCGGCGCAACGTGATCCGAATCGCGATCATTCTGGGAATTCTGGCCATAACACTCTCCTTGCACTATATGATCTTGCCGATGCCAGCATGGCTCCACCAAGCCCTTCACCAGGCCGACCTCCACCGGCGCCTCTGCTACATCCCCATCATTCTGGGCGCGCTATGGTTCGGTTTGCGCGGGGGAGTTCTCACCGCGGCCGTGATTTCGGAGGCGGTCCTTCCCCTGGCGCTGCGCTTTCAGGGACCCCTGCTGTCCAACGCGGATTTTGTGGAAATCGTCTTCTATCTTGCCATCGGCGTGCTGGCGGGCACCCTCGTGGACATGAAGGACAGAGAGCGGGCGAAGAAGGAGCGGCTGGAGCACGAACTGGAGTCGGCCGAACGGATGGCCGCCCTGGGCCGCGCATCGGCGGGCATCGCCCACGAGGTGCGGACCCCCCTCGGTTCCATCCAGGGAGCCGCGGAGATCCTAGCCGAGGATTTCCCATCCGATCACCCTCACCGGCCGTTCTTCGACATCCTGTCGGAGGAGTGCCGCAGGCTCGGCCGGGTGGTGGATGACTTCCTGGATCTGAGCCGGCCCATTTCGCTGGATCGAGAGGAGGTTTCACCCGGCGCGCTCCTGGCCGCGGCTTTCGAGGCTGTTCGCTCCCTCGCGGAGACGCGGGGTGTACGCCTGGAGCTCCAGGGTGAGGCAGGCGCGAGGCCGCTGTCTCTCGACCCCCACCGCGTGAGGCAGGCCCTGGTCAATCTAGTTCTGAACGCGGTCCAATCGTGTTCCGAGGGTGGCGTGGTCCGCGGCTCGGTGAGGACCGAGCGGGGCTGGATCGAATACGGGGTGTCCGATTCGGGGCCAGGCATCGCCCCGGAGGACGAGGATCGTATCTTCGAACCCTTCTTCACGAGGCGCAAAGATGGGACAGGGCTGGGTCTTCCCCTGGCGAGGCAGGTGGCGGCGGCCCATGGGGGAAGCCTGTCGGCGCGTTCCGGCCCCGAAGGGGGAGCCGTGTTCGTGATGAGTATCCCCTTCGTGGAAGCATGGGAGGGGCCGGCGTGAACCCCCTGATACTGGTCGTGGATGACGACGCGAACCTGCGCAAGATTCTCTGCCACCACTTGAGCCAGGCGGGCTACGCGGTGGTCTCCGCCGGCGATGGCCAGGAGGGGGCGGCGGTCATGGCGGCGCGCGCGGTGGACCTTCTTCTGACGGACGTCCGGATGCCCAGGACGGGAGGCATGGAGCTTTTGAAGGAGGCGCGGGAACTGAACCCGGACCTTCCCGTCCTTGTCATGACCGCCTACGGCACCATCCAGGACGCGGTAGAGGCCATGCGCGAAGGCGCCTTCGACTACCTCACCAAGCCCGTGGATCGCGACACCCTTCTGCGAACCGTCCAGAAGGCCCTGCAGGTAGGGGACCTTCGCCGCGAAAATAGGAGGTTGCGGGGAAACCTCGCGGCGCAGCATCCCCTGGAGGCGATCCTGGGGGTGAGCCCGGCCCTGGACAGCATGAAGGAACTCATCCGAAAGGCCGGTCCAACCCGGGCCACGGTTCTCTTCACGGGGGAGAGCGGCACGGGGAAGGAGCTCGCCGCCCGCGCCGTGCACGCACTTTCACCCAGAGCGGGCGGGCCATTCGTCGCCCTCAACTGCGCCGCCCTGGCGCCCGATCTTCTGGAGAGCGAACTCTTCGGCCACGTGAAGGGGGCCTTCACGGGGGCCGTGGCGGACCATTCGGGCAAGTTCAGGCAGGCGGAGGGCGGCACGCTCTTTCTGGACGAAATCGGGGATATGGACCACCGCCTTCAGGCCAAAATCCTGCGGGCCCTCCAGGAGCGCGTCGTGGAACCCGTGGGCGGCAAAGGCCCCCTTCCCGTGGACGTGCGCCTGGTGGCCGCCACTCACAGGGACCTCCTCGCCCTGGCCCGCGAAGGGCTCTTCCGGGAAGACCTCTACTACCGCCTCGCCGTCCTCACGATCCGCGTTCCGCCCCTGCGGGAGCGGGGTGACGACATCCTCATCCTCATGAGAGAGTTCTACAAGCGGATGGGGGGAGGCGAGATGGAGATGGATGAGAAGGCCAGCCGGCGGCTCGAAGCGTATGCGTGGCCTGGCAACATTCGAGAACTCCAAAACCTCTGTCAGCGCCTCGCCGTCCTCCACCCAAGACAGCGCGTCACCGCGGAGCTGCTTCCCCCGGAAATTCCAGGGGGGACGGTCCCGCTCGCTTCGGCCGGCCAGGAGGAACCCGCCGGCCTTTGGGAACAGGAGCGTGCCGCCATCGTGAAGGCCCTGCGCGAGAATGGCGGGAACCAGTCGGCTGCGGCGAGGGCGCTCAAGGTGCCCCGGCACGTCCTCCTCTACCGAATCAGGAAGTTCCGCATCCCGCCGTCATGAACTCGGCCGGCGCGGTACGCGCACCGTACCCCTCGGTCGAACCCTAAGGTGTAATTGGGGCGGGGAGAAATCCCCGCCCCCTTGCAGGCACGGCCTTGTCGTCCCCGTTCGGGCCGGACTTCAGGGCTTGGCGGCGTATGGGTCCGGGCAGTAGGTGCCCGAGAAGCCGCTGGCGTGCTCGCGGCGCTCCAGGGGATCGGGACAAGGGCGCGGGGCGGGGAGGAGGCCCAGCTTCACGAGCTGGGGCCGGAATTCGTAGCGGATGCGAAGGACGGCGCTGGGGCGCTTCTCGAGATCCAGGCTCACCCATTCGATGCCGTGATCTACTTTGCTCCCGATGCCGGTGGCCGCGTAGTCGTTGGAGAGGCCGGGCGACGGAACCTTATCAGCCTGGGGTTTGGCTCGAGATGAGAAATCGCCCTGAGCCTCGGACTTGGATTGTCCCATGGCACCCCCCAGCACTCCTCCCTCCATGCCTCCCTCTCCCGGCACAGGCGCGGGGCATCGCGGCGGAGACGAGAGGACGGGACGGGGAGGCGGCATGGGCTTTTCCCGGAAGAATGCCGCCTCGATGAGACCAAGGTTCTGGGTCTCGCCGAGCCACGCGCCGTAGGAGTGCTTCTCACCCGTGAAAATGAATTTCCGCGCCTCCGCTCCATTGATCTGCCAACCTGAGATGGTCACCGTCTCATACGGCCCCAGCACCCATTTGGAGGCACGCCGCATGTCCGACCGCTTGGCATTGATGGTGTTGAGTCCGTCCACCGAAAGGGCGACGGCCACTCGGCAGGGGAGCGGGTTGGTGATGGACAACTCGTAGTCCCGGCCTCTGGATGCCTCAATATAGGCGGTCTCTCCCGTGGCGTACTCGGTCCGGGGAACACCGCCCACCAGAACGCGCAGGCGGAACCCGCCCCGCTCGGCCGCCCCTGCGGGAAGGGCCGAGGCTGAGAGAATGAGGGCGATGGCGAACAGAAGGGATTTCCGGCTCATGGTGGCCTCCTTTGTGGGAGTTAGACCACGGCCGAGGTCAGAGGTTCCGTGGGAAGCGGTGATCTGGTGACCGGGGAATCAGATGATCAGGCGATAAGAGGATAAGCTGATCAGGGATCGGGGGCGCGGCAAGGCAAGGGGATGAAGGTCGTTCGGTCGCCCGTTCTCCAGGTCCGGCTTTGTGCCTCCGCCGCGCCTCTGGGCTAGCTGATGCGCTTGAGCCGGTACGACCCCGGCGGGATGTGAAGGGGGTGGATGATCTCTTGGAGGATTCTCTCGGGCGCGGTGACGGCCTTGCCCTGAACGTCTTGGACTCGGAGGGCCCCGCCGGGAGAAAGAAGGATCGTCCAGATGCCGCCCGAGGGTGGTGACGCCTCCGAGGGGAGCTGCAACGAAATGAACGGGCCGGGACCGGAGAGCGGGCTCAACGTGCATACGACCGAGGCAGGGGCTTGGTCCTCGCTCGGGGGAGCGGCCATCTCGGCGCGCGCCGCGCGGGACGTCGCCCCGGGGTCGGAAGCGGCCTCGATGCGTCCTTCCTGGGACGCCTCGGCAGGTCGGTTGCTCAGGGGCCGGTAAGGTTCCTGGCCCGCCGTTTCCTGGGCGGGAGCGGGGGCAAAGAGGGATGGGGCCTCGCGCGCCCTGGATTGTTCGGAAACAACTGGGGGTGCGGCGAGGCCGGCGAAGTCATGCTGGATCTCCGGGGGGGCCGGGGAGGGCGCGGGTTCGGAGGTTGGAAGGTTCAAGGACTTCGCGGAGGTCCGCCCCTCATCTCCGGACGGTTCCCCCTTGGCGGCCCTGGCTTCCTGATGGACCGGCCGCTTGGAGACCTCGGCGGCGGGTGCAGGGACCTTGGGCTTCAGCATTTGGACGAGGCCGAATCCTCCGAGAAGCAGCCCCAGGAAAAGTACGAAGATCGGGCCCGCCCAGATCTTGTTGAGGCCGAACATCCAAGCGCCTTTCCGGTCTCCCTCATGGGCGGCGCTCTGCACGTGCGCCATCAGGCGCGTGTGCAGGAAGGGCGGAGTCTCCTCCTCGCCCATGGCCCTGAGCTCTCGCTGTACGGCCTGCCAGCGGGCCCATGCCTCTTGGCAGGCGGGGCACTGGTGCACATGGTCTCGGGCCTCGCCCGTGGTCAGGCCGCCCTCGCGGTCGAGCATGGCCTGGATGTCGTCGCACGTCATGGCCATATACCCTCCAAGGCTTGCCGCAGGGCCTCCCTGGCCCGAGACAGCCTGGATTTTACGGTTCCCGCGGGGCAGTCCAGGATCTTACCCATCTCGTCGTAGTCCAGATCCTGGATATCCCGAAGAACAATGACTTCCCGATGTTCGGGGGACAGGATCATCAGCGCTTTCGCCAGGGCCGCGTTCAGTTCGGAGCCCAGGGCCGAGGCGGAGGGATCGGGGGCCCGGTCAGGGATGCCGGGGTCAAGGTCGTCGCCGTCCGCGCGGCTCTCCTTGATGAGCCCCGTGCTCCTTCGTTTCATCCGGCCCGCCGAGCTGGAGAGCATGGTTCGGCAGACGTTGATGCAGATGCCCGTGACCCAGGTTTTGAAGGAGGCGTCGTTTCGAAAGCTTCTCAGCGAGCGAAAGACGCGGATGAAGGTCTCCTGCGCCGCCTCCATGGCGTCCTCAGGGTCTCCCAGGATGCGGACGGCCGTTCGGTAGACCTCCTTCTCCCGGCTCCTCACAAGAGCTTCGAAGGCTTCTTCGTCCCCCGCTTGAAACCGGGACACGCTGGCGGCGTCCGCGTCCCAGTCGCGATGTAGGGTCTTGTCCGTGGGCCCGCGCTCGTCCATGGTCCAAGGATATACCAGAACGGGGGTCACGCGTCACCTCCACCCGGTTAGACCGTGGGGGCGAGCCGAGGTTCCCCAGGTATGGAAGCCTAGGATAGGGTGACCGGGTCGCCGGATTTGAGGACCTGGACGGCAGGGATTCCAAGAAACACGAGGTGCTCCCGGAGGTGCTCCTGGGCTGAGGGCTCGCCGTGGACCAGGAAGATCCCCTTGAGCCTGTCCTGGTCGAGAGCCAGGATATAGCGGCCTATCTCCTGGTAGTCCGCGTGGGCCGAGAATGCGTTGAGGATCTTGACCCTCGCGCGCAGGGGGTGGCGCTCGCCGAAGATAGACACCTCCGGCCGGCGGTCCGCAAGGGCGCGGCCCAGGGTGTTCTGGGCCATGAACCCCACGATGAGAACGGTGTTGCGCGGGTCTCCGATGCCGTGGAGGAGGTGGTGCTGGATTCGCCCCGCCTCGCACATGCCCGCCGAGGAGATGATCACGCACGGCATGGACAAGTCGTTAAGTTTCTTCGATTCGGCCGCATCGGTGACGTACCGGAGGGATTGGAAGGAGAAGGGGCTCTCACCGCGTTCGATGAATTCCAGGGCCTCCGCGTCGAAGCAGTCCTCGTGGGTCCTGAAGATGGCCGTGGCCGAGACGGCCATGGGGCTGTCCACGAAGACGGGCATGGCGGGGATGCGGCCCGCGTCATGAAGCCTGTGGAGGAAATAGATCAGTTCCTGAGTGCGCTCTACGGCGAAGGCGGGGACGATGACCCTC
>JAKBES010000136.1 GCA_021833665.1 Acidobacteriota bacterium
GCCGTCCTTCGGATGGAGGAAGCTCACGGACTGGGCCACGGGGAGGCGCCAGGAGGGAAAGAGGAGATGGCTGCCGCGCAGGGGACGGATGCGGGGCTCTCCGCCCACCTTGTGCCTGAGGCCGTCGGCCCACGCGCCCGTGGCGTTGATCACCACCGCGGCGCGCACTTCCGCCGTGCGGCCCGCCCCGCCCGGTCCCGCCGCCGTGTCCCTCAGCCGGACGCCGGACACGGTGCTGTCCTCCATGAGGAGATCCTCGCAGCGCGTGTAGTTCAGGGCCGTGGCCCCGGCTCCCGCGGCTTCCAGGATGAGCCTCATGACCAGGCGGGCGTCGTCCGTCTCCGCGTCCCTGAACCAGAACCCGCCCTTGAGGCCCATCTCCCGAAGGTGGGGGGCCAGCATCTTGAAAAGCTGCGCGGGATAATACCTGTGGCTCCACGCTCCCGCCATGAGGTCGTAGAGGGTCAGGCCGACGGCCATGAGGTAGCGTCCGGGCTTGGCGGCGCGATAGTCGGGCATGAGGAAGTTGAGGGGTTCCACCAAGCCCGGCGCCTCCGCCAAGAGGCGCTCGCGTTCGCGCACCGCCGTGTAGGTCAGGCGCAGCTTCCCCTCCTTGATGTACCGCAGGCCGCCGTGGACGAGCTTGGAGGATCGGCTGGAGGTTCCCGATGCAAAGTCTCCCTGCTCCACGAGGAGGGCCTTGTAGCCCGCCCGCGTGGCCTCGCTCAGGACCGCGGCGCCCGTGATGCCGCCCCCGACGATGATCAGGTCCCAGGGTTTCTGGAGTTTCGCCCACACCGCGTCGCGCCACCCCGGTCTCCACATGGCGCGCTCCTAGAGGACGAGCTTTCCAGGGTTCATGATCCCCCCGGGGTCCATCGCCTTGATCACGGCGCCGAGGGCCGCCATGCCCAGGGGCCCCTTCTCCGCGGGAAGGTAGGGCGCGTGGTCGGTGCCCACGCCGTGCTGGTGGCTGATGGTGCCCCCGTGAGCCAGGAGTGCCGCCGTGGCCGCCCCCTTGAGGATCGTCCACCGGTGGAGGGCCGCCTCGGGATCGGCGAGCCTGAACAGGTAGGTCGTGTACAGGCTGGCGCCGTCAGGGTAGACGTGGGAGAGGTGGCTCATGACGTGGACCCTTTCGCCGAAGGGCTCCAGGCCTCCGAGGAGGGCCGCCTCCACGTCCTTCGCGGCGGAGGCCAGCCGCGACCAAGGGAGGGCCGTCTCCAGGGTGTCCACGGCGAATCCCGCCTCCCAAAGCGCGTTGCGCAGGTAGGGCGCGCGGAAGCGTTTGCTCTGCCACGTGTTCCCCACGGCCCGTCCCAGGTCAATGCCTCCGTAGGTCCGCGCCACGCCAAGAGCCTGCTCCCGTGCGGCTTTGCAGAGGGGCGCGAGCCCCGTGCATCCCAGGATGGCCAAACATTTGCCGCCGCTCACCCGCCGGAACGAGAGGTAGCGCTCCATAACGGAGACGAGCTTGGGTTTGCCCGAGAGGAGGAGGGACGTGCGCGTCTCTTCGGCGTTGTTCAGGCGCGCCATGGAGAGGGGGATGCCGGAGCGGACCATGGTTCGCACGGCCTCCATCCCCGAAGTCCAATCGGGGAAGAAGACGCCGAAGAAGGCGTCCCGCTCGGGCAGCGGCCTGACCCGAACCGTGGCCTCGGTCAGGATGCCGAGGCGGCCCTCGGACCCGAGCACCATCTCGCGCAGGTCGGGCCCCGCCGCGGAGGCCGGAAAAGCGGGGAGATCCAGAGTCCCCTCGGGGGATTCGAGGCGCCCCCCCGCGAAGGTCCTCTCGATGCGGCCGTAGTAGGCGGACTGCTGGCCGCTGGAGCGGGTTGCCACCCAGCCCCCGAGGGTCGAATAGTCGAAGGACTGGGGATAGTGGCCCAGGGTGAGGCCGCGGGCGCGGAGCTGGGCTTCCAGGTCCGGGCCCGCCACCCCCGCGCCGAAGGTGGCGAGGCCGCTGGTCTCGTCCAGGCGCAGCAGGCGGGTCATGCGGCCCAGGTCCGCCGTGATCACGGGGGACTCGCCGGCCACCGGCGTGAGGTGGCCCACCACGCTCGTGCCCCCGCCGTAGGGAATGATCTTCGCTCCCGCCCACTGGGCGAAACGGAGGAGGTCCCGGACGTCGGAGGAGGACTCGGGAAAGGCCACGGCGTCCGGAAACGCGGGAACGCGGCCGCCGCGAAGGGCGATCCAATCGGGAAGGCTCTGGCCGAGGGCGTGGCGCAGGCGCACCTCGGGGTCGTTGGAGAGCATGGCCCCGGCCGGCAGCTTCGGGGGAGGAGCGGCGGCCAAGACGGCCTCTAGGCTCGCGTCCTCGGGCCTCGTGCCCTCGCCCAGCGAGGCCTCCAAGAAGGCGAGGGCGCGGGGAGGCACGGGATAGGTGATGGTTTCGTCCCCCCATCCGTTCCAGCGCCTCACGGCTTGCCTCCCCGCCGCGCCTTGGGTTTGGTCCCGCGCGGCTTCTTCCGGGCGGGGGCCTCGGGCGGCGCGCTGGCGGCGCGCCAGAGCTGGAGGCTCGCGGCCATGACGCGGCGGGTCACGCGCTCGGCGGCGGGTCCGTCCCCGCGTTTGGCCGACTTTAGCAGGGCGGCGTAAAAGGTCCGGGAGGCGTCCCTGGCCTCCGCCCGGCGGAAGTACACCCGCGCCATCCGTTCGTAGAAGCCCGAAAAGCCGTTCAGGATGAGGGTGAAGATGGGATTGCCCGAAGCGGTGGTGAGGAGGTGGTGAAGCCTCCAGTCGAAGGACGCGAAGGCCCGCGCCGTGTCGGGGAGCTTGGCGTGGCCCGAGAGGAAGGCGCTCACCTCCGGGGCGGCCCGCTCCACGGCCGCGCGGGCGTAAAAGGGAGACATGAGCAGCCTCAGCTCCAGGAGATGGGGTACGAACTCGGGCGGGAGGACACGGGCGTGCTTCACGATGCCGCTCACCACGTTCAGTCCGCCGCTGCTCCAGATGTCGTTGACGATGGTGGACTTGCCCTGCCGGATGGTGAACCAGCCGTCCCGCTCCAGCCGCCCCATCACTTCGCGAAGGGTGGGCCGGGTCACGGACAGCCTCAGAGCCAGGTCGCGCTCGGCCGGGAGGGCCGATCCGGGGGGAAACTCCCTCTCCAGAATCCCCGTGATGAGCGCCTGCTCCGCGTGGGAGGCGGGTTTTTGAGGAGAGGCGGAAGGCTTCATGAGGGGATCTCCTCTGGCCGACTGGTAAGAGGTCTGACCAGTTATGAAGCCAATGTAGGACGGTGCCGCCTCCAAGTCAAGGGGCGGCCGAATCCCTTGCGTGGAGGGCCTTCCGCGCGCCCAGGCCCCACCCCCCGGCGGGATGCGGGGACCGGAACCGTTGTTGTCCGAGCGGAGGGAGGGGCCTATACTTCAGAGCAAGGAGGGCATCATGCCCCAAGAACCGGACCTCTCCCGCCTGCCGGCCCCCGACACGATCCGCAGCAAGGGGTTCACCCTGAAGGGCGCCACGGCCTTCGCGGAGGCGCGCTTCGGCGCCGGGGCCATGGAGAAGGTCCTGCCCCTGCTGGAGCCGGACCTGCGGGAGGCCTTGAGCGTCCCCGTGCTCTCCTCCACGTGGTATCCCTTCAGGTACCAAGTGGCCCTCTACGAAGGCATCGACCGGGCCTTCGGCGCCGGCGATTTCGCCCTGTGCCGGCAGATCGGGCGCTACACCGCCGAGACCGAGGCCACCTCCTTCCACAAGGTCCTCCTCAAGCTGGCCAACATGAAAACATGGCTTAAGATCGCCGGATCCATGTGGGGCATGTACTACAGCGCCGGGAACTTGAGCGCCGAGGCTTTTCACGACGCGGGGGGCGTGGCGCGGATCAGCGGGTTCCACCCCATCTCCAAGGCTTTTTGCGAGGACTTCGCCGGCTGGCTCGAACAGATCATCAAGATGGGCGGCAAGACGGAGGTCAGCCTGCGCCATACCGAGTGCGTCCTCGACGGCGCCCCCGCCTGCCTTTATAAGGCCACGTGGCTAGGCTGACGCCCCCTGGGAACGCCGCTGCCGGACGTGGATCCCCTCAGCAGCCCGCTGATCTCGGCTCGCGCGCCTCGCGGGTGGCTCAGGGACACGTGCCGATGAGCACCTGTGTGTACGCGCAGGGCGTTCCCGGACCGGCGGACGGGCGTTCAACGCCGGACGAGCTTTTGCCGTAGGAACCCTCCATGCCCACCACGTTGTTGCCCACGATCACGAAGTAGAAGCTGCCCGCGCCCGGATCGAAGCTGCACGTCCCCGTGGCGCCTTCGTTGCACGAGCGGCCGGTCCACGAGATGCCGGAGCCCGCCAGTGTGCTCAGATCCCCGTAGTACACCGTGTTGTCCGTGGCGCCGCAGGCGTTGGAGTAGGTCAGGTTTACGGCCGTGCCCGCGCCCTTGGCGGCGGTCATGTCGTGGGACGGGCTGTCCTCCTGGGGGTAGCTCGCGGACGTGACCGCGCCCAGCTCCCAGATACCGCGTCCGTGCGTGGCGACCCGCAGCTTGCCCGTGCTGACGTTGAAGCCGATCTCCTGGATCGAGACGGCGGGCAGGTTGCCGGTGATGCTCGTCCACGTGCTGTCGGACCAGACCGCGGTGTTTTCGAAGATCCCGAAATCGGAACCGGCGTAGGCATGGCTGGCGTCCGCGGGGCTGAGGGCGATGCAGTTGAAGGGCTGGGGGGGGAGGGCGCCCGTGATGTCGGTCCAGGACGAACCGCCGGTGGTGGAGCGGTACACGTGGCTCGTGCCGAATCCCGAGAGGGTGACGAGCACCTTCTGGGCGTTGGCGGGATCCGTCGTGAAGGACGTTACCGCCGCACCGGGGAGGCCCGCGGAGATGTTGGTCATGATGGTGCCGGAGCTGGTGCTGACCCACGCCTTGCCGTTGCTCGTGCCCACGTACAGCGTGCCCGGGGTGCCGTTGTTCTTGGCGGAGTGGATGGCGAGGACGTAGTCACCGTTCGCGCTGCCCGCCGAGAGGTCCGTGCTGGAAGGGCGGGCCCAGGTGTTGCCCGCCCGCACCGCGCTGTTGACGTAAAGGTACTTGCTTCCCGTGTACATGGTGTTCTGGTTATTGGCGTCGAGGACGAAGGGCGCAATGAATGCCGTGGCGCTGTCGGGAACGCAGCCGCCCGAGCATCGCGTGTTGGCCGCCGTGCAGCCTCCGAAGTTACGGATGCAGGTTCCCCAGCTGGTCGGATTGGTGGTTATGTTGGAGTTCCTGTAGATGATCGCGTAGACGTACTCCTCGTACCCATAATTGGCGCTGCTCTGGTCCCAGGCGGACTTGCCTCCGTCACCGCCCGCCACCTGGGTCCAGGACGTGCCGTTGTAGTAAGCTTGGCCGTTGTCCTGCAACCCGCCCATGATCAGATCGGGATGGGTGGGGTGCTGGGCGAAGCCGTAGTACTGCAAGGTTCCCAGCCCCCCGTTCTTGTTGACCCAGGAGACGCTCTTGGTTCCCCAGTTGACGGTGCCGATAAAGAATCCGCCGTCGTTGGCGTCGTAGAGGGTCGTGGCGTCCGGCATGACGAGGTGATGGTGGTCGGCGTGGGAAAAGGTGGATCCCGTGCCCATCCAGCTCGAGACCTGCGTCAGCGTGCCGGCCGAATCCGTGGAGAGGTAGTCGTCCAGCCCTCCCACGATGACGTCCGCGGGGACGGTGGGGTGCACCACCCCCGTCATGTCGTACCAGCACTGGGAAGCGCAGTAATTTGTGGGGCTCTTGGCGGACCAGGTCACCGTGCCGGCGTTGGCGGCGCCCGTGTAGAAGATGCCGAGGCTGACGCTTGCCGAGGCGCTTTGAACCAGCGCGTAGAGCTGTTTCGGGTCCGACGGCGCGGTGAGCAGGGTGACGCGGCCCACGTCCGACGCGGGGAACCCCGCGCCCGAGGAGATCTTCGTCCAAGGTCCCGCACCTCCCGCGCTGGAACGGTAAATCCCATTGCTTCCATTGTAGCCGTTCCAAACAGCGCCGATCGCAACGTACACGATAGACGGGTTGCCAGCGGCAGGAGTCACCGAATCTATGACGATGTCTGTAACGTAATAGTAACCTGAAGTGGCGCCGCAAACGGTTCTTGACCAGCTCGCGCCAGCGTCTCCCGAATAAAAGACGCCCGAGTTTCCCGCCGCGTAAACCGTGTTCGAGTTTCTCGAGTCTACAACGATGCGCCTAAAGGCGCTGGATGTGTAGCCAAAAGGCCACGGCAATAGGCTCCAATGGGCCCCGCTGTCAATGGATTTGTAAATGCCCGCTCCGTTGATCTGGTCACCGTTGAAGTTGCCTTCGCCGGTGCCCACGTAGATGACCTTCTTGTTGTTCGGGTCCACGGCGATGGATCCGATGGACTGGCTGGCGGCCGTGTCCAGGATGGGGTACCACGTGGTGCCCTGGTCGGTGGTCCTCCAAACGCCTCCGTCCGCCGTGCCCATGAGGATGGTGTTCTTGTCGGCGGGGTCCACCCAAAGCGCCGTGGCTCTGCCGGAGATTCCGTCGGTGCCGTCGGCGTAGCTCTGCGGGCCCACGGGGGCCCAGACGTTGGCCGTGAAGGCCTCGGGTGTGCCCGAGGCCAGCGCCGCCTCCCTTTGCGCCCGGTCCATCTGCTGAATGCGCGCCTGGACGGCCAGACGCCAGTTGGACGGCACGGGCTTGTTAAAGGGGTAGAGGCGGGGATAGATCCAGTCCCAGGCCCGCCGCTCGATGAGGTTTGCCTCGCCCGTCTCGATGCGGGTCGCGAGCCGGTCCAGGTAGGGGTCACCCATGAGGTGCACCCTTGGATCCACGGCCATGGGAGCGAAGTGGAAGGCGTCGCCCTCCGGCTCGCCCGTTTCCTGAAAGGCCGGGGTGGTGGGTTTCGCTGTCGCCGGCGGCTGTCCCGCAAGGATCCCCGCGCCGCCGCTCCACGCCATGAGACACGCCGTCACCGTCCAGATTGCCAGGGATCCTCTCGTCATCGTCCGTCTCCACCGGGCTCGGGGCCCAAGATGCCATCAACTCTCCGACAAAACGCGTCGGTGCGCAAGCGGCAGGGCAGGTCATGCCAAGGGATCTGGTGCGCAGCGCTGTGGCGAATCCTCAGGGCCGGAGGCGCCCCTGAAGGGACGCCTCCGGCCTGGGAGACTCTGCGGGCTACTGGAAGAGCGGGAAGGGCCTGAGCGTGAAGGTGTCGAAGAGGGGCGCCATGCTGAAAAAGTTGGGGTCAAAGACGGGGGCGCCGCCGGGACCGAAGGCTATATAACCCGATTCGCCCAGAGGGAACATGCTCTCGATGCGGATGGGTCCGGATGAGCCGAACTCGATGCAGTGGGCGTAGGTCGACCGGTTCGAGTAGGGGGCCTGGTGGATGACGCCCAAAATGTCGTGGGTGAAGTTGATGGTGCCCCTGGGCTGGTTCCAAGGGCCCGGTCCAAGCTGGGCGAGGGCCTGGTCCAGGGCAAGGACCATGAGCTGCTGAGGGTCCGTGGGCAGTCCCTGGCCCGACGTGTCCTTGAACCAATCGTACAAGTTCACCACGCCCGCGCTGCTGCCTTGCAGGGCGTGCAGGAGCACGTTGAAGAGCTGCATGGAGGGCGTGGCGGCGGAGCCGAGCTTGTCCGCGAAGGTGAGCTGGATCATCTGGTCGATCCAGGCCTTCTCCAGCACCCAGGCGTCCGCGCGCGTGGCGCCCGTGGCCCACTGGGTGGGGCCGCCCGCTACGAAATGGCCGTCCCAGTTCTGGAGCATCTGCAGGGCCGCCGTGCGGGCCGGGGTGGGGTAGGCCTCTACGGCGGCGGTGAAGTAGGGCGAGACGAACTTCCAGGGCACGCCGCCGGGTACGTCGAAGTCGGTGGTGGTGGTGGCGATGTTTAGGGCCAGATCCCGGATCTGCTCGAAGGTCAGGTCGTTGTGGCTCTCCAGGTAGTCCTGGATGACGTGGGCCCGGTCGAAGGGGCCGAAGCCGTAGCCGATATTGTTCGGCGCGTTGTCGTAGTTCACGTTGGACTTGTTGTTCCACCCGCAGTAGAAACCCTGGGTGGTGTTGCGGTCCGTGGAGCGGGGCTTGAGGGTGACGGGCGTCGGCCACTCGTGCTTGCCGTCGCCGGGCTGGGGCAGGCGCGGGTCGCTGCCCGCGGCGCGGACCGGATCGCGGCCCGCCATCCAGTAGGCGATGTTGCCGTCCTTGTCGGCGTAGCAGAAGTGCTGGCAGACGGCCACCTTCTCGATGCCCTTGCCGAAATCGTCCATGCTCTGGGCGCGGGCGAGCTGGAGGAAGCCGTCCAGGGTGTCGAACTCGTACCCCGCCTGGGCGTACTTCCACGTCACCACCGAGGTCGCTCCGGACTTGGGGTTGTAGGGCATGGGATCGATCACGGGGCCGTGGCTCGTGCTGTATAGCTTGAGCTTCACCGTCTTCGCTCCGGCCACCTTGATGAAGGTGTTGCGGGTGTGTTTGGCCGCCTTCGGGCTGTCGATGTAATAGTCCGTGGTGTGGCAGTGGCCCACCTGCATGGACCACGCGTGGTGGGGCGTGCGTCCGATGATGATCCCGGGCACGCCGGGGACGGTCATTCCGGAGACGTTCAGGCCCCCGCCGTTGATGGAGCCCTCAACGGTGATGGAGGGAACGGAGAAGCCCATCTGCGGTCCCGAGTAGATGATGGGATTTCCGTCGGCCGTCTTGCTGCCCGCCACCACCCACGCATAGCTGCCCATCTTGGCGTAGGCGTTGATCTTTTTCAGGTTGGCGATGACATTCTGAATAGTCTGGCCCACCGATTCAGCCCTGGCTTTCAAATCGGGCAGAGCGGCGGCCTGGGCCGCGAGGCGCGAAGCCGAGGCCGCCTGGTCCATTTGGGGAGCGGCGGCGCCGGGGCTCTGAGGAATGTAGGTGAGAGCCGTGGGGTCGTTGAGCCAACGGAGGTCCTGGAACATGGCCAGGGCATCGCTGGGGAAGGCCTGCTGGAGCGCCTGGATCAGGCCCGCGTTTTCGAGCTGCCCCGTGGAGAGCGCTTCGGGATCGAACTCGCGCTGCATGAGGGCCACCCAGGCCAGGACGTCATAGACGGTCCAGTGCTGGGGCAGCACCATGGAGGTTCCCTGAGAGCTGAGCGCCCAGTATTCAAAAGGGAGGAGGTCGGTGCTGCGTATGACTTCATCCACCCTGCGGTTGAAACCGTTCACGTACGCCGTGACCGCCGTTTGGCCGTCCGGGCTCAAACTCTTGAATCCCGCTTTCAACTCTTTGTCGCTGTAGCCGATGGTGCGCATGAACATGTCCGTCTGCAGTTGGCTGGGCCCCAGGATCTCCGAGAGCCTTCCCGTGGCCGACCTGAACATGAGCTCG
>JAKBES010000137.1 GCA_021833665.1 Acidobacteriota bacterium
AGAGGCCCTCTCCGCCCACCACGCCGCGATGAGGGGCAGATGGCTGGCGGCGCCGAAAAAGCGCAGAGCCTCCTCCTGCGGCCTCTCGGGTAAGGAACCGTGGTGGTAATACCACGGCGGCGCCGTGCACGGGTCGCCCATGCCCACGTGGAGCGCTACGGCACCCGTCGCCTCGGCGAGTGCGACCAGGGCTCTCAGCCTCTCGTCCACCAAGGCGTGGGCGTCGAGGGGCCTGGTCACGCGCACCAAGAACGGAAGCATGCTGACGGAACGGACGGACTGAAAGGCCTCCCGCGCGAAGCAAAGGGGATCTTCGCCGTAGGCGTCCCGCCTCCGGTTTGTTTCGGGCAGGAGAAACTGCTGCATGAGGTAGCCGTGCCCCGCCTGGATCTCGATGGCGTCGAAGCCCGCCTCCTCGGCTTTGCGCGCCGCCTGGCCGTAAGCCCGAACGATGGCCGCGATTTCCCTGTTCGTCAGCGCCCTGGCCTGCGTGCCTTTGGCGGGACAGGGGTCCGCAGAAGGCGCCACGGGAGGCGCCCCCGTCACCTTGGGGTTGGCGGCCCGGCCGGCGTGGTTCAGGTTGAGGCACGCCTTGGCGCCCCGCTCGTGGAGCACCGCGGTGATCTTGGAAAGCTCTTTGACGCTGTAGGAATGGTGGATCGTAAGTTGCTTGGGGTGTTCCCGGCCGTCCGCGGCCACCGAGACCGGCTCCAAGATGACGAGCCCCACGCCCCCTTCCGCTACCGCCCGGTAGAAGTGGAGGTGGCGCTCCGTCACGCGTCCTTCGGGCGTTCCGTAGGCCGTCTTCACGGGAGCCATGACCAGACGGTTGCGGAGAACCATCCCGCCCAAGGACCACGGCTTCAAAAGCCACTCCATGAAAGCCTCCCCTTCTCAGCGGCGATTAGGGCGCCTTGGGTTCAGGCGTGGCCTCGTGGGTCCGCACGGTGCTGCCCAAGCGGTCCTCCAGGGCCTCGACCTTGCGGATCAGCACTTCCACTCGGGAGCCAAGGGTGGATACCGGTGAACCTTCCTTAGGCGCCAAACTAGCCTGGCTCCCGCCCCACCACCGTCCGCGGCCGCCGCCCCGCGGGATTCCACTGGCCCCCATGCCTTGGATCTCCGGGCCCTAGATCGCCTGCCGCACGCACTCCCCCCGGCCCATGCCTCGCTGTCGTCCTCCGCTTTGCTTGCTTCTTCCGATCATGATCCACCTCTTATGACCGCGCATCGCGATTCGTATCGTCGCACCGGCAGGCCCGGCCGCGGCGCCTGGGGCCGCCGTGGATGGGGCACGAATCATCGTGCCGCTTGTGCATCTCGACGGGGCCCTCGCCCACCAGCAGGGCTTTGCCTTCCACCAACGCCTCGGCGACCTTGGCCCGCGCCCGAAGCAAAATGCGCCCGAAGGTCACCCGCGAGATACCCATGCGTTCCGCCGCTCCTTCGTGGTAGAGCCCTTCCCGGTCCGCCAGCCTCAGCGCTTCGAATTCGTCGAGCTGCAGAGTCAAGACTTCCAGTTCGGTCATGGGAATGCCCAGCGGCTTGAGCCCGCGGACTTTGGGCGCGGCGTTGACGAACCGGATTTGCGTGGGTCTCGGCATGGACGCTTCTCCTTCGCCATCCGGGCATCTTCAGGGAAATCCGATGGCGCTTTAGAGAACATATGCCCATTACTTGCACTTGTCAAGGAGCGGAATGTTGCGCGCGTGCCGGGGTTTTTGCGGCTGGTTTTCGCCAAGATCCGGACGGATTCCGATCCCGCAGATCCAGACCTTGGGCTTCCCTTCGGGGACCGGGAGCCTTTCTACGCGCCCGAAGTAGCGGCTCTGGAGGACCTGTTCGTGGCGCAGGATGGAGAAGGCTCGTCCCGCGCCCATGGAGGCGAGCCGAACGTAGAAGAGCATCCTTACGAGCGGAGAGGGCGACGAAGCCGTCGTAGCACTTCGAAAACCAGTCGTAGTAAGCCCGTCTCCATCGGCCCATGGCGCGGCGAGGTCAGTAGGCGTGGGTGCCCAGCACGACCTCGACGCCGAACTTCTTGGCGAGGATCGCCTTCGTGGCCTCGAAATCGATGGGGCACGCCGCGGTCTCCATGGCGAGCTTCATGCAGGTGCCGAAGTAGATGGTGTCAATGGAGGTATCGAGAGCCTTGGCCGTCTCCATGAGCTGCTTGACCCTCGGGACGACGAGTCCGGGGCAGTCTCCGCAGTGAGTCATGGCCACGATCTGAACGTCCTCCAGCTTGGAGAACTCGCCGTCCTTCTTGCCCACCGCTTTGAAGCACTTGGCACAGGCCACGCAGGACACGTCCTTGATTCGCTTGCAGTAGAGAATCGCGATCTTCGCCATGGTCCGTTCCTCCGTGAAAAGCCGCTACACCCACCGTCGATCGCCTCAGACTCCGGTGTCGGCCCCACTTCAGCGGGCGGCTGAGACACTCCCGCCGGCGCCGCGCGGGCTTCTCTGCGTGCTGCTAGCAGGCTGCTAGGCGTGCTCGTGGCCGTGGTCGCCGCAATGGTGCAAGTGGCCGCCGCTGCACACCTCACCCGTGGTCACCAAGGTACCGGACAGGAAGGCCTTGACAAGGGTCTCGGGCTCCCCTCCCGCCACGCCGGACACCACCTTGATGCCGAACTGCTCGAACATCTGCACCGCCCTGGGGCCCATGCCGCCCGCGAGGATCACGCTCGCGCCTTGGTCACGGAGCCACACGGGGAAGGCGCCCTTCTCGTGGGGCGGCGCCTCGACGATGGATTTGGAAACCACGGCCTTCTTAACCTCGTCCACCTCGAACAAGCCGAAAGCCTCCGCTCCGCCGAAGTGCTCCGAGAACCTTCCATCAACCATGGGTAGGGCTACTTTCATCATGTGATCCTCCTGAAAGCGCGGACGTCGCCGCTGGTTTCTCATCGGTCCTGGCACATGGGCTCGTCCCTTCGGCTCCGTGCGCATCGAGGCCCCACTCGCCCCAACAGTTACGAGCATATGCTCATTATTCGGCGTCGTCAAATGCCCTTGTCCTTCCGTGGAGCGGACGTCCGCCGCGCGCGGGGTTCAGGACTTGGACTTGAGCAGCCGGAGCGCCTGCGCGAGGGCCTCCGGATCGGCGCTTCGGATCAGGTGCTCCAGCTCGCTCCGCACATCCGCCGGAGAGGGTTCGCCCAAGGCGCCTTCGGGAAGCTCGACCCCCACCGCCGCCGCCACCGCCTGCACGAAGGTTTCGGCCGTCACCGGCTTCTCCAGGTAGGTGGCCGGGCCCGAGATGGTGCTGTCCGCCAGCGCCGCGGCGGCGTCCAGGTCGCGCTTGACCCGCTCGTCCTTGGCGTGGCCCGTCACGAAGAGAACGGGGATCTTGGACCAGGCGGCATTCTTGTGGAGCTCATGGAAGAGAATGATGCCCGACTTGCCCGGCATGACCATGTCCAGGGAGATGCAGTCCGGGGCCGACGCCTTGACCTTGTCGAGGGCCTCGTCGGCGCTGCGCGCCGAGTCCGTCTGAAAGCCCGCGTCCTCCAAGGCCATGGACAAGAACGTGACCACGTCCTCCTCGTCGTCCACCACCAGAATCCGCTTGTCACTGGGCTGCGCCATGGTTCCCCTCCTCTGTCCGGCTCCCGTCCCCCGCCGAAGTCACCGCCGTCACGACGGGAAGCCTGTCGCGCGGCAACACGATGCGAAACCTGGTGCCTTGTCCCGGATCTGATTCTAGCAGGATTTTACCGCCGTGTTCCTGAACGATCTTTCGGGTCGTGAGGAGCCCGAGGCCCGTGCCTCCCGCCCCCTTGGTGGTGAAAAACGTGGTGAAAATCCTGTTCTTGACTTCGTAGTCCATCCCGCAACCGTTGTCGGCCACCTCGTAGATCAGCGCCCCGCCGGCCTCGGAGGTGGTGAGAACCACCTTGCAGTCCCCCTTCTCGCTGGCTTGGCAGGCGTCTACGGCGTTGGAGACGAGGTTGGCCAAGCATGTATGGATCCCTTGGACGTCCATGGGGGCTAGGGCAAGTCCTTCCTGAAGAACCCCCTCCAGCGACACCCCCACCTTCCGGGCCATGGCGCCGTAGAGCTCCAGGATGTCCCTCGCGGGGGCGTTCGGGTCCACGAGGGCGACGCTGGGCTGCCGCCCCTTGGAGAAGCTCAGGAGGTTCTTGACCAGGGAGGAGATCTTCTCCACGTTGCGCTTGAGCATCTGGACGCCCCGGTCCACCCGGTCCATCTGGCTCTTGCGCATCCCCGATTCCATGACGTAGATGCCGCCCTCCACCCCCATGAGGATGTTCTTGATGCCGTGCGCCAGCCCCGCCACGGTCTGGCCCACCGCGGCGAGGCGCTCGGCCTCCAGCTTGTCGCGTTCGAGGGTCCGAAGGTTGGTCACGTCCGTGGCGATCTCGATGACGAAGTTCACTTTGCCGTTGGGGTCCCCGTGCTCCCGCGTGAGGGGCGACGCGGTGACGATGTAGTGCGCCTCCTCTCCCGTGGTGGTCACACCGATCTGTTCGGCCGAGTGCTCCTTTCCGTCCTCGAAGACCATGAGGGCGGGACACTTCCGGCAGGGCCGGTCCCGCCGCTTGTACACCTGGTAGCACTTCTTGCCCCAGGATTTTCCAAAGGTCTCGCGCATGCGCCGGTTGGCGCGGACCACTTCCAGGTCCCGGTCGAGCACCGTCACGTAGCAAGGCACTCGCTCGAAGAGGATGTCGTTCTCCCGTTGGAGGCTGCTCGCCTCGTTCACGTTCGAAGCCACCCAGAGGACGTACGGGTTGGCGATGATGTCCTCGGTGGAGAGGGGCGCCACACGGACGACGAAGTGCGAGGTGACGCCTTTGCTCACGGTGAGACGGTCGTCGCACAGCCTGGACTTGCCGTCGGCGAAGGTCCAGGTGGCCTGGCAGCGTTCGCATGGAGCCGCCTCGCCCTTGAGCATCTCGTAGCAGTGCCGCCCCTCCCACGGCCCGAACACGTTGCGGAAGGCGGCGTTCGCCTCCACGATCTGAAACTCCGGGTCCAGCACCGCCATCATGATGGGTGCGAGGTCGAAGAGGTGGTCGTCGAGAAGCTTTCGGACTTCAGGGGGCGACGGTTCTTGGCTCATAGGGCTCCAGGATCCTCCTCAAGCTGGCGAGGAGAACGGGGACGGCGATGGGTTTCTCCAGGTATCCTTCCGGAGGCGGCAGGCTGCCCGTCTCCAGTTCGCTCAGTTCCATCTTGGCGAAATCCTCCTGGCGGGCGTAGCCGCTGATGATGAGGACGGGGATGGCACGGGTGGCTTCGTCCTCCCGCATGGCCCTGTACAGGGAGAGGCCCGTGTGGCCGGGCATCATGACATCCAGCAGCACGAGATCGGGCCCTTCCTTCTTGATGCGCTCCAGCGCTCCTTCCGTTTCCGTCAGCCCCTTGGCGACAAAGCCCTCGTCCTCCAGAACCACGGAGAGGTAGTCCACGATGTCGCGCTCGTCGTCCACGATGAGGACTTTGAGCGCTCTTCCCGAAGATGCCGTTCGCTCGCTCATGTGCGGCCGATGCCCTCCTGCCCCGGTGGAACCTCTGTCTTGTAAGCCTTCTCGGATTGCGTGCCGCTGTCGTGACAGGCACCGCACCGGCCCAAATTCGGAAGGTTGACCTTGGGATCGGCGGCCTTGGTGACGTGGCACGGGATACACATCTTGTGCATGGCGTCCTTGTAACTGGCCGCCGAAGGGTTCTTGAAGGCCGGGACCACGGTGTTTCCAGCCGCCATCATGTCCTTCTGGTGGCAGTCCTGGCAGGTCTTCATCACCGTCAGCGCCTGGGGCTCGCCCGGTCCGTGGCACTTGGCGCACGACTCCCGGCCGCCCGCGCGCTCCACGTGGCGGTCGTGATCGAACACGTTGGTGGGGACGAACAGGCGGCGATGGCACTCGCTGCACGGCGTGCCCACGTCTCCCGCCAGGTGCAGGTGGTGGCAGGTGCCGCAGGATTTTTCCTTCCCGGCCTCATCCTGGTGGCGCTTGTGGTCGAAGTACACGTAGCGCGGGCCGTCCCCCACCCGCAGCACGTTGGCGCCCCGCGCCCTTTCGGCCTTCCGCGTGACGGCCGGTTCGGTCTTGGGCGCCAGGGTCAGGCCGAGGGCCATGGCCACGACGAAACACATGGAGTAGACCCGCGCCGATTTGCGCCACCCCTCTCCGAGCCAGACCTGGGTGAAGGGGGCGAAGGCCGGCGAGCTCTTGTCCGCGAGCTCCCGCTGCTCCTCGATGTCGTTGAGGCCGTGCGGGTCCACCGGGAAGTGCTCCTGGATGAAGAAGAAGATGAGGCCGCACGCGGAGACGATGCCGAGGCTGATGGCGAACTCCGTCCAGGCGGGGAAGTAGAACGACCGGGTGGCCCAGACCTGGCTCAGGCCCGAGGCGTTCACGCGGTTGAGCACGAAGCCCAGCACCGAACCCATGGAGATGAGCCAGAGGCCCGTGGGGGAGCGGCGGACGGCGGGCAGGGTGTAGAGGACCATGGGCAGGACCGTCGAAAGGAGCATCTCCAGGATGAAGAGGTTGCCCTCCCACGTCCCCGCGAAGATCAATCCCAGCTTGTGCTGGTAGGCGAGATCGGCGATCCGCACCACGAAGTAGAACGCGAGGGCCGCGGAGGCCAGCTTGGCGAGGCCGCCCAGCATCTTGGTTTCCGGTTCCCGCCGGTACAGCCAGGAGGTGATGGAGGACTCGAACATGACCATGTTGAGGCCCAGGCAGATGGCCGAGATGAAGAAGAGCTCGGGAAGGAGGTGCGTGTACCAGAGAGGATAGATCCTGAAGGGCATGATGAGGAGGAGAGAGCCCAGGGACGACTGGTGCAAGGTCGAGAGCATGATGCCCAGGATCATGATGGGGAGCGCCAGCCTGGACAGGAACCGGTAGGCCTTCTGGAAGGGCGTGCGCTCGAGGATCACGGGCGCCACCTCCAGGGCCAGCACCGTGAGGTAGAGCATGACGCACCACGCCACCTCGAAGAGGGGCGAGTGGATGTTCCAGAAGATCATGGGATGCCAGATGTTCCAAGGAAGGCCGAGGTCGAAGAGGAGCCCCACCGCCACGGCCCCGTAGCCGAGGAAGGCCGTGAGGATGGCCGGGCGCGCCGCCGCGTGGAACGTCTCCCGGTGAAAGACGTGGACCGCCGCGGCGATGACGAAGCCGCCCGCGGCCAGGGCCACGCCGCCCATGACGTCGAATCCGATCCAGAGGCCCCAGGGCGTGGTGTCCGAGAGGGCAGTGGCCACGCCGAGGCCGAGGGCGAAGCGAAGGACCGCCACGGCCGCCGCGAGGCCCGCCACGCACCAGAGGATCGCCTTGAACACGAACATGCGGTTATTTCTCATGGCCGGCCTCCCCCCTGGTGTCCTTGGCGGCCGCGCCGCCCGCTTCGAGGGCGAGCTTCTTGCGCCGCTCGATGATCCAGTAGACGCCGCCCATCAGGAGCCCCATCCCCACGAACTCGAAGGGGACGGGTTTCAGAGCCGCCCACGTCCGTTCGGGCAGCGGTGTGTCGCCGAGGGGATGTCCCTGGTTCAGGGCGAGGAATTCGAGGGGGATGTCCGCGATGAGAAGGACCGACGTCCCTCCCACCTCGTGCTCGCCCCAGATGGTCTGGACGTATTTGCCTGGCTCCGCCTTGAGGCGCTTGCGAGCCTCGGCGAGCATGGCGTCGCGGGTTCCGAAGAGGGTGGCCTTCTGGGGGCAGGCGGTGACGCAAGCGGGCTCGGAGATCTTGCCCGATTTCATGTTGCCGTAGCACATGATGCATTTGCGCACCGAGGGCGCCGCGGAGTTCCACTCGTAGTGGGGAATGCCGTAGGGGCAGCTCATCATGCAGTACCGGCAGCCCATGCAGACGCTCTTGTCGTAGATGACCGGCCCCTCGGCGGTCTTCTGGAGGGCGCCCACGGGGCACACGGAGACGCATGCCGGCTCCGCGCAGTGGCGGCACTGCTTTCGGACGAAGTGGTTGTCCGGCCTCCGGATGATGGTGGTCCAGCGGTCCGCCGAAAGGCCGTCCACGGAGTTGCCCGGGCGGGGCGGGGCATCTTCGGCGGGGAGGCCGTTGATCTTCTTGCAGGCGGCCACGCATTGCTCGCAGCCGATGCACTTGGTGACGTCCGTGAGGATGCAGGGATTCTGGATCATACGGGCTCCCCCTCCTTTCCGAGGGCGGTCCTGATGCGCTCACCGGCCCCGGGGACGAAGTGCCAGCCCATTTCCCACGAGGCCCTGGTGAGGGGAAAGAGAATCACGTGGCCCAGCTTGGAGAAGGGAACCAGGACCAGCAGCAGTTCCGCGCTCAGCAGGTGGACGATGTAGACGAAGGTGAAGGGAAGCGGATTGGCCAGGGGGTGGGCCACGCCGTACCCGGTCAGGAACGCGGTGAGGCACAGGGCGAGCAGGAACCAGTCCTGAAAGGTGGACAGAAAGCGGGAGGCCCGGCTCGCCACGCGCAGGACCACGAGGGCCAGGAGGGCGGCCATGGTGGCCAGCGTCAGGGCATCGGCGGCCCCGGGGCCCAAGGAAGGCCAGGCCAGGCCCACGCCCTTCCGGATCAGTTCGATGTGGCCGGCGAGGAAGAGCGGCACGAGCAGCATTCCGGCGTGGAACACGACCGACGCGGCGGTGTAGACCCATCGGGTCCCGCGCAGGCCGTTGACGGGGATGATCCAGCCCAGGCTCCGCTTGAAGATGAACTTCAGGTTCACGGCCTGGTCCCCGGCACGCCTGTAGGCCCGCCCCAGCTCCACAAAGGTGAGCGCCACCTGCCGCGCCGCGCCCAGGAAGAACACCGAGAACGCCAGTATCAGCAGCGGCCCCCGGCAGAAGGTCAAGAACGATTCCATGGCGTCATCCCCCTACAGCACGATGGCCTTGTAGATGAGGTCGTGGAGTCCCACCACCTCCACGTCCGCGAGCCCGTTGTCCTCGCACACCTCCCGCAGCTGCTTCTTGCAGTTGGCGCAAGGCGCCACCACGTAGTGCGCCCCCGTGGCCCGGATCTGGTCCGCCTTCACTTTTCCGGTCACCTTCGTGCGGTAGGACCGGATCTCGTCGATGGAGACCGTTCCGCCTCCGCCGCCGCAGCAGTAGTTTTTGGCGCCCTTGGGCTCCATGTCCACGTAGTTCTTGCAGAAGCTGCGCAGGATCTCCCGCGGTTGGTCCACGATCCAGCCCGTCCTGGCCATGTTGCAGGGGTCGTGGTAGGTGACGCGCTCCTTGATGACGTCGGGGTTCAGCTTCAGCTTACCCCTCCGGAGCATGTCCACCGTCACTTCCATGATG
>JAKBES010000138.1 GCA_021833665.1 Acidobacteriota bacterium
AGTTGTTAAGAGGTCACAAATCGAGCTGCAAGCGGAATTAGGAGTGGCCCCTTCATCCCCGCGATACAAGACAAAGGCCTCAAATATATGAAGGACTCCGAAACGGAAGATAGTCGGGAGGGGCAGCCACATTCCACCTTGATCGTTAGTTATGTCTATCCTCCCGAGCACGCACCAGCCGGGGTGATGGTTTCAGAGCTCGCTGAGGACTTGGCTGCGAGGGGGCACCAGGTAACGGTAATCACGGGCTGGCCAAATCATCCGGCGGGCGTTCTGTTCCCGGGCTGGCACGCCCGGTGGCGATCCGTTGAACAGGATCCTCGGGGCTTCCGCGTCATGCGATGCGGCCATAGCATCCACCCGCGCGAGGGAATGCTCTGGCGCCTTTGGTATTACTTCACGTTCGGCCTTAATGCGATGATCGCCGGTGCAAGATCGGGGTCGTATGACGCGGTGTTGTGTCTTTCGACTCCAGTCTTTGGCACCTGGGCCGCGTGGCTGTTGGCGAAGATTAAGAGGGCACGCTTTGTATACGCCATTTTTGACCTTCACCCAGAGGCCGCAGCAAATGCTGGGCTCATCAGTCGGGGAGTGCCGT
Source organism: Acidobacteriota bacterium (assembly GCA_021833665.1). GTDB lineage: Bacteria > Acidobacteriota > UBA4820 > UBA4820 > DSQY01 > JAKAJA01. The sequence goes on from JAKBES010000138.1 coordinate 599, forward strand.
ATCACGTTCTGCGGATGGCTGACACAGTGCTTTGCCGCCTGAGCGATTCTATTGTGACCTTGAGCGAGGGACTCAAAGCGGAGATTCTTGCGAGGGGCATGCGGCCAGAGAAGATCGAAGTTGTAGCGTTCTGGCTCGATGGGAGAAAAATTCAACCCAAGCCTCGCGACAACACATGGCGGAGGGAACACGGAATTGCGACGGAAACTTTCGTCGCGTTGTATGCCGGAACCATTGGGTATATCAGCGGCGCAGAGGTTCTTATCGAGACGGCGCGCCGCCTAGCCTCTCGCAAGGACATCCTAATCCTAATCGTGGGTGAAGGGCCTATTAAAGATCGCATTCAAGATGCTGCTGTCCGCTTGGATCTGATGAATCTATGGTTTTTGCCCTTTCAACCTGCCAGCGTGCTAGATGAAGTCCTCGCAACGGCCGACATGGGCTTGGTGACGCTTCTCCCCGAGGCGGGAAAGACCTCCATTCCATCCAAAGTTCTTGGTTACCTCGCGGCCGGGCGGCCGGTCATCGCTTCCGTTGCCCCGGAAAGTGATACGGCGAAAATGCTCCGGCTAGGCGAGTGTGGTCGAGTGACCCTGTGCACGGATTCCGCCGAACTGGCTAAGGCTATCCAGGACCTCGCTGACGATCCTGAAATGCGCCTGGATATGGGGCGACGTGGGCGGGCCTATTTTGAAAAGGCCTTTGATCGTGCTACCACTACGGGAGCATATGAACGGCTGCTCTTTAACGATGAGGTCTCGCTTGGCGACTCTTGACGAAGTCGTCTCGGTCCACTTGGCAGCATTTCCCGGCTTCTTCATGGCGCAGCTTGGGCCTTGGTTTTTACGAGAATACTACCGGTGCGTTGTTGAATACCCGCAGGGCGTCCTACTGGCCGAAAACGGTGAGAAGGGGTGCATCGGATTCGTAGCGGGGTTCGTTGGCCCTAGTTCGTTTTATCGTATGCTACGCCGCCACCGGGTGAGACTGGGGTTGGCTGCTTGTGCCGGCATTGTGAGGCGACCACAGCGCCTGATCATACTTCTTGCCAACTATCGCCGCGCAGGGGGATATGCGCAAAGAACGCCTGACCCTGGCACGGCCGAACTTTCATCCTTGGCCGTGGTTCCTGGCGCTGCCGGCGCCGGCGTTGGGTCGCGGTTGGTAGGCAGGTTTATTGCCACCGCGAAGGAGCGAGGCGCGGTTCGGGTCATGCTCACTACTGATACGGACAATAATGATGCCATCAACAGGTTTTATCAGCGACTTGGCTTTACTTGCCTCCGGACATTCGAGGCTCGGCATGGGCGCTTTCTTAACGAATATGTTCTTGAGATCGGAAAGGAATAACCGTGCGTAAGACATTCTTGAGCTTTTCACCCCCATTCCTAGGCTCCGAGGAAATTGCCGAGGTCATCGATACCCTGAAGACCGATTGGATCACGACAGGACCGAAAACCCGGCAATTCGAGGCGGAGTTCGCTGATTTCATCGGCACTCCTGCTGCACTGGCGGTCTCTTCAGCGACCGACGCGATGCTGGTCGGGCTCGCGGCGCTTGGCGTTCAGCCTGGGGACGAGGTCATTACGACCGCCATGACGTTCTGCTCCACGGTGCACGTTATCGAACACTTGGGCGCTCGCCCAGTGCTTGTGGACGTGGAACCGGACACTCTGTGCATCGCCCCCGGTGCCGTCGAGCGGGCCGTGACTCCAAAGACGCGGGGGGTTATGCCGGTGCATATCTATGGTCACCCGTGCGACATGGACCCTCTTCTTGAAATGGCTGCGGCGCGGAAGCTGTTCGTCCTGGAGGACGCCGCCCATGCTCTCCCCACCCGATATAGGGGCCGGATGGTCGGCACGATCGGCACAGCGACAGCGTTCAGTTTCTACGCCACGAAGAACATGACGACCGCGGAAGGCGGCATGCTCGCGGGCGATCCGGACTTGATCGCCAAGGCGCGTATGTGGAGCCTTCACGGCATGAGCCGGGACGCGTACAAGCGTTACAGCGCCGAAGGATCGTGGTTTTACGAAGTGGTATTGCCCGGCTTCAAGTGCAACATGACCGACATCAACGCGTCCCTGGGGTTGCAGCAGCTCAAGAAGTTGCCGCAGTTCCAAGAGCGCCGACGGGAGGTTGTGAGGCAGTACCAGGCCGCGTTCGGGCAATTACCGGAAGTTCAGGTGCCGGTGGAGCTGAAAGGATGCGAATCGGCTTGGCACATTTATCCGCTGAGGTTGAACCTCGACATGCTCACCATCGGTCGAAACCAGTTCATCGAGGAGATGAAGGCTCGAAACATAGGGACCTCGGTACACTTCATCCCGATTCACCTGCACCCCTACTACCGGGACAAGTATGGGTACAAGCCTGAGGAGTTCCCCGTAGCATTCGAGAATTACCAGCGCCTCGTCAGCTTGCCCCTTCACCCCAGGCTCTCCGATGAGGATGTAACGGATGTGATCGAGGCCGTTTGCGACGTGGTGAAGACCTTCCGGCGATGAGCAGGCCCGGCAAGGGGCTCCCTAGTTGGTTTGAAAGGACAGTGGCGTATGCTGGGTACGGCGCGCTTTCGCCTGTGCTGCTCCTCTGTGCTGTGGCGGTGAGGTTTTCGTCGCCCGGCCCCGTTCTCTTTCGGCAAGAGAGAGTGGGCAAGGACGGGCAACCGTTTCGCCTCCTTAAGTTCCGCTCCATGCGGGTGAACGGGGGCGGCGCGCTGGTGACCGCGAGGGGTGATGCGCGGGTCACTGGTGTAGGGCGGTTTCTTCGAAAGACCAAGCTGGATGAACTGCCCGAGCTGTGGAATGTGGTGCGGGGGGAGCTTTCCTTGGTAGGGCCTCGCGCAGAGGTGCCTAAGTATGTGGATGCCAGGGACCCGCTATGGCAAAAGGTGCTCCAAGTCAAGCCCGGGATTACAGACCCGGTAACCTTGCGACTTCGGAATGAAGAAGAGCTCATTGCCGCCGGCGGGGGTGATCCCGAAGTGTTTTATCGGGAAGTCTTGCAGCCTTTAAAGCTGCAAGGCTATGTTCGATATCTTGAGCGGCGAACGGTTTCGAGCGACTTGGGTGTGCTCGTTCGTACGGTCTTTGCCGTTGTTATCCCGTCCAAGGCGCCACCCCCCACGTTGGGAGATTTGAAGAAGGGGGCGGAGCACTTATTTCCATAAGAGCGGGCGGGGATAAATGGTGAATTGCGGATTGCGAATGGGGAATTGCGAATTGAAAAGAGGTGGGGTGGGGGCCTTCGTAGCGGCCGATCGCCGATCGGCCGGGGTGAATGGCCTGCCAGGGGCAGAAAGGCATCCATCGCAGGCGGGGGCGCCTGCGCCACGGGAGAGGACGCCCTGGCCCTTGGCAGGGCGGCATCGTGCACGGACAAGAGTGTCCGCGCCACGGGATGAGGACGCTATAGGCATTGACCGAATGGGGCATTGCCCCTATAGTGCCCCCAGGATGCTGTTGTGAAGATTAGAGATGTTATTGAAATCATTGAGAAAGATGGCTGGCGACTCGTCTACAAGAATGGTAGCCATAGGCAGTTCAAGCATCCTCACAAGCCAGGTCGCGTTACTATTGCCGGCCACCCTGGCGACGATCTCGCACCAGGGACCGTGGGCAGTGTGTTCAAGCAGGCTTCGATAAAGAAGCTTCGAAGAAAGTAAGGAGTGCACAAGATGTACCGCTTTCTAATCGTTGTGGAAAAGGCTGAAGGCAATTACTCCGCGTATTCACCCGACTTGCCGGGTTGCGTGGCAACAGGCAAAACCAGGGAGCAGGCTGCTACCCATATGCATAAGGCCATTGAGCTTCATATCAGTGGCCTTCGTGAAGACCGTATCCCCATTCCCAAGCCCCATTCCTTTGCAGAGATCATCGCAATTCCTGCCTAATCGAGCCCTTTGCGAGAAGAACCTCCGCTACGGCGAGGGGTGGGCTTTGTAGGGGCCGGTTCATTTGTGGGCGGGCGCCTGCGCCACGGGGGGGAAAGGAATTCGCCGCCGGGAGGCGGCTCCCACAAGAAAAGACATGTTGAATGGCGAATGGCGAATGGGGAATGTAAAAGACGGAAAGCGAGACGCGAGACGCAAGAGGCGAGACTGCCGCGGTCGCTTCGCTCCCTCGCAGTGACAGAATGGAAGGGGTTGGCCTTCCATCCGTGCGGCGGGGGCCTCGCCCGCCGGTTAGAAGGGCCGAAAGAAGGACCACCGACATCACTCATGTCATTCCGGGCTGCCCGCGCGGAGGGCCCCTGAGCCGGAATCCCTGCGAGATTCTGAGTATGCGGCCCTTCGAAGGAGCCCTCAGGATGACAGGGCCACGCGGCCGCGGGCGGCCGCGCCACGGGGGGGACGGGAAAAGAAATGGCGAATTGCGAATTGCGAATTGAGAATTGAAAAGAAGGAGCGAGATGCGAGAGGCTAGACGCTAGACGCGAGAGGCGAGACGCAAAGCGCGAGCGGCGAGACTGCTTCGTCGCGATGCTCCTCGCAGTGACAGAATGGAAGGGGGGCACGATTCGCCGTCGGCGACGGCTCCCAGGGAAGAATTGCGAATGGCGAATTGTGAATTGCGAATTGAAAAGGACAGGAATGGGGGCCTTTTGGGTTGTGAGTTATGGGTTTTGAGTGATGAGTTGGAAAACATGACCCCATTCGCGACCAGGGGGTCGCCCCTACAAAAAATAAGGGAAATTGCGAGTTGCGAATCGGAACGATATGGGGACGGCAGCTGTGTGGCGACCACTCACAAGCCGGTGAGCTGCCAAAGACGAACGGAGCGCAATCCATGAGTAAGGAATCCTCGCTGGTCCCCTACAAATCTATCGAGAATCGGATTCTGATCCTTCGGGGCCAGAAGATCATTCTAGATGCTGACCTGGCGGTGCTCTATGGAGTGACAACGCGAAGGCTCAATGAGCAGGTCAAGCGGAATCGGGAGAGGTTTCCAGAAGACTTCATGTTCCAGCTCTCCGCCGAGGAGAAGGGGAAGGTAGTCGCAATTTGCGACCACCGCGGCCGGCTAAAGTTCGCGAAGTCCAATCCTTATGCATTCACGGAGCACGGGGCCATCATGGCGAGACTGCTTCGTCGCGATGCTCCTCGCAGTGACAGATTGGAAGGGGGCTGGCCTTTCATCCGTGGGGCGGGCGCCTCGCCCGCCATTTTGAGGTAGATCGCGGCCGAGGGCGGCCGCGCCACGGGGGAGAGGATCGGCCTCAGGAGAGGCCTCCTACGGCGACCAATTGTGTTGAAGCTGCCAATGACCGTTGTAGGAGCGCTCTCCTGAGCGCGATGTTTTGAGGACGGGGATAAACCCTTCGCCGTCGGCGACGGCTCCCAGGGAAGAATTGCGAATGGCGAATTGTGAATTGCGAATTGAAAAGGACAGGAATGGGGGCCTTTGAGGGTTCGCCGTCGGCGACGGCTCCCAGGGAAGAATTGCGAATGGCGAATTGCGAATTGCGAATTGAATGGAAGGCAAGACGCGAGACGGGAGACGCGAGAGGCAAAGGGATAAGGCGTGAATGAAGACCCTCGAAGGTTCGCGATCGGCGATCGCTCCTACGGAATAATGGCGAATGGCGAATGGCGAATGGCGAATGGGGAAGAGGGCCGAGATGCGAGAGGCTAGACGCGAGACGCAAAGCGCGAGCGGCGAGACTGCTTCGTCGCGATGCTCCTCGCAGTGACAGAATGGAAGGCGGCCACGAGTTACCGCTACCATAGCCGAGAGGAACGAAATCTCCATGATTGAAACGGATCAAAAACCCTTCTGGGGACGGTTGCTGGGCAGGAAGGTCCAGTTCGGGCTGGACCTGTCGATGTTCGTGGCGGCGTTCGTGCTGGCTTACATGCTGCGCTTCGAGTTCGCGCCGTCGTCGGAACAGTGGCAGGCGGCGCTGATTCAGCTTCCCTATGTGATCTTGCTTCAGTTCGTGACGCTGTTCGTGTTCGGGGCATACAGCTTCGTCTGGCGCTACATCGGGTTGGCGGAACTGGGCGCATTCCTGAAGGCGGCGGGGCTGTCCTTTCTGGTCCTGGTCCTCATCCGCCTGACGATGCCCGGCTTCCTGCAGTTCTTGCGCGTGCCCCTGTCCATCATCCTCCTGGACACCATGCTGGCCTTCGGGGGCGTGCTCTCCCTCCGGGTCCTCAGGCGCGTCCTGTACGAGCACTACGAGAAACAGCAGAAAAGGGGCGGCGAGCCGCGGGAGCGGAAGCCCGTCCTTCTCATCGGCGCGGGGCAGGCGGGGGTGCTGGCGGCGAAGGAGATCGTGGGCCGGGGTGAAGCGGGCCTGGACGTGAAGGGCTTCGTGGACGACGACCCCGAGAAGCAGGGCGCCGTCATCCAGGGCGTGAAGGTGCTCGGCCGGTCGCCCGACATCCCGCGACTGGTGAGCCAACTCGAGATCGACCACGTGATCATCACCATGGCCACGGCCACGCGGCAGGACATCAAGCGCATCTTGGACGTGTGCGACTCGGTTCCCGTGAAGGTGCGCATCATCCCCGGCTACTTCGAGGTGCTGGGGGGACAGGTGGCCATCAGCCGCATCCGCGACGTGGAGATTGAAGATCTCTTGGGGCGCGAGCCGGTGTCGCTGGAAGAGACCGAAGTGAGGGAATTCCTCTCGGGCAAAACGGTCATGGTGACCGGGGCGGGCGGCTCCATCGGGTCGGAGCTGGCGCGCCAGGTGGCTCTGCTGGCTCCCGCGCGGTTGCTGCTCGTGGAGCGGGCGGAGTTTGTCCTCTTCGACATCCACCGCGAGTTGGCGGGGAAGCACCCGGCGCTGGACCTGCTCCCCCTCGTGGCCGATGTGGGGGATGAGGGCCGCATGCGCGCCATCTTCGAGGCGTACCGGCCGGCGGTGGTCGTTCACGCGGCGGCCCACAAGCATGTGCCCATGATGGAGTGGAACCCGTGCGAGGCGGTGAAGAACAACGTCCTGGGCACGGAGGTCACGGGGCGGCTCGCGGGGGAACATGGCGCCGATGCCTTCGTGTTCATCTCCACGGACAAGGCCGTCAAACCCACCTCCGTCATGGGAGCTTCCAAGCGCATGGCCGAACTCGTGGTGCAGGCGCTGGACAAGAAGTATGAGACGCGCTACGTGGCCGTGCGGTTCGGAAACGTGTTGGGATCCACCGGGTCGGTCATCCCCATTTTCCGGTCCCAGATCGCCAAGGGCGGGCCCGTGACCGTAACCCACCCGGACATGGTGCGGTATTTCATGACCATCCCCGAGGCCTCCCAGCTTGTTTTGCAAGCGGGGGCCATGGGGAGGGGCGGCGAGATTTTTGTGCTCGACATGGGCGCCCCCGTGAAGATCGTGGACCTGGCCGAGCAGATGATCACCCTTTCGGGCCTGAAAGTCGGCGAGGACATCGAGATCGTGTTCACCGGCGTGCGGCCCGGCGAGAAGATGGCCGAACAGCTCATGAACAGCGACGAGGCCGTGGGCGCCACGAGACACCCCAAGATATTAATCGGGACCATGAACCATGTGACTCTGGAGAAGGTGTCCGAAGGTGTGGAAGAACTGACCCGGGCGGCACGGGCCGGTGAGACACAAAAGGTGAGAAGCGCGTTCGCCAAGTGGATACCCGAAGCCAGGCTGGGGAAGTAGAGGAAGGCGGAAGAAGGAAGAAGGGCTAGACGCGAGACGCAAGACGCAAAACGCGAGACGCGAGACTGCTTCGTCGCGATGCTCCCTCGCAGTGACAGGGTAGGTGTGATCGCGAGAGGCGAGAGGCCGGACTGCCGCGGTCGCCGCGCTCCCTCGCAGGGACAGGGTCGCTGTCATCGCGAGGGCCGAAAGGCCCGTGGCGATCTCGCTTTAAGGTTACTTCCGGAGCAATGACTCGAAGGCGCTACTTTGCGGCCTTGCGTTTTGCCACGGTGGAGTAGGGGGCTGGGGCCTCGCTAACGGAAACAGAGTGGCTGATGGCGCGTGCCAGGAACGAAGGGGTTGCACCGAGCGTAAGCAGGGATCGAACGATAAGATCCAGCGAGACGGTAGGATCGGCCGATTCCATCTTCGCCACTCGGCTTTGGCTTGAGCCTACCAGATGCGCCGCCTCCATCTGAGTCAATGCGTGTGCCGTGCGGTAGTCGCGCAAGCTATTAGCGAGCGCCAGCTTCAGTTCGACGTATGCCTCTTCGGATTTGCTGAGCCCGAGAAAATCGGCTGCGGAACCCACTTTCCAGCCCTGCTCCGAAAGCCTTTCCACTTTTTCTCTCTTCATGTTAAATCCTCATATCGCGTCGTAGCGGCGTATCCGCTCTCTGCAGACCTTGAGCACCGTCGCTGGTGTCCTCTGGCTCTTCTTCAGAAAGACCTCCAGAATCACGATGGCATCCGAATCGAGCCTGTAGATGATTCGCCATTCTCGTTTGCCGTCGGCGATTCTCAGTTCGTGACAACGCGGCCCGAGAGTCGGAAGGGGCTTGGAGTTGGGCATGGATAGCGATTCACCCCCTTGCAGGCGCGCCAGCAGGAAGCCGGCTTCTAAACGAGCCGCCGGTGAAAAGGGTGGGGATCTTACCTCTCCATGCAGCCACACCAAGGGCTTCCGCATTGAGGTGCCTCGCGGGTACCAATATATGTCATATCGGACATTGCGTCAAGGAGTGGCAGGCCACAAAAGAAGAAATGGCGAGACGCAAAACGCGAGACG
>JAKBES010000139.1 GCA_021833665.1 Acidobacteriota bacterium
TGCCATCGAAGCCCTCAAAGGCGTGGACCTGGAGGTCAAGAAGGGTGCCATCGTGACCCTCATCGGATCCAACGGCGCCGGCAAAAGCACGGCCCTGATGGCCGTGTCCGGCCTGCGGCCCTTGAGCTCGGGACGCATTACGCTCGAGGGTGAGCCCATCGATGGCCTCCCCCCCGAGGCCATCGTGGCCCGAGGGGTCGTGCAAGTCCCCGAAGGCCGGCGCATCTTCACCCGCATGAGCGTTCGTGAAAACCTTCTCATGGGGGCCTTCCTGCGCAGGGACCGGGACGGGATAGCCAGAGACTTGGCCCGGGTGCTGGACCTTTTTCCGCTCCTTCGGGACCGCCTGAAGCAGAACGCGGGGACCCTGTCGGGCGGAGAGCAGCAGATGCTCGCCATCGCCCGGGCCCTCATGGGCCGCCCGCGGCTCTTGCTCCTGGACGAGCCTTCTCTCGGTCTGGCCCCCTCCATGGTGAAGGCCATTTTTGACATCATCGCCGAGATCCGCACCGAAGGGGTGACCCTTCTCCTCGTGGAGCAGAACGTAAACCGCGCCCTTCGTATCGCGGACGACGGCTACGTGATGGCCACCGGGGCCGTCGTCCTCCATGACACGCCCTCGCGCCTTCTCCAGAACGAGGACGTCAAGAGGGCCTATCTGGGAGATGAGTAGGGGATTGGGGATTTGGGATTTCGGATTTGGGATTTGGGAGAACCATGTGTGCTACGATGTAACACACCGCTTTAATGAAGTGCTGTATTTGTCCACTTTTCACTTTTAACTTCTCACTTTTTACTTCTTTTTGAAAGACTCCCATGGCGCGTCCCAGAAGTTTCACTCTCCTCATGCTGGTCTTCCCCCTGCTTTGGGCCGGGTCCTTCATCGCCGGCAAATGGGCGCTGAGAGATTTTTCTCCCGAAGTGACCTCCTGGCTCCGCTTCGTTATGGCGACCGTAGTGCTCTTCCCCTTCGCGTTCAAGAAAAAGGCCGCGCCGGGCGCCTGGGCACCCAAGAACCTCGGCATCGTGTTTCTTCTGGGGCTCACGGGCATGTTCGCCTACCACGTGCTCTTCTACTACAGCCTCAGGTTCACCACGGCGGGCAACTCCTCCCTCATCATCTCCACCGACAGCCTCATCACCGTCCTGCTGGCCGTGGTATTTCTGAAAGAGAAGCTGACCTGGCGCAAGGGGTTGGGCATCGCCCTGGGTTTCGCGGGAGTCATCTGGGTGGTATCGGACGGCGCCCTGGGGCATCTCGTCACGCACGGGCCCAATGCGGGCGACCTCCTGGCCCTGGGCGCGGCCCTGTCGTGGGGGGTATACAGCGTCCTCTCCAAGCCCGTAGCCCACCTATTCCCATCCTTCGACCTCTCCTGGATGACCTACCTCGTGGGCGCCATCCTCCTTCTGCCTTGGCTCTTTTCCAAGGGCGCCGTGGCCAGCGTGGCCCATGCCTCGCCGCTGGCTTGGGCCAGCGTGGCGTACATGGCCCTATTCGCCACGGGAATCGGATACTTTTTGTACTTGAAGGGCATCCACGTGCTCGGGGCCGTGGCCACGGCCAAGTTCATCTTTCTCGTACCGGTCTACGTCCTTGCCTTGGCCTGGATCTTCCTCGGCGAACCCGTGCCTCCCTTCAAGATCGCGGCCGCATGCGTCATCATCGCGGGCCTCTGGCTCGCGGAGGAGCCCGATCGCCCGTAAATAGGGCGGGCGATGGCGCCTGCTCCGCCTCAGGATTTCCATGGCCTTAGAGAGCCTGTTCACCGCCCATAATTCCGAGCGATCTGCCTTCTCCTTGGTGGCAGACCGGGCGGATCTGGAGTATGCTGAGTGTCCAGACGGAGGGGAGTCATGGCAGGTCCCAAGCGACTCAAGGCGATCCAGGGCACGACCGAATTCGCCGTCTTGAGCCAGCGGATCCAATCCCTCGTCGGCGGCAAACTCAGCCTGGTGGAAAAGGCCATCGCTGACAACCTTCAAGCGCCCTATTCGCCCGTAGCCGAGATGGGCACCTACCTCGCGGCGAGCCGCGGCAAGCGTCTGCGCCCGACCCTGCTCCTGCTGATCTCGAGGATGCTGGGATACGAAGGCGACAAGGACATCCGCTACGCGGCCATTTACGAGTTTGTCCACACGGCGACGCTGATCCACGACGATATCGTGGACCAGGCGCTCCTGCGCCGCGGCCGGGCTTCCCTCAGCTCCCGGTGGGGCCCTGAGTTGGCCGTGCTCATGGGAGACAGGGTCTTCATCATGGCCATGAACTTGGCCGTCCAGGAAGGGTGGAGTCCCATCCTACCCCTCATCTCCAAAACCACTCTCAAGCTCATTGAGGGGGAACTCATCCAGTCTCACCGGAAATGGGACCTGACCTTGCGCCGTGAGGACAATCTCGAAATCATCAAAGACAAAACGGCGTTCCTCTTCGCCGCCTGCGCTCTCACGCCGGGCCACCTCATGGAGGCTCCTCCGGCGGTCCTCGACGCCCTGGAAGCCTTCGGGGTGAACCTGGGGATCGCGTTCCAGGTGGTGGATGATTGCCTGGACTTCGTGTCCAACGAGGCCACCTTGGGCAAGCCCGCCGGCAATGACCTCAAGGAAGGCAAAATCACCCTGCCCCTTCTCCTTCTCCTCGAACGCGGCACCGCGGAAGACAGGGCCTTCATCGAGGCGGTCGTGGCCGCGCGCCGGTTCGACCCGGACACCTTGAGCGAAGTCGCGGGCAGGGTGATGGAATCGGGCATGCTTAGTGAGGCTGAATCCGTGGCATCGGCCTATGCCCGGACCGCCCAGGAGGCCCTGGCCACCCTGCCGGCGGACCCCGTCCGCGACATCCTCCAATCCCTCCCCGAGTACATCCTCCGCCGCCGTTATTGATGCCCTCCTACCACTGGATCTTTTTCGACCTCTTCGACACCCTATGCACCGTGGATGAAAGCCGCTATTACGAGGGCAAGCGAAAGGGCGCCGAAGCAGCGGGAGTGGACTTCAGCGCCTTCATCGAAGCCTGGAAGCGCACCTCCCCCGACGCGAGCGTGGGCAAGCTCCGGACCCCCTACGACCGTGCCGAAAAGGCCCTAGGCGCGCTGGGCGTGAAGGACCGCAAGGTGGTGGCCGAGGTCGCGAGGCTTGACGTGGAAACGATTCAAGACTGCGTCGGCTTCTACGGCGGGGCGGAGGACTGCCTTCGTATCCTTCGGTCCAGGGGGTTTGACCTGGGCCTCATCAGCAACGCCACGGCCACCACCGCCTTTGCCATCGGAAGCCTGGGCCTCAGGGCGCTGCTCCAGTGCCTGGTCTTCTCATACGAAGCGGGCGTTGCCAAACCCGACCCGGCCATCTACCAATTGGCCCTCCGCCGCACCGGCTGCACTCCCCGGGAGGCCCTCTTCGTGGGCGACGGCGCCAACCGCGAACTCGATGCCGCGGCGGCCCAGGGATGGGGGACCCTCTGCATGGATCACCCCCTCAAGGCCTTTACCTTCAGAAACCCCGACACGCTCTCCCGCCCAGATCACTGGGCGGTGCGATCCTTCGAGGCGCTTCTCGCCCTCCCCGAGCTAGCTGCTCCCGGGCGGGACGACTGAATCACCGAGGGGACGGGAGCGGGGAGCAGGGAGAAGGAAGCGGCGTTTAGCTTATCGTGTGGGCTTTCCCTCTTCCCTCTTTACTCTTCCCTCTTCACTTACCCCTTCCCCTCCCCCGGCTCTGAGGAGGACCCGCGCCAGGACGCCCGTCCCCTGCCGGCTCTGAAGGATGAGCTCGCCGCCCATGCGGCGGGCCAGCTCGCGGCAGACGAGAAGGCCGAGGCCCGTGCCGCCCTCTTTGGTCGTGAGGTACGGCGTGAAGGGCGCGGCGGCGATCTCGGGGGGGAAACCCCCTCCCTGGTCCTCCACCTCGACGGCCACCTGGGATCCTTCGCCGTTCACCCTGACGGTCACTGTTCCCTGAGGACGCCCCGCCGTTGCTTCCACCCCGTTGCGCACCAGGTTGAAGAGCAGCTGGTAAAGGGCACCCTCGTCGGCCTCCGCCTTGACGGCATTCCGGAGCGGCTCGCAGGAGAGCCGGACGCGGGACTGGGCCGCGAAGGGAAGGAGCGCCGCCAGCAGTTCCGCTACCACGGCTCCCACGTCGACAGGCCCGAGGGCCAGAGGCAGCTCCTGGCCCAGGGCTCTGAAGCGCTCCGCCAGGGCCGCCATGCGATCCACCTGCTGCAGCAGGACCCGGTGTGCGTCCGCCGAGGCGCGGACATACTCGGGATCCGCCGGATTCATGGCGGAGAGCTCCTGGATCCACAGACGCATGGGGGTAAGGGGATTGCGGATCTCGTGGGCCAGGAGCCGCGCCATTTCTCTGTACCCGGCGAGGCGCTCCATTTCCAGGGCCTGAGTCAGATCTACCCAGTGCCAGAGAACCCGGTCGCCCGAAGCGTAGCGCTCGAGGACGAAGACCCGCCCGCCCCTCGTGAGACGGGCCCCGGGTTCCCTGAAATCTTCCTCCCACAAGGTCCGTCCCAGGGAGTTGGCGAACAGGACCCGTCCCGCCGCGTCCCCCATGAGGATGCCGTCGGGAAGCAGCTCCACGAGCCGGGTAAAGAGATCGGCGGAGGCCCGCAGGTTCTTGCGAAGGCGGGCCTCGCGCGCCTGTTGGCGAAGGCTTACGAGGAGATAGGGCAGATCCAGGGGCTTCTCAACAAAATCCACGGCGCCTCGTTCCCGGGCCATGCGGGGCGAGGCCGCGTCGCCGTACCCCGTCATGATGATGGCCATGACATCCGGAACCTTTGCCTGGAGGCGTCCCAGAAGGGAAAGGCCGTCCATCTCAGGCAGGCGCAGATCCAGGAGCGCCATCTCGGGGGGAGCCTCATCCAGGGCCCGGAGCGCTTCGGAAGGTGCGGCGAAGGAATGGACTTCAAATTCGCGGTGGCGGCCCAGGATCCGCGCCAGCTCCTCCCGCGTGCGGTCGTCGTCCTCCACGATGTAGAGCCGGGCGGGCTGGACCTCAGATTCCTCCATGCGTCTCCCCCTCGATCGCGGGCAGCCGGACTTCCGCCCTCGTCCATCCGTCCGGAACGATGCCAAGGCTCACCTTGCCACCCATGCGGCGGACCAGATGGTCTACGACGAACAAGCCCAGCCCGCTCCCCTTGGCTTTAGAGGTCACGAAGGGCTCGAAGACGTGTTCGGCCACGGCGGGTTCGATCCCCGGGCCGTTATCCATGACTTGGAGCACCGCGTCGGGCCCCTCTTGGCCCAGGTCCACTTCCACCCGGCCCAGGGCCCCCTTGCCCGCCACGGCGTCCCGGGCGTTCATCACGAGGTTGACGGCGATCTGCACGAGCCATTGCGGATCGCCCATGACCACCGGCCCTGCCTCCGAAATCCGCCACTCCACCGTTTCTCCTCCGCGAAAGCCGGCCTCCGCCAGGCGCCTCGCCACGGGTACCCACTCCTCCGGTTTGACGGCGCGAGGAGGAGTATCGGGGCTTCGCACGGCAAAGGTGAGATCCTTCAGGACACGCTGGGCGTGGTCGAGGTATTCCCTCAGCACGCGGACGTCTTCCACTCCGGGGGCGCGCCCGCCCATGGCCAACTCGTCCAGGCGAAGCCTGGCGGGATTCAGCGCGTTGTTGATCTCGTGGGAGAGGCCGGCGCCCACCCGCTCCATGAGGCCCAGACGCTGGGCCCTCAGGAGCTGCTCCCGCTGAGCCGCGAGGCGCTCCATGAGGCGGTCGAAGGCACTGGAGAGCCATTCCGGTTCGCTTTGACCCGGGGGCTGCGCGAATGCACCCGATTCGTCCCCTTCCATACGGCGGGCCAGGGCTACGATAGGGGCCACCACTTGCACCCGCACTCTCACCAGGAGCATGCCCCACCAAGTGCCCCAGGCGGCCGCGAAGAGTATGAGGAGGATCACCAGGGTCCATAGACCGCCCCTGAGGGTTCCAAGCAGGGTCTGCGTCAGGCGGAAGAGGATGCCCCGGTCCAGCAGGAGGTAGGCCATGCCCCACCGGTTGGACTGCACGGTCAGCGGCAGGGCCACCAGGAGGCGGTTTCCGGGCAGGCTTTGGATCACCTGCCGCCCGTCCCCCGCCTCGGGGCCGATGGGTTCGCCCACTTGAATCACGTCGCCGTAGACGGACGAAAGACGCACGCCTCGGAGGTTATCGGAGAAGGTCACCCGCGCCGACAGATCCTCCTTCACTCCCTGCAAAAGGGAGTCCAGCAGGTCCGTGTACACCGTGCGGCGTGCCCACGTGACGTCCTCCAGGGAGACAGGCAACCCCGCGGCCTTGGCCCGCTTCCATAGCTCCGCATCGGGCCAGTCCAGGTTCTGCCGGACGAAGGGCACCAGGTCCGAGGGGATGGTCCTGCTTGGCGCCGTTCCGAGGCTGGAGAGAAGGACCTCGATGCGGTGAGCCTCGGCCACCCTCGGATCGGTGCTTAGATCGAAGAGGAGAAGGCGGCTCAGCACAAGCGCCTCGGTGCGGGTGTACCGTTCCAGCTCGTCGGTGACGGTTTTGGCCTGCCGCTGCCACACCGCGCCCAAAACGATCAGGGCCGCCAAATAGGAGGCCCCGATGACGGCAAATCCCGCCCACCCCCACACCCTCAACCTGGGCTCCAGCCTCCCGGCGCCCGTCACGACCCGTCCCCCTGCGAGGCCCGAGCCTGGAGTCGGGCCGCGGCCCGGCGGAGAGCCTCCTCGGCGCTCATCCCCCCCTGGGTGGCGTCCAGCAGGCCCTCGCTCACGATCTCGTCACCCGAGGCTCCCAGCATGGGCGCTCCGTGGAAGACGGTTCCCTCCAGGGCGGTCCGGACCGACACCGGCTCCCCGGCCGGAGGAACCGCCGCTGGAAGGAAGCCCTTGCGGGACAGGTAATCCTGGAATGAGGGATCCAGGAGTTCGGCCAGGGCCTCGTCCTTCGCCGGTGACGCCTGAGTCTGGGCCAGACACCAGCCGGTGTACAGGACGACGGCGGGGCCCTTTCCGGAGGGCATAGGCCACATTTTGAGCCTAGGATCGGCCCGGCACAGGGCGGCGGCCCGGTCCATGGACGTGAACAGGGCGGCCGTCTCCCCCGAGCGCAGGTCCTCCTCCGGGTCGAGGGCCCCTGCGAGCTTCTGCCCAAGCCCAAACTCCTGGATGAAGCGCAGGGCGTGGACCTTGGAGAAGCTGTACAGCCTGGGGTCCGCGGCCCCCTCAAAACTCCACGCCAAGTCCCAGAAGAGCTCGTCGGGAGGAAGGTCTGAATCGATCACGTCCCGCTGCCCCCGCCGGCACTGAAAGGCCATGGCGCACTCTCGCAAGGCGGCGATACTTACGGGCGGCGCCAGCCCCAGCTCGCGCCATAGATCCTCTCGCACGACCAGGACCCCGCAGTCCATGGTCACAGGAAGGCACAGGGGCGCTTCCCTGCCTCCCACGCTCTCCGCCACGTCCGGCCGCACGGAGGCCGGGAGCGGCACGTCGAAGGGGGCCGCCCACGCCGCCACGAGGGGGATGTACCGCGCGGGCATGAGGACGCCTTGAAAGGCCGTGGATCCGCTGGAAAACAGGAGGACCTCAAGGTCCCTGGCCCGAGAGTACGGCAGGAGCGGGGCGAACTGGAAGGGCAAAGGCCGCACGGGCGAATAGCCGTCGAACACGGACTCCAGCGCCGGCGGAATCGCGATCCGCCCTCCCGCCGGAGGCTCTTGGGTCTTCCCGCAGCTCACCAGCGCCAGTGCCGAAAGAAGTGTGAACTTGACGATTAGCGAACGGCTCTTTCGCGTCATGAGGCCATTATACACACGGTGGAGATGGGGAATTTCGGGGAGCAGGACTCGGGGAGCCGGTAGCCGAGCAAACCCCCTGCGCCGCCGAGCGTTTCCTCATTTCGGCATCCCGGCATCGCCAAGTCCATCGAAGGCGCCCACTGTTCGAGATGAGGAAATGAGGAGATGAAGAGATGAGTGGAAGATCGATACGCACGAAGAGGGGCGCTGTCTCGGTATTCGGGCATTTCCTCATCCCGGCAGCCCTGCATCTTGGTATCCCGGCATCTCCTCATCCCGAATTCCCGACACTAGTTTTCACCTATCACAAAAAAAGGGCGGCCCGAAGGCCGCCCCCTTGGTTCGCGTTGGAGAGCGCCCTATTTCGCCGGGCACCCTGGAGGATCGTCCTTCGTGTTCCGGTCGGAGAGCTGGGACACGAAGTCGCTACCTCCCAACGAAGCGGTCGCCCTGAACATTTGGGGGTAAACGGTGAGGAGCATGAGCCGGGGTGAGCCCGCCACAGACCTGAACGTCCACCGGTCGGACGTCTTGCTTATGGAGGCCTTGCCCGTGTAAACACCCTTCCAGAATCCAGACAACACCGCGTACTGCCAGGCCCCCGTCTTGCTGTTGACGCAGACCTGC
The DNA here is from genome assembly GCA_021833665.1 of Acidobacteriota bacterium. Lineage (GTDB taxonomy): Bacteria > Acidobacteriota > UBA4820 > UBA4820 > DSQY01 > JAKAJA01. The sequence goes on from JAKBES010000139.1 coordinate 8,412, forward strand.
GACCGGCCAAAATCGTCCAGGTAGCTGAGGTCGTAGGCAGAGCCCCCAAGCGTGTAGTAGATCGTCCCGTTCCATATGCGTGGCTCGTATGTGTCACCAAAAGGATACGATTTCCCGAATCCATGGTAGATGGTGAGGTCCGAGTTGGAATAGTCCGTCGTCCCATCCGTGTAGTTGAAGCCGCATGCGCCACCCGTGGTTGTGAGATAGAGGCCGTAGGTCGCCCCGGCCGGTATGGTCAGGCCGCCCACGGGAAGGGGTGTTGGGACATCCGATCCCGCCGGATAGACCGTGGCGTTTCCCAGCAGGGTCCAGGCCGACGGATTATGGTCGAAGCCTACTGACGTGCCAACCTTGTAGTAAACCTCCACTAGAGTTGGGGTCTCATCGCAGATATTGATGTCAAAGCCTTGTATCGTAATTGCTGTCTCGGCCTTCACATCGAACATGTTGCCGTCTTGCCCGTTGTTGGACACAAAGGTGGTGGTGAGGCTCTTGAGCCCGGGAATCGTCGTCTCCCGGACGTGCTGAGGAGTCCCGTTGTCGCGCGTCAGAGAAGCCCCTCTATCTTGCGCCCAAGCTCCCATCGCAAGAAGGCACAGGCCTAGCGCCACGGTCCAAAGAATTTGCTTTCTCATGATCTTCCTCCTTACTCAGACCACTAGAATGCGATGCAAGCAATTCCAAGGTATCCCCGCAGAGGGATGCTATCTCCCCGGGCACCCTGGAGGATCGTCCTTCGTGTTCCGGTCGGAAAGCTGGGACACGAAATCGCTGCCGCCCAACGAAGCGGTCGCTCTGAACATCTGGGGGTAGTAGGTGAGGAGCATGAGCCGGGGCGAGCCCGCCACAGACCTGAACGTCCACC
>JAKBES010000140.1 GCA_021833665.1 Acidobacteriota bacterium
GGAGGCATTCATGGTCGGAATCGTTGGATACGGGGCGTACATTCCCCGCTACCGGATCAAGGTGGAAGAGATCGCCAAGGTCTGGGGAGCGGATGCGCCCAGCTACAAGAAAGGTCTGATGCTTCGGGAGAAATCGGTCCCGGGGCCGGACCAGGACGTGATCACCATCGCGGTGGAGGCGGCGCGCAACGCGATGAAGCGGGCGGGTATCAGCGGGGAAAAGGTGGGGGCCATCTACGTAGGGTCCGAATCTCATCCTTACGCCGTCAAGCCCAGCGGCACGGCCGTGGCTGAGGTCATCGGCGCCGTCAACGACTGCCACTGCGCGGACCTCTCTTTCGCCTGCAAGGCCGGGTCCGAAGGCATGTTCCTGGCCTACGGCCTGGTCAAGTCCGGCGAAGTGGAGTACGCCTTCGGCATCGGTGCCGATACATCCCAAGGGGCCCCCGGCGACGCCCTGGAATACTCGGCGGCGGCGGGCGGAGCGGCCTTCCTCATGGGCACGAAAAACGTCGTGGCCACCCTCGATTGCCAGTACTCCTACATGAGCGACACCCCCGACTTCTGGCGGCGGGAGTACATGCACTACCCGCGCCACGCCGGGCGCTTCACGGGCGACATGGCCTACTTCAAGCACGTGCGCGGCGGCGTGGAGGGCCTCCTCAAGAAGGCGGGCGCCAAGCCGAAGGACTTCAAGTACATCGTCTTCCACCAGCCCAACGGCAAGTTCCCCGTACGCATGGCCAAGGACCTGGGCTTCACCGACGACCAGGTGAAAACGGGCCTCCTCGTGCCCACCCTGGGCAACACGTACTCGGGCGCCTCGCCCCTGGGCCTCTCGGCCATCCTGGACGAGGCCAAGCCCGGCGACGCCATCCTCATGTGCTCCTTCGGCTCGGGTGCCGGCTCCGACGGCTTCATCTTCACGGCCACCAAGGCCCTTCCCAAGGTCCAGGGCAAGGCCAAGAAGACCCGGGACTACCTCGACACCAACCCCTTCTACCTGGACTACGGCACCTACGTGAAGTTCCGCCGCAAGATCCGAAAGAACGTGGAGGACTAGGCCATGCGCGACGTAGCCATCATCGGGATCGGCATGACGGACTTCGGGGAGCTGTGGAACGACAGCCTCCGGGACCTCTTCGTGAAAGCGGCGCTGGAAGCCATGGACGACGCCGGCGTGGACCACATCGACGGCCTCGTGGCGGGGTGCATGAGTCCCGGGCTCTTCGCGGGCCAGGAGCACATCGGCTCCCTCCTCGCGGACTATCTAGGCCAGGCCCCCATCCCCGGCGTGCGCGTGGAATCGGCCTGCGCCTCCGGCGGCATGGCCTTGAGGACGGGCATCGCCTATGTCGCTTCGGGGATGCATGACGTGGTCCTGTGCGGCGGCGCGGAGAAGATGACCGACGTGTCCGGCGCCCAGGCCACCTACGCTCTGGCCACGGCCGCGGATCAGGACATGGAGGCGTTTCACGGCGCCACCTTCCCCGGCCTCTACGCCCTCATGGCCACGGCCCACATGCACAAATACGGCACCCGGCGGGAAGACCTCGCCCAGGTGGCCGTGAAGAACCACGACAACGGCATGCTCAACCCGCACGCCCAGTACCGCATGAAAATCACCGTGGACCAGGTCATCAACAGCGTGAAGGTGGCCGACCCCCTCAACATCCTGGACTGCTCGCCCATCACCGACGGCGCGGCGGCGGTCATCATCTGCCCTCTGGAGATGGCCAAGAAGCTCAAGAAGAAGCCCATCGTCAAGATCACCGGGTCGGCCCACGCCACGGACACCATCGCCCTCCACCAGCGGGCCGACATGACCTGGCTCAAGTCCACCGCCGACGCGGCGGCGCAGGCCTACAAGCAGGCGGGCGTGAAGCCCTCCCAGATCGACTTCGCCGAGGTGCACGACTGCTTCACCATCGCCGAGATCTGCGTGCTCGAAGCTCTGGGCGTCGTGAAGAAGGGCCAGGGCGGCAAGGCCACCCGCGAGGGCCTCACGGCCCGCGACGGCAAATTCCCCGTGAACCCCAGCGGCGGCCTCAAGTCCAAGGGCCACCCCGTGGGCGCCACGGGCATCGCCCAGATCCACGAGATCGTCACCCAGCTCCGCGGCGACGCGGGCAAACGCCAGCTCAAGGGCGTGAAGCGCGGCCTCGCCCAGAACATGGGCGGCTCCGGCGGCAGCGCCGTCGTCCACATCCTGGAGGTGCTGTGATGCTCACCCCCGCCATCGTCCGCAGAAACACCCCCCAGCGCTACCGCATGGAAGCGGCCAAGTGCGCCAAGTGCGGCAAGGTCTTCTTCCCGCCGCGCCTCATCTGCGACGCCTGCAAGAGCCGCACGTTCAAACCCTACACCCTCCCCCAGGAGGGGACCGTGGTCTCCCACACGGTCATCCGCACGGCGCCCCGCGGCTTCGGCGACGAAGCCCCCTACTGCATGGGCATCGTGGAGCTGACGGACGGCACGCGCATTCTCTGCCAGATCGCCGACTGCGAACCCGAGCGCCTGGAGATCGGCCTCAAGGTCGCCATCGAATTCCGCAAGATCCAGGAGGCCGGCGAGTCCGGCGTCATCGCGTACGGCTACAAGGCGGTGCCGGAGAGGTAGAAGGGGAGCGAAAGAGGGCCCTTAACCCCCAACCCAAAACTCACGGAACCGCGCGGAGATACAAGGAAGAAGCAAACAAGGGCGGGCATGATGCCCGCCCTTTTCTTGTGAATAGAGAACGGGGAAGGAGGACGGGGGCAAGGGGTAAGAATCTCATACAGGTTCGCTAGGCGGGAGGTGAAAGAGAACCCTTCAAACCACGGACCTGGTCATCCCAACCGGCGAGTATCAGTCGTGGTTGATCTGCACGTCCTCCGGCGCGGGATGGCCCTCGCCCGTTTCCAGCAGGTCCTTGAGGCTCAGCATGAAGACCGCCCACTTCGTCGAGCAGTGCGCGAAGGACTCCGTCTCCTCGCGCCAGCCCGTGTGGCCGAACTGGACCCAGCACTGGTTCTCGTCGGCGCTCAGGGCAAAGCTCACCTCGGTGCCGGCCCACTCCTCAATGGTCTCCTCCCGACTGGCCTTCCAGCGGACGAGCTTGCCGGGCTGAAGTTCGACCACCTCGAACTGCTGACAGAAGCCGCCGAACCAGAACTCGAGCACCCCTCCGACCTTCGAGCCCTCGCCCCGGGTGTCGGAGGTCCACCATCCCGCGAGTTTATTCACCGCCGTCAGCGCTTCGTAGACGGCCTTCGGCGATGCCTTGATCCCGACTTCGTGGCGGATGTTGTAGGTTCCCATCGTATTCTCCTCACCTGAGACGTGATGCCGCCCCGTTCCGTGGATGAGTCGTCCTCCAGGAGCAAGTCCGGGAAACATCCTCGGCGCGCTCGCCATTCCGGGAAGAGAAAAGAATTCACCACGGAGAAAGGGAGACAGGGAGACAGGGAGGAAAGACGAGATGAGGGGATGGGGAGATGAGGAGATGAGGAGAGGAGGGAATGCGGGGATGAAGCCGCGGGCGGGCCTTTGCAGGCAGCCATCCAACCTGCTCAGCAACGGGAGAAGAGACGAGATGAGGGGACGAGGAGATGAGGAGATGAGGGGGACGACGGCTTGCCTTCGCAGGCAGCCATCCAACCTACTCACCTAATGACCTACTCACCTACTCACCTAAGCTCGCCACGGAGACCCATAAGAACGAGATGAGGGGATGAGGAGATGAGGAGATGAGGAGATGAGGGGGACGACGGCTTGCCTTCGCAGGCACCCATCCAACCTACTCACCTACTCACCTACTTACCTAATTCTCCCCTGTTCGCGCCTTGCGCGGCCGTCTCCTCGCGTCTCATGGACCGCGGGATGACCACCGCCATGAAAAGGCCCGCCAGGAGGAAGATCAGGCCGATCCCTGGCAGGACGAAGGTCTGGCCCTTCATGCCTGGATCGAGAAGGCATTCCTCGGGGCTGCCGGGCTTGTAATGGACCGTGACGCTGCGGCCCATCGGATAGCGGTCCACCATGCCCCGGGCGTGCGACGCGCTGCTGGAGCCGTAGTCGCCGTAGGCGACGCGGTTCCCGTTGAACGTGGCCCCGCCCACCTGGAATTCGTAGCGGATGCCGGCGTGGTAGGTCACGCTGGTCCTCCTGTTCCTCCTGTTCCTCCTGCTTTCCTGGCGCTCCACCGACGAAGCCACGACCGTTCCCGGCGCGGTGGGCCACCCCGTGCTCGCCCGCGCCTTGGCTAGGCCCAGCCACCCGGCGTACGCCACCCCCGCGCCCGCCGCGATGAAGATCAGAGGAAAGACCCGCGAGAAGAAGAACCTCATGGCCGGCGACTGCGAATTCACGGACGACCGCATCGTTCACCCCTCCTTCCGCCCCGCGTGGATTCTGGACACACGACGTGTTCCCTGATCAGCCCCCAGTATCGTAACACTGGAGGAGGGCGAGCTTCGTTGGGGGATCGTAAGTAAGTGATTAGGAGAGTAGGTGAGGAGGTGAGCAGGGCGGGGGGTTGCCTCTGTAGCAGACGCCGCCAACCTTGTCATTGCGAGGAGGCCGCAGGCCGACGCGGCAATCCCGACGTGCGAGGCGAGACTGCCACGGTCGCTTCGCTCCCTCGCAGTGACAGGACCCATTTTCCAGACGCAAGGGGGCGAGATGAGGGAATGAGGGGATGAGGAGATTCTGAGATGAGGGCGCGGGCGGGCCTTCGAAGGCGGCCGTCCAGTCCCCCGTAGCGGCCGATTGCCGATCGGCCGAACCCATCGGTCTCGCGAGAGGCCTCCTGCGGCCACCCTTCACCGTTGTAGGAGCGCTCTCCTGAGGGCAATCTTTTTTCCTATTGGGGGCCGATGGGAGATCGTAAGTAGGAGAGTAGGTGAGGAGGTGAGGGGGTTTGCCTCTGCGGGAACCGTCGCCAACCCTGTCATTACGATGCTACATTGCAAGATGTGACCCCGCTCTGCACTGCGATGTGACCCCGCTCGATGCGCTCTGCACTTGCTCCTGAGCGCGAACCGTTTCCTGATGGGGACCGATGGGAGATCGTGAGGAGGAGAGTAGGTGAGTAGGAAGGGGGTCTGCCTTTGTGGCAGGCGCCGCCAAGAATCTCACTGCGATGCTACATAGCAAGATGTGATCCTATTTTTCTCCCCGTTATGAAGCATAGAGCGATTCCAGTGCCATCGTCAGATCATTAGAGGATATTCGAAGGGGCGACTCCGCAGGCGGCACTACCAGGCCGTGGCAGAAGAACATAATCTCCGCGCCCTTGTACCTTTCCTGTGCACTATAGCTAAGGCTGTACTGCTGTGACTTGAAGGATGAATATAGAGAACGGATTTCAGGTACGTCGTCGTAGGAAACCACCCAGGGTCTATGCACGCTTTTGCTTAGCAGTTTCGATATTTTGACGTGGTCGACGTGAGAATAGTGATGCTCATAGAGGCCCTCGCCCTTCCTGTAATAAGGCGGATCTAGGAACACTAGCGCCTTTTGGTTCAGGGTGGGGACTATTGTTGTCAAAAAGTCAGCCGCATCGAGGTTGGAGACGCTAATGCGATCTCCACGGCGGGCAATTCTCTGGATTCTGTCGACGAGATCTCGTTTGTTGTAGCGTGCGTCCAGGCGCCATCGCCCGTCTTGTGCCTTTCCGCCAATGACTCCACCCTTGAGTATGCCAGATCTATTGGTCCGATTCAGGAAGAACGTGGCAAAAGCGAGCCGGTGGGGATCATGGTTGTGCGGATCAGAATGAATAGCCTTCTGCCTCTTCCATTGTTGCATGTTGACGGGGGTATCTATGATTGCTCGGCAGAGGTCTTCTGGCGCGCCAATAACTGAAGACCAAAAGGAGTAAATTGCCGGATCGATGTCATTAATAAAGACGCGAGTTACCCAGTCCTCAAATAGCAATGAGAAGGCAACAGCCGCACCACCCGCATATACTTCGGCGTAGTGTCCGTCCTGGAGACCATTCATTCGGATTAGCAGCTTGATGAAATTGGCAAGCTGCCCCTTCCCTCCAGGATATCGTAACGGGGTCGTCAGCGGATGCATGTGTTTTTGCGTCCTATGCCGGAGATGCCCAAAGGGCCTCGATTAGGTTGGTCATATTGTTCCATATAATGGGGAGGTCACCAGGCTTGGGTGAATTGCTGGCGCTATGTACGAAGGCATGAAGAGTCTCTATCGACATTGGGTGGTTGGGATTCTTGAGGTTATTGGTTACTTCAGTGAGGTCGCCCTTCGGAACCCCAGCCGCTTTTAGGTGACTAGTCACCAATTCTACTTTATGCACCAATCGAACTTCCTTTCCCTGCTGTATGTCACCGTTCTTGTTTTTCAGCCTAAAGTCGATCTTGTGCCGTAGAGCATATGCGTCAAGGCTTTGTTCCACAAAGACCCGTATCAGAATTCCGGCAGCGTTTGGCGCATGGTAGATATTGAGTCGCTGGAGTTCTTTGAAGATGTCCTGGACCCTGGGCACATCAATGTACAATTTCATTCTTGGCGGAGCAACCGTCTTCCTATCTCTGGAACGAGAGCCCGGCCCTCGGGGGGGTGGAGCCGCTCCCTGAGCCGCTCCCGCACGTGCCTTACCGCTCTGCGGGCCGCCAGTGGTGCCGATGTTCACAATCTCGCCCACTGTTTTAACAAGTCCCTTCCTAGTGTAAACATCCTGCGTGTTATAGGTTCTGTTCGCAAACGCAAGAACCAGGCGCTTTAGGTTTTCAATGGTCTCGTGAGGGTCGCCCTCTGGCGTGAGCTTCTTCTTTGTTAGTCCAACACCTAACATCTGCCTTGCGGCAGGAGATCCCAAGACGCGCGTCAGCGCGCTTTCATAGTCACCTGGGTTATCCAGTAGTTGCTGCTCGGGGATGGATAACTTAGCCTGGCTTCGCACAAGATTGAGAGCCTGGGAACCAGGAGAAGAGCTTCCCTTGAATCGATTAACCATGAAAGCAACCCAAGGATCGGTACCAACTCCCTGGTTCTTGCCTGTATGCTTCAACTCGATCCAGTGGCGCGCCTCTTCATAGCCGTCATAAATGACGCAGGGAACCGTTAGTATTGGATTTGCGTTGAATTTAACGGCTAGTTGCTGGAACTTCTTCTTTAGGTTGTCAGGAACATGGAGCGAATGTAGGAGGTGCTTGTCACTCATCAACTTTAATGCAGCAAATCGTCGGTTACCTTCATGGACCACCAGTAGCTTCTTATCTGCTTTAGAAGGGGAGACCATCATGAGGTCGCTTGGGTTGAGGCCATGTTTCAAGATGTCTTCGCCCAGGCGAACCAAGTCGTCCTTTTGATCAAGGACCATCGTGGTTATTGCCTCTCGCTGTCCCTCTAGGGTGTGGGCAAACCTAGGATTGTCCGTATCAAGGAGTAGACCACTCAATGGAATATCCTGAGAGAATTTGTACCCCATCTTCTCAGACCCCCTCTCGACCTACTAGAGCCGCCCAGTCGCCTGGCGATATCACCTGATTATTCTGTGCGCAGGCTCAGGTCTTTACTGTTAGTGCCACGAGAGCCCAGCATCTCATGCCTGCACCATTTCCACTGAAAAGGCCTGTTCCCAAGTCGCGTCCCACGGGTCACCCATGCACCCCATTCTACATCCCATACCTTCCCTTGGCTTCCTTGGCGGTGAACCCGATGGGTTTCTTCTTCTTTTCGGGCTCGCTCATGAGGGCGCGCAGGGCGTCGAATACGACCTTGAACTGGGCGTCGTATTGCTTTTCCATGGCTGCCAGCTTTCGGGCCAGATCGGCGTGGGTTGCGAGAAGTTGCCGCAGGCGCACGAAGGCGCGCATGATTTCGATGTTCACCGCGACCGCCCGCTCACTCCGCAGCACGCTTGAGAGCATGGCGATGCCTTCCTGCGTGAAGGCGAACGGCAGGTACTTGATGTTCTGCCCGCGCTTCAAGGTCACAATTTGTGATCTTGCAGGGTGTCCCGCCGTTTCGCGAGACGGCCGTTCGTTTAGAAGGAGCGCCTGCGACTCTTCCCGGGTGAGCTGGAACATAAAATCGGCGGGAAATCTGTTCGAGTTTCGGCGAACGGCCTGGAGAAGGACGCGAGGTTCCACGCCGTAAAGCCGGGCGAGGTCTGGGCTCAGCATGACCTTGTGTCCGCGAAGGAGGACGATGCGCCGCTCTATGATTTCGTAGGGCACGATGGTTGTGGTTTCGCTCATGAACCCCCCGTTGAGCTTTGCTTGCTATTCAAAATCATACTACCTCAGATTATGGGGTCAGGTTCTTAGTGCTCGCGTCACGAGAGCCCAGCATCTGATACCTGCATCATCTCCGCTGAAAGGGTCCGATCCCAAGTCGCGTCCCCACGGGGCACTCATGCACCCATTCTACGTCAGATACATTCTCTCGGCATCCTTGGCAGAAAACCCGGTGGCCGGCTGGGGCGGGCATGGTCTTCTTGATTCCCGCCTCTTCGCTGTTCTCTTGAAAGGGTCGCGGGGTTCGGCCCCGCTCTGTGGTGGGCAGGGCCGCGGCTGGCGCCGCTTATTGCCTGCTGCGGGACCTGTGAAGGGCCCCTTGGCGCCAGGCCCCACGGCGAGGTGAGATGCCCGCCGCGCTACTTGGAGCGCTTGTAGGTCATCTCCATCATCAGCTTCTCTTTCCCGTCGGGGCCGGGGCCGAACATCTCGAAGACCTCGGTGTCGGGCCCCTCCCTTCTCATGATCTGCCTCACGGGTACCTGCTTGGCCGTGACGGGGTCGGTGTAGGTCATGACGGAGGTGAGGACCCGGCCCCGCGGATCCATGTGACCCTCCCCGACCATCATGCCCGTCTCCGTGGAGTCGGCCCAGACGAAGGTGTACTTCTTCAGGACATTGTCGTACCCCGTCAGGCCCATGCCCTCGAAGGGCTGGCCCATGTAAGTCCCTTTGTACTCCTCCTGGAGGAACCGGCCTCCGAGGACCATTTTGCGCACGGCCTTGCTCGTTGAGATCTGCGGCTCGGGACCCTCGAAGGACTTGATGGTCACGTCCCAGGTCCCGGCCATCTTCGCCAGGTCCGCGTGTTCGGGGCCCGGGGTCGAGGCTTTTTGCCAGGCCTCCATGGCGGCTTTCTGTTGGGCGTCCATGGCTGGCGCCTGCTTGCCCTCGGCCTTGCCC
>JAKBES010000141.1 GCA_021833665.1 Acidobacteriota bacterium
CGCCGCCGTGGCTTCGGGAACAGCTACCCTGGAGGCGGCCCTCATGGGCGTGCCCCAGGTCATCGTCTACCGTCTCAAGCCGCTCACGTACGCCATCGGCCGGCGGCTGGTGACGCTGAACCAGGTGGGCCTGCCGAACGTCGTGCTGGGGGAGGCGGCCATCCCCGAGCTCATTCAGGCCGACTTCACGGGGGAAGGCGTGGCAGCGGCGGTGAACCGCCTCCTCGACGACACGGGTGCCGCCAAGGCCAGGGCGGAGGCCCTCTCCGCGCGCGTGAAATCGGCCCTGGGACAAGGCAACGCCTCATCGCGGGCCGCATCCGAGCTGCTCAAGTTTTTGGAGGGGATACCACCTGCTCAGGCGGGGTGAAAGGGGCTGCGGAGCTCATGCCCGCTTTCCCTCCGCCCCACCCTGTTCGATCCGTGTCAGCCCGCCTTGACGACCTTGCCGGCCTTGATGCACTTGGTGCAGACGCGCATGGTCTTGGTCTGGCCGTTCACGTTGGCGCGGACGGATTGAAGGTTGGGAAGCCATCGCCGTTTGGTCAGGTTGTGAGCGTGGCTCACGTTATTTCCGGTGCTGGGCTTCTTCCCGCAGATTTCGCACATTCTGGCCATGGTGAAGCTCCTTCCACGAACGGGTAATATACCAGAAGGCACGCCTGTTTGCAATGGCAGGGGTCCGGGTCCCGCCGGAGGACTCGGCCCCGCGTCTACCCAGGACCCGCCATTGGGGCTAGACTTATAAGGTTTGGTCAAGGAGCCGAGGGCATGAACAACCGGGCCGAACAGCTCGTGGATCTCCTTCAGGAGCGCATCCTGGTCATGGACGGCGCCACGGGGACGGCCCTGCAGGGACGGGACCTCACGGCGGAGGACTTCGGCGGCCCTCGCCTCGAGGGCTGCAATGAGGCCCTGGTCCTGCACCGCCCCGACGTGGTCCGCTCCGTTCACGACGCCTACCTCGAAGCCGGCGCTCACATGGTGGAGACCGACACCTTCGGAAGCACGCCGCTGGTCCTCGCTGAATATGGACTGGCCCAGGAGGCCTTCGAGATCAACCGGCGGGCGGCGCGCATCGCCCGCGAGGCCTGCGCGGCATGGTCGACCCCGGCCCGGCCCCGGTTCGCCGCCGGTTCCATGGGACCTACCACCAAGGCCATCTCGGTCACGGGCGGGGCCACCTTCGGCGAGATGGTGGGGCACTACCGCGTACAGGCCCTGGGACTGCTCGAAGGCGGCGCCGACGTGCTCCTGCTGGAGACCGTACAGGACACGCGCAACCTCAAGGCCGGCCTCCTGGCCGCCCGCCGCGCCATGGACGAGACGGGCGTGGACGTCCCCCTCATGGTTTCGGCCACCATCGAGATGTCGGGCACCATGCTCGCCGGACAGACCATCGAGGCCCTCTACGCCTCGGTCATGCACGTACCCCTGCTCTGTGTGGGGCTGAACTGCGCCACGGGGCCCCAGTTCATGGCAAGCCACCTCCGCGCCCTTTCGGCCATGGCCAAAACCCGTGTCTCCTGCTACCCGAACGCGGGACTGCCTGATGAGGAAGGCGCCTATCCGGAGACCCCGGAGTCCCTTGCCAGCCAGCTCGCCCGATTCGCGGAGCTGGGCTGGCTCAACGTGGCGGGCGGATGCTGCGGGACGACGCCGGCCCACATCCGGGCTCTCGCGCAGGCCCTGGAACACATGAAGCCCCGCCGGGTGCCCGATCACCACCGCACCTTCCTCTCGGGCATCGACTTCTTGGAGGTGGAGCAGGAGAACCGCCCCATCCTCGTGGGGGAGCGCACCAACGTGCTGGGCAGCCGCGGATTCAAGGCGCGCATCGCCGCAGGCGATTTCGAGGGGGCCGCCGAGGTGGGCCGGTCCCAGATCAGGGCGGGCGCGCACGTGATGGACGTGTGCCTCCAGGATCCGGACCGGGAGGAGACGGGAGACATGGCCGCCTTCCTCGACCGAGCTTCCAGGATGATCCGCGCTCCCCTCATGATCGACTCCACGAACCCCGCGGTCATCGAGCTGGGCCTCACCTACTGCCAGGGCAAGGCCATCATCAATTCGGTGAACCTGGAGGACGGCGAAGGGCGGCTCCAGCGCGTGGTGCCCCTGGCCAGAACTTACGGGGCCGCGCTGGTGGTGGGCACCATCGACGAGGACCCGGTGCAGGGCATGGCCCTCACCCGGGAGCGCAAGCTCGCCATCGCCCGGCGATCCTTCGATCTCCTCACGGACAAGTACGGCATGCCCCCCGAGGACCTCATCTTTGATCCCCTCGTGTTCCCCTGCGGCACGGGGGACGGGTCGTACCGGGGCAGCGCCGTGGAGACGCTGGAGGGCCTGAGCCTCATCAAAGGGGCCTTTCCGGACTCCAAGACCCTCCTGGGCGTCTCCAACGTGAGCTTCGGCCTGCCCGAGGCGGGCCGCCAGGTCCTGAACAGCGTCTTCCTCTACCACGCCACGCGGGCCGGCCTTGATTTCGCCATCGTCAACACGGAAAGGATTCAGCGCTATCCCTCGATCCCCGAGGAGGAGCGCCGCCTGGCGGAACATCTCCTCTTCGACCGCGGCCCCGACCCGCTGGGTGCCTTCAGCGCCCATTTCAAGGGCAGGAAGGGCGCCGCCAAGGCCCCAAGGCCCCAGGGAACGGCCATTGAGCGCCTCCCGAACTACATCGTGGAAGGCACCAAGGAGGGGCTCGCCGAAGATCTGGATGAGGTGCTCAAGGACGGCGCGGCCCCCTTGGACCTCATCAACGGCCCGCTCATGAAGGGCATGGCCGAGGTGGGGCGCCTCTTCAACGCCAACGAGCTCATCGTGGCCGAGGTCCTCCAGTCGGCCGAGGCCATGAAGGCCGCCGTGTCCCACCTGGAGAAGCACATGGACCGCGTCTCGGACGCGGGCAAGGGCAAGGTGCTCCTGGCCACCGTCAAGGGGGATGTGCACGACATCGGCAAGAACCTCGTAGACATCATCTTCTCCAACAACGGCTACCGAGTCGTCAACCTGGGCATCAAGGTGCCCCCCGAGCGGCTCGCGGCTGCCTTCGCCGAGCACCGGCCCGACGTCATCGGCCTCAGCGGCCTCCTGGTCAAGAGCGCCCAACAGATGGTCACCACGGCCCAGGACCTTACGGCGGCGGGCATCCTTTGCCCCATGCTCGTGGGAGGCGCGGCCCTCACGCAGCGGTTCACCGACCTGAAGATCGCACCCGCGTACGGCGGTTTCGTCGACTACGCCAAGGACGCCATGGCCGGCCTGAGCCTCCTGCTCCGCGTCACGGACCCGGCGGCCTTCCCCGCCCTGAAAGAGGAAGTCGCCGCCCGGCGAGCCGCCCTCGCACCGGCGCCTTCGGACCCCTCGGCCGAGCTGCTGGAACCGCCGCCCGTGAGGAGCCCGCGCATTGAGGTCGTGGCGGCCGTGCCTCCGCCGGACACGGCCGAGCACCACTTCGACCCGCTGGACCTGACCGACGTCTGGAGGTATGTCAACGACCAGATGCTCTACGGAAAGCACCTGGGGCTGCGGGGAAACTTCCGCAAGCTGAGGGACGAGGGCGACCCCAAGGCGGCGGAGCTGGAGGCCCTTATCCGGGACATCCAGAGCCGAGGTTGGATCAAGGCCAAGGGCCTCTACCGCTTCTACGAGGCCGCCTCCGAAGGGAACCAACTCCACCTGTTTGAGGAAGGGCGCCCCGCGGAGACGCTCACCTTTCCCCGGCAGCGGACGGGCGACCGTGAATGCCTCGCCGACCTGATCCGTCCCCTGTCCCAGGGCGGTGGCGATTCGGTGGCCCTCTTCGTCACCACCGCGGGCGAGGGGGTTCGAGCACGGGCCGAGGCCCTCAAGGTCGAGGGCCTATACCTCCTGTGCCACGCTCTCCAGGCCTTGGCCCTGGAGACGGCGGAGGCAGCGGCCGAGTGGCTCCACCAAAGGATTCGGGAGCATTGGGGATTTGCTGACCCCGCCCAGATGTCCATGCTGGACCGGTTTCAGGCCAGGTACAGGGGCAAGCGATACAGCTTCGGCTACCCCGCCTGCCCCGATCTTTCCGCCCAGGGGCCCCTCTTCGCCCTCCTCAAGCCGGAGCGCCTGGGCGTCCGCCTCACGGAGGGCTTCATGATGGACCCCGAGGCCTCCGTGTCGGCCATCGTCGTGCACCATCCCCAGGCACGCTACTTCGGCGCGTAACGCTGAAGTGCCGTGAGCAGGTGAGCAGGAGAGTTGGCAACGACAGTGGGCTTGAAGCGTCAGGAGCCGAGATCATGGTTGTTTTGCCCGCCCTAATCACCTCATTCCCTGCTCCCCTACTCACGACCCGCGAAGGACGTCTTCGGAGAATTCCATGACCAAACGCAGGGCCCTGCTAAGCTGGATGAGAGAATCGGTCATCGTGGCGGACGGGGCAATGGGAACGGTGCTCCTGTCGAGAGGCTTCCCCAGGAGCCACTGCCTGGAGGAGGCGAACGTCAGCCAGGCGGATGTGGTCCTGGCCCTGCACCGCGACTACGTGCACGCGGGGGCCCACATCATCACCACCAACACGTTCAAGGCCAACCGGCTGGGCCTTGCGCGGTTCGATTTGCAGGGACGGTTGAAGGACATCAATGCACGCGGGGTGGAGATTGCCCGCCGGGCCGCCCACGGGGCGCCGGTCTGGGTGGGCGGCTCCATGGGCCCCCTCAAGGTCATGCTCAAGCCCTACGGCGACATGGATGAATCGGAGGCCAGGGAAATCTGCCTTGAACAGGTGGCGGCCCTGGCCGACGCTGGACCGGACATCTTCGTCATCGAAACCCAGCAATCGGTGCTGGAGACCCTCTTCTTCATCGACGCGTGCAAGGCCGTGGCCCCCCAGATTCCCATCCTGGCGTCCCTCACGTTCAACCGGGACGGGCGAACCTTCTTTGGCGACGCACCCGTGGACGGCTGCCGCCGCCTGGCCAGCGCGGGCGCCGACGTGGTGGGGATCAACTGCTCCGTGGGCCCCGCCGACACCCTGCCCCTCGTGGAGGACGTGGCCCGCAACGTGGACCACCCCCTCGTGGTCATGCCCAACGCCGGTTATCCCACGGAGGTGGACGGCCACCTCCACTACCTCTCCAGCCCGGAATACGTGGCGGGCTACGTCAGGCATTACCTGGATCTGGGCGTGAACATCGTGGGCGGATGTTGCGGGACCACACCGGAGACCATTCGGGCCATAGCCGCCGTGGCCAAGAACAGGCCGCCCGTGAGGCGGCAGGTGAGCCCCGAGGGCCACATGGTCATCGAGGAGGCCCCCGCCCGGCCCCTCACGGCGGCCCATCCCGTCTCGGTGGGCTTTTTTCAGAAGCTGGCGAGGGAGTTCGCCGTCACCTGCGAGCTGGATCCCCCCAAGGGCCCCGACGCCCGGGAGGCCGTAGACACATCGCGCCTCCTCAAACAGGCGGGGGCCTCCGCCGTGGACATCGCGGACAACCCCATGGCCCGCGTTCGGGTGTCGTCCATGGCCCTGGCACACCTGGTGCAACAGGAGACGGGGCTCTCCACCATTTTGCACATGACGTGCCGGGACCGAAACCTCCTGGCGCTCCAGTCCGAACTGCTCGGCGCGGCGCTCCTGGGGGTGGACGGCATCCTGGCCCTCAGCGGAGATCCCACGGCCATCGGCGACTTCCCCTCGGCCACGTCCGTCAACGACGTGAACGCCGCGGGCCTCGTGAGGATCATCGCCTCCCTCAACCGGGGCTACGATTTCTCCGATCACGCCATCGGCGCCTGCGCCAGCTTCGCCATCGGCGTGGGCGTGAATATGGCCGCGACGGACATGGGGCGGGAGCTGGATAAACTTAAGGAACGCATGGACGCCGGTGCGACCTTCGCCATGAGCCAGCCCGTCTTCGATCTGGAGCCGGTGGAGCGGTTCTCCGAGGCGGCCGCCTCCCTGCCGATCCGCATCCTGCCCGGCCTTCTCCCCGTCGGGAGCCTGAAGCAGGCCCTTTACCTCCACAACGAAGTGCCGGGGATGGTTTTGCCCCAGGCCTTTCTCTCGAAGCTCCAGAGCCTGGAGCGCCGCGAAGACCAGCTGTCGTTGGGCGTCGAGGTGTGCCAGGATCTCCTGGCGGGCCTGAAGGGAATCGCACCGGGAGCCTATCTCACCAGCGGCGGGAGAAAGGCATCGGTCCTGGCGGACGTGCTTCAGGCGCTGTAGCGGCGGGAGGCGGAAGGTGAGGGACGGCGCCTAGGTCCAGGTGACGTCAAAGACGCAGAGCTTGCCCGCGAAGGCCTCGTCGGCCCCGCATTGGTCGTGGGTCACGACGATGTTCAGCGCGCCCAGCTGCTCCAGCGCGCCATAGAGGTAGCCCACCCCCGTGGAGCAGTCCATGCGGCTGGCCTTCCCCAGGCCCCGGTTGTCCACGGTGACCTTGAAGTGGCCCGGGCCGGCCTCCTCCACGGAAAACTTGCTGGCCGCCTCCACCCCGTAACACTGTCTGTAGATGCTCAGGAACGTGTACTTCAGCCAATCCTGAGGCTTCTTGCCTTGAAAGAAAGCCTTGAACACCGTTTCGGCCTGGCGGTGCGCGTTGAAGCGCCCGGCCTCGGAGGTAATGCAGGGACGCCTGGAACTGGTGGTGTAAAGGGGCGCTCCCGGGCCCTTGAGCGCCACGGTCATGGCCTCCAGAAAGACACCGTCGACCCACTCGGGAAAGTAGGCGCTGGCCAACACCACGCCGGAGAAGACCTTGTCCTTCAGGAACTGCTCCCGCTCAGGCGTCCCCGCCAGGCGGAGGGCCGCGTCCTGCGCCGCCGCGAGGGCCTTCTCCTTGTCGAGGCCCTGTTCCTGGCAGTACGCTTCGATGAAGAGGAGCCTCCCCTTGATGAAATCGCCAAGCTGCCTGTCATTCCCCGCTTCACTCATAGGAGCACCTCGCCGCGCGGCAGTGTACCTCCAGGGCCGGCCTCATAGCCAGCCCAGCCGCTTGGCAGCCCCGTAAATCAGGTAGAGCCCCATAAACACCACGAAGGTTCCGAACGCCATTCTCAGCACGGGCCCCGAAAGCCTGCTGGCCACCATGGCTCCCAGCCACGCACCCCCGAGGCACCCTACGGCGATGATGGCCGCGGCCCTCAGGTCCACGTTGCCGTGGCGGTAATATTCCGCCACCGCCGCCAGCCCTATGGGCGGGAGGAGGACGGCCAGGCTCGTCCCCGTGGCCTTGTGCTGGGAGAAGTCCATCAGGTAGACCAGGGCCGGCACGATGATGATGCCGCCGCCGATGCCGAAGACTCCAGAGAGAACGCCCGCAAGCAGGCCGACCATCAGCAGCGCGAGAACGGAAACCAGAAGCGTCATGCCGCAGCCTCCCTCATTCCACGGGCCGAAGCCTCACCATCGATTGGATGATTTCTTCGAGGCGCTGGAGGAATCGCGAGCGGTCCCGCTTTTCGAAGGGCGCCGGCCCTCCCGTAAGGGTTCCCGATTCTCGCAGGTACGCCATGAGCTCCCGGTTCGCCATGGCCTCGCCGATAGAATCCGGAGTGAACTCCCGGCCGTTGGGGCCAAGCACCCGCGCGCCCTTTTCCAGCGCCCGCGCGGCGAGTGGGATGTCACTTGATATCACGATGTCATCCCTGGATGCGCGGCTCACGATCCAATCGTCGGCGGCGTCGAAGCTCCCGTCTACCACCACCTGCTCCACGTCCTCGTCCTCGGGCACCCGCATCCACGCGTTGGCCACCACGGTGACCTTGAGTCCGTGGCGCCAGGCCACCTTGTAGACCTCCTGCTTGACGGGGCAGCCGTCCGCGTCGATGTAAATCCTGGTCAAGGCGAAACCCCCGTCTGCCTAACCATTCATCCTCCACAGCTCCCAGTTCAGGGCCGAGGCCAGGCTCACCCACAGCAGGTAGGGCACCAGCAGCGCCCCGGCCAGAGGCCGCCTGCGCCAGAAAACCACGAGCGTGGCCAGAAGGAGAATCCAGAGCGCGACGATCTCCGCCAAGGCGAGCCCCGGCCGATGCAGGCCGAAGAACAGCCACGACCAGGCAGCGTTGAGGACCAATTGGAGGAGGAATAGCCCAAGGGCCACCCGGGCGCCCGCGAACCCTGCCCGCGACCAGACAAGCCATGCCGCCAGGGCCATGAGCACGTACAGGGCCGTCCAAACGGGGCCGAAGATCCAGCCCGGCGGAGTCCAGGAGGGCTTCTGCAGGAGGGCGTACCACGGACCGGGAGGGAACACCACGCCCCCCGCGGCCGCGCAGAAGCACGCTGCCAGCCAACCCGCGAGGCCGAACCCTTTGCCCCTGCCCGTCAATGCCACCCCGCTTCCACCGCGGATGCGCGGCCCATGCGAGTTTTTCAGCAACCTGCTAGTTCCCGTCGGCCTGGTACTCATTGCGGAACTGGTGATAGCGCGCCAGAACACCCTGCTCGTGGCGGATCTCATCCTCGTAAAAGCCCTTGAGCACGGCCCGGAGCATGGGGTCTTCGCACAGGCCCATGGCCTCCTGGTACATGGCTTGAGCGTCGCGCTCCGCCTGAAGGGCCTTCTTGAAAATGGCGAACAGGCGCCTCTCGTTTTCGGACATGGCCTTCAGCGTCGGCATGGCGTCTCCCTCCTTTGCAAAATCTGATCTGAAGAGATACTAGGCGCCTCGGCCGCTGGCCGCAACCCGCGCAAGGGCTGAACGAGGATTCGCGACGCGTCCTCAAGGCTTTCGCGCGACCATGAGGAACACCGGATAGTCCCTCATGCTCCCGCCCGCCTCCTTCGCGACTCGGAAAGCGGTTTCGAAGCTGGCCTCGTCCAAACCGGCCCGCCGTGCCCGCTCTCCCAAATCGCTTCGGTCAAATCCTCTGTGTCCGCTAAATCCTGCCCCGTGGAATGATCCGTCCTCCGTGTCCAGGTCCGCCACGCACAGGTGACCTCCAGGCCTGAGCAGGCGGTGGAATTCGCGCAAGATCCCGTCCGTATTCGGAATGTGGTGGAGTGTCATGAGCGTGTAGATGAGATCAAAACCCTGTCCGGGCATTGAATCCACGCTGAGGTCCAGCTTGATGGGAGTCATGTTCCCCACGCCGCTGGAGGCGATCTTGCCCCGAAGCGCCGCCAGCATGCCCTCGGAACTGTCCGCCAGCGTGATGTGGCCCAGG
>JAKBES010000142.1 GCA_021833665.1 Acidobacteriota bacterium
CGAAACCCATCGCACAGCCGGCCCCCGGGCCCGTCAGCCCGGGGGCTCCCCTCGTCGGGGATCCGGCGGAATACAACATCCTCACGGGAAACACGCCGGGCCGTTGCTGTGCACGGTTTCGAGCTCCCCGACCTCAGGGCCCTTGGCCCAGGAGAGACCATGCCCACCGAATTTGCCCGCCTCGTGCTGAGGCGAGCCCAGCGAAGCCTCTACCTGCTCGATGGCCTGCGCCAGGCGCTGGAGGATCTCGACCGGCCAGAGATCGCCGCGGTGCTCGATCTCGTGCGCGAGGATGCCGCCGCCGCGCATAGCGCAAGCAAGCGCATCATCACCACCGGCCAGCGCCAGCGCCGCCTGCGCATCCTGGTGGATCTCGAGCAGCTCAGCCGACTCGGAAACACCCGCAACCGTTGGGGAGCGAACCCCCTTCTCCCAAGCCAGGATTGTGTTCTTGTGCACCCCAAGTGCGGCCCCAAGGGCAGCTTGGGATTTCCCGGATGCTTCCCTCGCTCTCTTGATATTATTAGGGTTATACAAAATACACCTTTTTTGTGATTCGAGGCTTGACGACCACTAAAAACGAGACCATCCTTCTCCCGTCACCCAACCGGAGGACGGAGATGGAAGAGACGGATCGGATCACGGCTGAACTCTCCGTCTCGTGGGGCGATCTGGCGCTGACGCTCCGCGCTGAAGTTCCTCGCGGATCTTCATGGTCCGTATTCGGAGGGACGCCAGATCCCGACATGCCTTTGTCCGAAGACGCCACTCTCGAGTTCCCTCCGGCGCTTCGTCTCGCGGAGGCAATGCCGACTGCGCTTCGTCAAGCCTATCAATCGCTTGAGATAGCACGGCTAGAAGCCGAAGCCAATTCGGCGGAACAGGCCGCAGCCGAGATGACGGATTAACCACGGATCACCTCACCAGGATTGGAGGACGGAGATGGAAGAGCGGTCGGCACGAATTGAGGCGCTGCCGATGCCCCAGCGGGCTGAGGTCATGGTTGCTTTCGCCCGCGCCGAATTGGCTCGGATGGCGGTGAATCGGGCAAGGGGTGTGGTAGACCGTGAGCTTCGGAAGGCCGCCGCCACCCTCGCATCTCTTGATGCAGAGCGAATGCTAGATCGGCATAGCTCATGGCTCGCAGATCAGCAGGCTTCCAGCCGTGCTTCTGCATCAGGAAGAAGTGTACGGCCTCAATCCCGTCGAGGCCCTGAAACCCCTCCCGGTCGGAGAGATGGTCGCCAAAGAGGTGAAGGCTGAGCGCTGTTTCGCCTCCCTCTCCAAGGACGTAGATCCTCTGCAGATTTTCGAGTGCTTCCTTGGACCGCTTGATTCGCGCCACGCAAGCCTCCTTTTCAGATTTACCACCGACCAGTTTCACAGATTCTACGAGGTTCCCCCATGTGCAAAGTTACCCAACGGCATCGCACCTGGCCCGCCTGGAAGATCACGGCGGCCCTGCACGCGGCGGGGTTCACCCACGAGGCGCTGGCCGCGAAGCTGGGGTGCAGCCGGTCGAACGTGAGCCAGGTCGTGGGCGGCCTGACGAAATCCTGGCGCGTGGCCTACGCGATCGGCGATGCCATCGGCCGCAGGCCCTGGGAGATCTGGCCGCGGATCTACGCCGAGCCGACCACCGCGGCGCCCACGACGGAATCCACAGGATCTGCGGAATCGGAACCCATCCGCCACGCCAGCTGAACGCAACCCCTTTTCGCACGGTGACCTCCATGTGTAAAAGTCGTGCCTGGACGCCGCAAGATCGCCGCTTCGATCGTGAGATCAAGGAGGCGCTGGCCATCCCGCATCAGGGCCCCTCGGCCATGCCCCGCAAGGCGGTGGCGCTGGCCATCGGGCGCAGCGAGGGGTGGTATTCCCGCATCCTCAACCCCGATGAGTACGACTGGCTGCCCGACCTGATTGATCTGCGCCGCATCGCCACGGTGACGGGCAACGCCGAACCCCTGCGGGTGCTTGCGCGGTGGTGGGGCGAGGGCCACGAGTTGGCGGAGGAAAGTCCTTTTGATCTGCTGGCGGAGACGGTGGAGGCGGATGACGCCTTCATCACCCGCCTGAGCAAAGACTTGGCCGATGGAAAGCTGGATCCCGACGAGGCGAAGCGCCTGTTGCCCTTCTCCGCCGCACGGCTGCAGCAAGCCCAGAACGCCCATGACGCGCTGCGCAAGCAGGCGGGGAGGAAGTGATGGAAGGCGTGAACAACTTCTTCTACGGTTCGAACCTGGTGCGTGTGGCCCTGGTGGACGGGGAGCCCCGGTTCCTGGCGGCCGATCTGGCCCGGGTGCTGGGCTACCGGGATGCCAACACCGCCATCCGGAAGGTGCACCTCGACGAAAAGGGTACGCACATTGTGCGTACCCCTGGCGGGGACCAGGAGATGGCCGTGGTCACCGAGCCGGGCCTCTATTCCCTGGTGATGGGCAGCCGCCGCCCGGAGGCCCAGGCCTTCAAGCGGTGGGTCACCCACGAGGTGCTTCCCGCCATCCGGAAGACGGGCCGCTACGAGACCGCTCCGGCCCCGGCCTTCGAGATCCCCAAGACCCTGGCCGGAGCCCTGGCCCTGGCGGCGAAGATCGAGACGGAGCGGGAGGCGCTGGCCTTCCAGGTGGCCTCGCAGGATGAGGAGATCGCCTACCTGGAACCCCGGGCGGCCTTCGCGGATCGCGTGGCGGGGGCGGAGGGCTGCCACACCATCGCCGCCGCCGCGAAGATCCTGGGCACGGGCCAGAACCGGCTCTTCGTGTGGCTGCGGATGCAGGGCTACATCATCCACGGCACCTGCACGCCCTACCAGCAGCATGTGGATGCGGGCCTCTTCCGGGTGGTGGAGCGGGTGTTCACGGATTCGGATGGGCAGGATCACCTGAAGGCCAAGACCCTCATCACCGGCAAGGGGATGCTGGCCATCCAGCGCCGCATGGATGTGGACCTGCTGCGGCCCCTGATCCCCCACACGACGGCCTACCATGAGGCCCGGGCATGAGCGAGCCTATCCGCCGAGGCCGCCCCCCGAAGCCCGCCCCGCGCTGGCAGGACACGCTCACCATGCGCCAGGTGCGGCTCTACATCCTTGAGAAGGGCCGCGAGACGGGCCGGCGCATCAGCATCGCCACGATCTCGCATGCCATGGCCACGGGAGCCCTGCCCTGCGCCGCCGATCTGCTGCGCCACGACCGCTACGGCCGCCCGCTGATGGTCACCACCCGGGCGGATGTGGATGCCTGGCTGGACGGCACCCTGCAGCCCCTGCAGGTGCGCGACCTTCTTTCCGCCTGACACTAAACAGGCCCCGCGCGAACGGGGCCCACTACAAAGGAGACTGACATGCAGACATCAGACTACTCCCACCCCGCCGCCCCGGCAAGGGTGGTCCCGCTGGGCGAGGATCCTGTCATCACCCGCGCCAAGGTGTGCGCGCAGCTCCGCACGGCGCTGGCCGAGCTGGAGACGGGGGACTTCGGCGCCGAATCCATCCGGCGGGCCCAGGTGCACCTCCAGGGCGTGGCGCGGGTGCTCTTCGTGGCCAAGGTGCAGGCCCGCTTCCCGGGGCTGCGCGTGGGGCTGCAGGGGCGTGAGGTTCGGGCATGAGCCTGCTCTCCGGATCCCTCACGGCTCAGCGGTTCATGGCCCTCGGGCCGGTGCCGGACTTCTCGGATCTCATGGCCGGCCTGGTACAGGACCAGTTCCGCCCCTTCCAGGATGGGCTAGAGGAGGAGCGCTTTGGCTGGTGTGACTGGCGCAACCTGCTGGTCAGCCCCCCGGAGGAGGACTGGGTGGAGCAGGATCGCTTTTGGGTGTTCGCGCTGCGCCTGGACACCCGGAAGGTGCCCGCGGCCCTCCTCAAGAGCCACGTGGACCTCCGCATCACCTCCGTGATGAAGGAGAAGGATCTCGCCTTCATCGGCAAGGAGGCCCGGATCTCCCTTGCCGACGAGGTGAAGGCGGAGCTTGTGCGGAAGGTCATCCCCTCACCCAAATGCTACGAAGTGGCCTGGGACCGCAAGGGCGGCATGGTGTGGACGACCGCCGGATCCGCTAAGGCGCAGGGGGTGCTCGCCAGCCTCTTCATGAAGAGTTTCGGCGTGGAACTCCACGCCCTGGCGCCGCTCCTGCTGGCTGGACGGGTGACCCCCGAGTTGCCCACCGAAGCGCTCATGGGGCTGGATCCCGTGGACCTGGAGGTGGCAGGTGCCTGATGCCCACCTCCTCCATCCCTCCCTCCGAGTTTCACACCTGCCTGGTGTGCAACCGGCCGCTGAAATCCCTCCGGGCCCGGCTCCGCGGCTACGGGCCGGTGTGCTGGCGCCGCTGGACGGCCGTTGCGCACCTGGCCCCGGACGACCCGCGCCGCATCCAGGCCCTTCCCACGCTGCCGCTCTTTCCCGAGGTGACCAATGAAGCCTCTTGAACTGCTCGAACAAGGCCGCTTCCTCGGCGAGGAGTTCATCCTCTGGCTCTGGATGCGGGGCCAGACGGAGGGAGGCACCTCTGGAGAGGAGGCGGATGGTTCGGCCCTCTTCCTGGATGACGCGCTGCAGCTTGTCTCCGAGCGCGGGGAGGTCAAGCAGATCTCCCTGGCCAAAGGCAGCCCCTCTGAAAGCCGGGAGGCCTTCGAGGCCCTCAGCCGCGGCATGCGCCCCTCCAGGGCCAAGGTCCGCATCCTCTCTGGCGACATGGAATGGGTGGGCACCCTCGACGCCGGTACGCTGCGCCTCTCCGCACTGAAGCTGCCGCCCAGCACCGGCAAGGCACCGCAGGACCGGCTGCACGACCGGCTATTCCTCCTGGAGGAGGGACATGCCCACTTGGAGCGGCGCTTCAAACAGTTCCTCCATGACCGGACGGACGACCAGGGCGAGGCCCTGGCCCAGGCGCTGATGGCATGGGTGAAGGCGGGGCTGGAAGCCGAGGGACCCGCGGAGGAGGCGCCCTGGGAGAACCCAGGCCCCGCGCGCGTCGCCACGGCCGTGAAGGTTTCCACTCAGCTCCTCCAGACCCACCGGACCATCCAGAATCTCTACCCGGACACCTGGCGCGAGGAACTCCTCCCTTTCATGGACGCCATCCTCCAACGCCATCGGGAGATGGGCCTCTCCATCCTCGAGGCTGGCCATAAGGTCGCAGAGGAGATTCTGGCCCGCGGGGCCAACCCCATGAAGGCCCTGGCCGCCACGGTTGAGCTCATCAACCATCCTGAGTCCGCCAAGGCTACGGAAGGTGGTGGCCAATGATCGCCTTCCTCCTTTCCCCGCTCATGCCCTTCCTGGCGCTGCTGGGCCTGCTGGCCCTGGTGGTGGTGGCGCTGGCCATCGCCTTCCCGCGGAGGTCCCTCTCGTTCCTGGCGGCCTTCGCCGGGCAGCTGCTGGAGGACATGGACGCCCGCCGCCGCCGGCGGTCGCTCCGGTTGGCCAAGCGGGTGCGGCCATGAAGCGCCACGACCTCAAGCCTTGTTCCCTTTGTGGAAAGGGCCTCATGCACTCCGGGAGCTTCCTCTTCTACCGCCTCCGCCTCGAGCGGCTGGCCGTGAACCTCCCTGCTGTCCAGCGTCAGCATGGGCTGGAGCAATTCCTGGGCAGCGCTGTCCTGGCTGATGTCATGGGCCCGGGCGAGGACATTGCCGTGCCGCTCTCTGCGGCCAGCGAAGTCTTGATCTGCGAGGAATGCGCCATGCCCGAAATCCACATTCTCGCTGAGCGAATTGAGAACAGAGGCAGCGAGGTGCCGCGATGACGAACGAGCACCCGCTGCCCCTCTGCGCCTCACCCCTGGGCGCCTACGACCTGGCGGGCCGGTCCATGGACCGTGAGATCCGCGACCTGGGTGCCAGCGAGGCGGCCCGGCGCTACGCCCCCCGGCGGATCTACGGCGGCTGGCATTCGCCGCTCTTCGATGTGGTGCTGCGCACGCCGGAGGTGAACCGTGCTCGCTGATGGGTTCTTCGATCCGCAACTCCTGGTGCTCCTGCTGCTGCTGCCCATCCCGGAGGACCGCCGGACGGGCCACCGCACCCACGACACCCGCAAGACCCGACTGATCCGGAGGCGCTGATGCGCTCGTTCCTTCATCTCCTTTTCCTGGTGGCCTCGGGCCTGGGCCTGCTGCTGGCCGCGCCGGGGCTCCTCCTGCTGCTGGGCGCCTCGCAGATCGCCGATCTGGCGGTGCGCAAGGAGCACGCCGACCACGAGGCGGGCCTCGATGCGGAGGTGTTGTGATCCGGCTGGCTGGACCCACCTTCGAGGACATCCTCCAGACGGGCTACGTCACCCGCTGGCACACCAAACCGATGGCCTGCCCGCAGACCCTGGCGGATCACCTGGCCAAGGTGGCGCTGCTGGCGGATCGCCTGGGGCGCCACCTGTTGGACCGCTACGACGAGGCCATGGCCCACGACACGCTGCTGTGGGCGCTGCACCACGACATGCCGGAGACGGAGCATGGCGACATCCCCAACCCGGCCAAGCGCTGGCTGGATGCTCACCTGATCCGCCGCTACGACGAGATGGTGGAGGAGACCTGGTGGCACGAGCGGGGCGAGGGGGAGCCCCAGCCCTCGGACCTGGCCGTGGCCCTGGTGCGGGTGGCCGACATCCTGGAGGCCGCCACGCGCTTCTGGACGTTCGGCCTGGATGAGGCCGTGAAGACCCAGCTGGTCTTCGAGGCGGTGGCGGTGACGCGCAAGGTGCTGCCCGAGCTGCTGCCCGTGGTGACCGAGGCCCTGGCCGCGGCCGGGGTGTCGGATGCGCTGCTAGCGGAGGTGGCGGCGTGACCACCGGACCTTCCCATGCCGAGCTGATGGCCCTGGACCTTCCGGAGCTGCGGCGGCGGCTGGCCGAGATCAAGGGCGCGAGGCCCGCGCAGCCCTACACCCCGGCGTGGGCTGAGTGGACAACCCAGAAGGACAACCTGGCCTTCGCCATCGAATGCAAGGAGGGGGAGGCCCGCACGCCGCCCTTCGTCATCACGGTGCCCGCCAAGCCCATGGAGGGCCTGCGGGTGCAGCCCGAACTCGACTTCAAGTGCATGACGCCCACGCGGCGGCACGTCCGACCTCAACCCATGCCCGAGGAACCCATGCCCCAACCCAGGAAGTACCACACGCCCGAAGAGAAGCGCGAAGCCAAGAAGCGCCGCCAGCGCGAATGGCTGGCCAAGAAACGCGCCGAGAAAGCAACCGCCCCACCCCCGGCAACCGCGCCCCATGCAAGCGCGTCTCCCGAGGCACCGGCGGACACGCGGGCCACCACCCCGAGGGCGCGGAGCGTCGCTCAACCAGTGGTCCAGGGGGCGCATGCCCCCACCTATCCCATGCCCGAAGCCGCCCAGCGCCTCCGGGGCCTCCGCAGCCAGGCGCTGGACCTTCTCCCCAACCTGGAGGATCTCTCCCTGGATGCGGCGAGGGATGCCCACGACGAGCTGGATGTGCTGGCCCAGACGCTCGTGCTGGCCGGAAAGCTCATCGCGCGGAGGATCGCATGATCTACCTGGACCGCCGCCGCCACACCACGCTGCGCTTCCTCTGGATGGACCTGGGCGAATTCTGGCACCGGGTGCTCCGGCCGAGGCTGGGCCTGTGACCCCCATGCCGCCCCATGCCCCCGCCCTGATCCGCCAGCAGGCGGAAATGAAGGAGCTGCGCTGGGTGGCCTCCCAGATGGTGGCCCTCCATGACCGCCACGCCCGCGAAACCCCCGGCGTATCCCGCTGCGAATGCCCCCTCTGCCGGCACGCCCGGCCGTGGGTGGAGGAGGCTTTGAGGGCGGGCTAACGACCAAGCTAACCGGCCCCGCCGTGGGGCAGAAAGGAACGACATGAGCGACGCAACAAAGGCGGGGTCCGAGTTGAGCGACTGGTTAGGTGGTGAACCGATAACGAGGAGTTTTCATGAGTAGAACAATCGCGTGGTTTAGTTGCGGAGCCGCTTCGGCGGTTGCGGCGAAGCTGGCCCTTCAAGACGACCCGGACACGATCATCGCCCGGTGCGTTATCGGCAACGAGCACCCCGACAACTGGAGATTTGCCGACGATGTTTCCCGCTGGCTGGGGCGTCCCATTGTGGAACTGGCCTCCCCGAAATATGCGGACGCCTGGGCGGTTTGGGAACAGCGCCGGTATTTGAACGGGACGAAGGGTGCTCTTTGCACGGTCGAATTAAAAAAGAAGGTGCGGCAGGCATTCGAGCAGGACGGGGACATTCATGTGTTCGGCTACACCAGCGAGGAACGGGACCGGGCAGACCGTTTTGTGGAAAACAATTTCGAGATTGAGAGCCGTTTCCCGCTGATCTCGAAGGGCATCACCAAGGCCGAATGCTTCGAGGTTCTTCAGGGTGTCGGGATCGAGTTGCCCGCCATGTATCGACTGGGCTATTCCAACGCCAACTGTGTTGGGTGCGTGAAGGGCGGAATGGGCTATTGGAACAAGGTCCGGCGCGACTTCCCGGAGGTGTTCGAGCGTATGGCCAGCCTGGAGGAGACGCTGGACGCCACGGTAATCAACGGGATCACCCTCCGCCAGCTCCACCCGGAGGCGGGACGGATTACCGATCTCCAGCTTCCCGAGTGCGGCTTGTTTTGTGGGCAGAACGAGCATCTGGGTATCACGGCATGAAATCGAGCCACCTAACGCCTGGCATAACCGGCCCGATAGCCGAGCCGGACTTTCAAACCAAACCAGCGGACAACGGCTATCGGGTCCGAGTTGATGCAGAGGTTAGGCGATGACGGATGCCGAATTGATTGCCCGCCAAGCAAAACAGATCGAAGAACTACGGGATGAGCGGGATGACCTGAAAGAACGAGTGCAACGGGCAAGGCTTCCCATCATCTGCATTGGTGGCCCCTTGAACGACAACAAGCTGGGCTACACCCGAGAGCAGATGGGCCCCTTCCAGCGGATTTTAAACGAGTTGGGCGACGCCTAACGCACCAAGCTGACCGGCCCTGCCGGAGAAAGGAACCGACATGACGAAGCAGAACGCACCTCAGGCAGGGTCCGAGTCGAGCGCACGGTTGGGCGCAGTTACCCCCATGCGGGCAATGAAGGCC
>JAKBES010000143.1 GCA_021833665.1 Acidobacteriota bacterium
GGGTCCTGAGTCGTGCGTGGGCATGGCCATGGTCCTCGGTCGGAAGAGAACGACGGGCGGCCCTCGGCGGGCCAGGGTGGATGAGTATACCACAGGGCGGCGGAGGAGGATGAGGGGACTGGAGGACTAGGGGACTGGGGGACTGGGGGACTGGGGGACTAGGGGACTAGGAGGTCGCTCCTCACTCTTCACTCTTCACTCCTCACTCTTCACTCCTCACTCCTTCTCACTAACCGATATGCTTCATCAACAGTTCCTGGAGAACCTTGAAGTCCACGGGCTTGGTCACGAACGCGTCGGCCTTGAAGTGCGACAGCGCTTCGGTCTTGTATTTGGCCGCCGTGTACGCGGAACTCATGATGATCACCTTCACGGAGGCCGTTGCCGCGTCCTCTTTGAGGCGCCGGCACACTTCCCGGCCGTCCATCTTGGGCATGAGGGCGTCGGCGAGGAGCAGATCGGGCTTGTAGGTGCGCGTCATTTCGAGAGCTTCCGCCCCGTCGCGGGCCGTTAAAACACTGAAGCCCAGGCTGTCGAGAATGGACGAGGCCAGCCGTAGGATGACGCGCTCATCATCCGCCACCACCACCAGGGGGCGCTTGACCTGCCGGGGAGCGGGCCTCGGAGGCGGATCGAAAGCTCTCTGCTTCTCCTCGAAGCGGGCGGCGCACAGGGCCGCTGGCGCCTTGGCCCAGAACTGGTCCCGGTAGGCCTTGGGCGCGGCGCAGGAGCAGGCGCTGCACGTGGGGCACACGAGGGTGCGCATGGTGGTGAGGCAGGCGCACCACTGAGCCTGGGTGGCGTCATAGGGGGTCTGGCACGCGTGGCACACCACGAGGTAGCCGGGTTCGTTCGGGTGGCTTGGGGCGCGCGCCGGGCCGTGCTGTTCCATGGTTGTTGAGGATACCACGCCCACGGGGTGGTTCCAAGTGGTAGGATAAAATGCTTGGGAGCTGGGAGTTGGGAGCTGGGAGCTAGGAGCTAGGAGCTGGGAGCTGGGAGTTGGGAGTTGAGGGTTGAGGGAACCTTGATCTGCTGGTCGCTCGGACACCAGGACCGATGGGAGACCCATGAACGATTCGAGACATGCACCGCTTGGCCGGCAGCAGCTTTCCTTCCGAGCCTTTCCAGGTGACCGCGGCTGCCTCCTCCTCCTTCACGGGATGCTCGCGTCCCACCATTATTTTAGCGCCGCCGTGGACGGAACCTTCGCGCCGTGGCGAACCCTCCTTCCCGATCTGCTGGGCTTCGGAGATTCGGCCACACCCGCGGTGGGCTTCACCCTCCAGGACCATCTGGACTGCCTGGCCGACCTGATGGAGGCCGAAGGAGTTCCCGCTCCGCTCGTGGTGGGCGGCCACAGCCTCGGGTGCCTCATCGCCACGGCCCTCGCGGCCCGGCTCCCCAAGGGGAAGGTGGCGGGCATGGTGTTTCTGAACTACCCGCGATTCACGTCCCCCTCGGGCCTTCACGAGACGCTGCGCAACGGCTCCGCCCACTACCGGCAGGCCACGGACAGCCTGGGCAACCCAGGCCACGACTCCCTCCTGGCTCTCTCCGGTGAAGCCGTCCAGACATTCGCGGGCCTCCTTCCCCCCTTGCTCCAGGAGGAAGCCCGCCGCACCTCTCCGCGGGCCCTGGCGGGCACGACCCAACATTGCCTTTTCGGGTACAGGCCCGACGAGGACCTTGACGCCATCTCGGGCCTGCCCATGTTGTTCCTTCTCAGCGGCGGCGACGAGGTCGCCCCCGCGCGGTTCATCCTCGAACGGCGGGACGATTTCCCCCTCGCCTCCTGGCGAACCTTCGAGGGCGCCGGCCACCATCTGCTACACACCCACACGGACCAGGTGATCATGGAGATTCAAGAGTTCCTCGCACGGATCCCCCGCTCTCCATCCTGAAACCAGGGTCCCCAACCGTGAGTATGGACACGCCCTCCCGCGTGCCCCACAATACGAGCATGGCATCGACGGGCGGCTCCCCTTTCCTGGCCGTTTCATACGCGGGAAGCCTTGAGGGATCAGATCTCCTCCAGGGCTTGGCGCATCTGGAAGGGATCACCCTGGCGCCCCTCGGCCAAACGCTTCCGGGGCCCTCGGAGCGCCCTGCTCAAGCCGTGCTCCTTAGCAAACCCGAAGATCTAGACCCGTCGGCCGTGCCTCCGGGATGCACCATTTTCGTGGCGGAGGCGTGCAGCGGCCTGCCCGAGGCATGGACCGGCTTGCCCGAAGGCTCCCTCGATGCCTTTTGCGGCGCCGTGGCCCAGCGCTGGCCCGGCCTGGCCCTGGCCCTCGCCACGAGCCGCCTGCGCCAGGAATTTCATGCCCAATCTCTGACGCTGGACCAGCTCACGGACGTGAGCCTCGCCCTCTCCACGGAGCGCAGCTACCGCCGCCTGCTGGACCTCATCCTTTCCCGAGCCATCCTTCTCGGAGGATGTGACGCGGGGAGCCTCTACCTCGTCGTTCCTGAGGAGGATGGCCCCCCGCAGCGCCTCCTGTTCGCGGCGGCGCAGAACAACTCCGTCCTAGTTCCCTTTAAGGAAACGGAATTGTATATCTCCGTGTCGAGCCTGGCGGGTTACGTCGCCACCACGGGAGAAACCCTCGCCATCGAGGACGCCTACGCCATCGCGCCGGGCGCGCCGTACCGCTTCAACCGCGCCTACGATGGCCAGGCGGGCTACCGGACCAAGTCGCTCCTCGTCCTGCCCATGAAGAACCACAAGGGCGAGATCACGGGAGTCCTCCAGCTCATCAACCATAAACGGGACGCCGCGGCAACCCTCGCGGGCGCCTCCGCCGTGGAGGCGCTCGTGGTGCCCTTCGACCAGGCCACGACGAAGCTGTGCCTTGCCGTGGGCAGCTTGGCCGCCGTGGCCATCGAGAACAACCGGCTTTACGAGAGCATCGAGCGGCTCTTCGAGGGCTTCGTGCGAGCTTCGGTGACGGCCATCGAGCAGCGCGACCCCACCACCTCGGGGCACTCCTACCGGGTGTCCCTCTTGACCGTGAGCCTCGCCGAGGCCGTGGACAGGACGCCGGCGGGGCCCCTGGGGCCCCACACTTTCTCCGCGGAGCAGCTCCGGGAACTCCGCTACGCCTCCCTCCTCCACGACTTCGGAAAGGTCGGCGTCCGCGAGCACGTCCTGGTCAAGGCCAAGAAGCTCTACCCTCACGAGCTCGAGCGCATCCTCTCCCGCCTGGAGACAGCCCGCCTCTGCGCGGAGCGTGACGCGCTGCTCAAGAAGGTGGACCTGCTCATGCGGGAAGGCCCGCGAGACCTGGGGGCCCTGGCGGACCTGGAGCGAGCTCTGGCCAAGGCGCTCGGGGACCTTGACGCCGTCCGCGGGGTGATTCTCCGCGCCAACGAGCCCAGCGTCTTGCCCGAGGGAGACTTCTCCGCCCTGCAAGCCATCGGCGCCGCCGCCTACCTGGACCCAACGGGATGCGCGCACCCCCTGCTCGAGTCCGCTGAAGCACGTGTTCTTTCCATTCGGAAGGGAAGCCTGAGCGAGGAGGAACGGGCCGAGATCGAGAGCCACGTGACGCACACCTTCGAGTTCTTGAGCAAGATTCCTTGGACGGCGGAACTCAAGGGAGTCCCCGGCCTGGCGTTCGGACACCACGAGAAGCTCAACGGGCGGGGCTATCCCCGCGGGATCACGGCGGAGGAAATACCGGTGCAGTGCCGGATGATGACCGTGGCGGACATTTTCGACGCCCTTTCGGCGGCGGACCGCCCTTACAAGAGCGCCGTTCCCGTGGACAAAGCCCTTGACATTCTCAAGATCGAGGTCCGCGACGGCATGCTGGACCCGCACCTCGTCGACCTCTTCATCGAGGCCAAGATCTACGAACAGACCCTTCACCTTCGCGCCGGTGTCCGGGTGCCTTAACCCACCTGCTTTTTCTAGGCCATTTTTCGTTGACAAGGCGGCGTGGCGTGTGAGAGAAAACGTCCCTCACCCGAGCTTCCCGGCGAGGGACACCCGGGTGTGACAAGGGGGGGACTCATGCGGACATGGATGAAGGGGTGCGCCGCCTTGGCGATCGTGGCCCTGAGCTTCGCGGGCCGTGCCATGGCACAGACGGGCGAGCCAGAACTCCAGCAGATGAAAGAGCAGCTCCGGCAGGCCCAAGAGGCCATTTCAAAGCAGCAGGCGGTCATCGAGGCCTTGCAGCAGCGCCTCAGCCAACTGGAAAGGACCCAGGCCGCCCAAGCGCCCTCCGGCGAGCATCAGCTTCAAGTTGCCGCCTCGGCAACCGTCAGGCCGGCGGCGTCCCCCGTCTCGGCCACGTGGAAGGACGGCCAGACGATCGTCACGTTTCCCAAGGCCGAGATCCATTTCTCCAACCGGTTGCAGTTCCGGTGGACGGGCGACCACACATCGAACACCAACCCTTACCAGGATGAGACCTCCACCTTCGCCATCCGCCGCGCCAAGACCACCCTCACGGGCTGGGCCTACACCAAGGATCTGACCTTCGGCCTCCAGGTGGACTGGGCCAACGCCAACACCGCGAAGGGGGTCCTGGACGACGCCTACGTCAACTACGACTTCACGAGCGGCCACGGGTACTTCCAGGTGAGGGCGGGCCAGTTCAAGACGCCCTTCGGCCGCCAGAGCATCGCCTCCACCAAAACCGACATGTTTGTGGACCGCTCCTTCGTGAGCACCACTTTCTGCAGCATCCGCGACGTGGGCCTCATGGCCTGGGGACAGTTCGGTCCCTCCGGCGTGGCGGACCTCTTCGAGTACAGGGTGGGCGTCTTCGACGGAGGCGGCCGGAGCGTCTACACCAACGCCGACCATAAATACCAGAAGGACTTCAGGTTCGTGGTGAGCCCCTGGGGGAGCACCGGCTACGACGAAACGACTCCAGCCGGGATCACCTCGCCCAAGCTCTCCCTCGGGTTCGAGCTGGAGGAGAATGACACTCGGGTAAAGAATGCCGGCGGCCTCTACATTTCGGGCGGCGAATACCGAACCAAGGGCTACGACCTCATGGCCAGGGTGTGGAGGTTCACGGCCTACGGCGAATACTTCGACCGGAGCGCCGCCGATCTCCGCGACCTGCGCACGCGGTCTACGGGCGTCAACGCCCAGGTGGGATTCCTGGCCATTCCGAACCGGTGCGAGGTCTTCCTGGGCTACTGGGGGTACGACCCGAACTCGGACAGGACCGTGAACGCGCAGATCGAGCGGGGCGTGGGCATGAACTGGTATTTCAGCGGGAACAACAACAAGCTCCAGGCCGATTACAGGCGGTTTCACGACGACCTGACGAGGCGCAGCACTTACGAGCTGAGGTTCCAGTACCAGATCGTGTTCTGACGGGACGAGGCCGGCCGGCGGAGGTTATCCCCGCACCATGGCGCCCAGCGCGGCACACAGCTCGGGGGTAGCCCCCGCCACGACGGTCCTGCCGAAGAGGAACCCGTCACCTCCGGAGAAGTCCGCAAGCTCTCCTCCCGCGGCGCGGAGAATGGCCGCCCCCGCCGCCGTGTCCCAGGGCCAGAGG
Source organism: Acidobacteriota bacterium (assembly GCA_021833665.1). Classification (GTDB taxonomy): domain Bacteria; phylum Acidobacteriota; class UBA4820; order UBA4820; family DSQY01; genus JAKAJA01. Next base: position 5,529 of record JAKBES010000143.1, read on the forward strand.
CCCCGCTCCCAAAAGCCGTCGAACCGCCCGCAGGCGGTCCAGCAGAGGTCCAGAGCCGCGGCCCCGCAGCGCCTCAGGCCGCCCGTGGCTTGAACCACGCGCTCGAAACCCTTCATGTAGTCGCACAGGTTGTCCAGCTCCTTGAAGGGAAATCCCGTGGCGAGAAAAGCCCCGTCCAGGGCCGTGCGTCCCGAGGTCGCCATGGTCCGTCCGTTGAGCTGGGCTCCCCGGCCCTCTCCGCCCGTGAAGAGGTCGTCGTGGACCGGGTCGTACACGACTCCGAGGAAGGGCTTCCCGTCCCGGATGAGGCCGATGGAGACGCAGTAGACGGGAAGGCCGTGGACGAAATTGTTGGTGCCGTCCAGCGGGTCCACGCACCAGAAGAGCCCCTCCTGGCCCGAGGCCGTGCCCGAGCCCTCCTCCGCGAGCATGGGGATGTGGGGGTAGCTCATGGCGAGCTTCTCGAAGATGAGGGCCTCGCAGGCCTTGTCCGCGGCCGTCACGAAGTCGTTCTTGCCCTTTTCGTGAACCCACTCGGGGCCCTCGATTCGCGCCCGCTTCAGGATGCGCCCCGCACCGAAGGCGGCATCCACCATGGTCTCCAGCATCTTTTGCATGGGTCAGTCCTTTTCGTCCGGGTCGGGGCGCCGGTGGGCGCGGGGATGGGCGGCGTCGTAAGCGGCCTTGAGCTGGGTGGCGGCCACGTGGGTGTACTTTTGCGTGGTGGAAAGGCTCTCGTGTCCCAGCAATTCTTGGATGGCCCGCAGGTCCGCTCCCCGGGCCAGAAGGTGGGTGGCGAAGGAGTGGCGAAGGGTGTGGGGCGAGGCGTCCTTGTCCATGGGTGTAAGCTTGACGTACTTTTCCACGATGCGCTGCAGGGAGCGGCTCGTGAGCCGCCCGCCCTTGAGGTTGCAGAACACGGCGCTCTCTGGCTTGAGTGCCTTTCCGTCGGGCCTCGCCGCGAGGTACTCTTCGATGGCCCTGGCGGCGTGATCGCCAAAGGGCACCATGCGTTCTTTCTGCCCCTTGCCCCACACGCGAACGATGCGCTCCGAGAGGTAGAGGCGCCCCAGATCCAGGCCCACCACCTCGGAAGCGCGCATGCCCGTGGCGTAGAGTAGTTCCAGAAGGGCCCGGTCCCGCAGGGTGGCCAGGGCCGGGGAGCCAGCCGTGGAAGGGCTATCGAGCAGGAGAGCCGACTCGCCTTCGCTCAAGACCCGGGGCACCTTCCTGATCTGCCGCGGCGTGTGCAGCACCCTGGCGGGATTGGCCGCCACCCTCCCCTCCCGGTGCAGAAACCGGAAGAACGCGCGCAGGGCCGCCAGCTTGCGCATGACCGAGGCCTTGGAGATACCCTTCTGGTGGAGAAAGCCAAGGTAGGCCCGGAGGGTGATCGTGTCCACCTCTTCGGGGTGCCGAATTCCGGAGAAAGCCGTGGCCAGGAAGGCGCGGAACTGCTCCAGGTCGGAAAGATAGCCGCGGAGGGTGTGCGACGAGACGCGCCGCTCTTCGCTCAGGTAATGCTCGAAATCGGCCAGAGCGGATTTCATGAGCCGGAATTCTCCGTTAAGAGCAAGAGACCTTCAACTCTCAAGTGCCCCTCCAGATACTCCCTCATGGCCCGAATGGCCTTGCCCCGGTGGCTGAGGAGATCTTTCTCGTATTGAGAGGCGTTGCCGAAGGTTCGCCCCAAGTCGGGATGGATGAAGACGGGGTCGTACCCGAACCCGCCCGTTCCGTCGGGCGCCGGGGCGATGGAACCGTGGACGCGCCCCGTGAAAATATGCTCCTCGCCTTGAGGGCTGAGCAGGACGACCACCGCCTCGTAATAGGCGTCGCGGTCTTTGCCGTACAGGCTTTCCATTCGCTTGAGAAGGAGGGCGTTTCGTGACACGTCGTCCGTGAGCCCTCCATAGCGGGCCGAAAAGACGCCCGGCTCCCCGCCAAGGGCCGGCACCACCAAACCCGAATCCTCCGCCGCCGCGAAGGCCCCGGGTGCGAGGCCGGCGTAGCCCTGGGCTTTGAGCCGGGCGTTGTCGAGAAAGGTTTCGCCCGTCTCCTCCACCTCGGGAACCGCGGGTACATCCTGGAGGAACAGGAGCCGCAAGGGAAGGCCTTCGAGGAGACGCCGGATCTCCCGCTGCTTGCCTTCGTTGGTCGTAGCGAAAAGCAAAGCTGCGCCGTTCACAGATTCACCCGATCTTCTGGTTTCATTCCTAGTCTTTCTCCCGCCGCACGCGGGCTCCCAGCGCTTGAAGGCGTTCCTCGAGCCGCTGGTAGCCCCGGTCAAGGTGGTAGATGCGCCGAACCTCCGTCTTGCCTTCCGCGCACAGTCCCGCGAGAACCAGACAGGCCGAGGCCCTCAAGTCGCTCGCCATGACGGGAGCCCCGCTCAAATCGGAGCCCGCTACCATGGCCACGTTGCCGTCCACGCGGATGTCGGCGCCCATGCGCGCCAGTTCGGGCACGTGCATAAACCTATTCTCGAAGATGGTTTCTTTGACCGTGCCCACGCCGCGGGCGCTCGTGAGGAGGGCCACGAACTGGGCCTGGAGGTCCGTGGGGAAGCCCGGGAAGGGCGCCGTCATGACGTCCGCCGCATTCAGCCCCCCTGGACACGAGGCACCGATGGCCCCTCCGTCCACGCGGATCGCCGCGCCCATGGCGCGGAGCTTGGCCAGCAAGGCCTCCAGGTGGTCGGGAACGGCGGGCGACACGGTGACGTCACCGCCCGTGATCAGGCCAGCCATCAGGAGGGTCCCCGCTTCGATTCGGTCCGGGATGCAGGTGTGCCGGGCACCCGCGAGCGAGGACACGCCCCGCACCCGGATCGTGTCCGTGCCCGCCCCTTCGATCCGGGCGCCCATCTTGGACAGCAGATCCGCGAGGTCGGTGATCTCCGGCTCTCTGGCCGCGTTGTGAAGAACCGACTCCCCTTCCGCCAGAACCGCCGCCATGAGCACGTTTTGCGTCCCACCCACGGTGGCCATGTCGAAGACCATCTCGGCGCCGCGGAGCCTCTTCGCCGTGGCCTCCACGTAGCCGTGGTCCACCGTGATCTCAGCTCCCATGGCCTCCAGCGCCTTCAAGTGCTGGTCCACGGGGCGGGCGCCGATGGCGCAGCCGCCGGGAAGGGAGACCCTCGCCCGGCCGCCCCGAGCCAGCATGGGCCCCAGCACCACGATGCTGGCCCGCATTTTTCTCACCAGTTCATAGGGTGCTTCCAGCCCTGACAGGGAGGAGGCTCTCAGTGTCAGCGCCCCGCCGGGCTCGCCCTCCGTCTCAACCCCCAGGTGCCGAAGGAGATCGAGCATGGACGCGATGTCCATGAGGTCCGCCGAATCGGAGAAGGTGACCGTCTGGTCCGTCAACAGGGTGGCCGCCAGACAGGGCAGGAGGGCGTTCTTGGAGGGCCTCACGCCCGTGGTTCCCCGCA
>JAKBES010000144.1 GCA_021833665.1 Acidobacteriota bacterium
GTCCCCCGTGCCGGCCCGGTAGGTGGCCGTGTCCAGCCACAGGGTGCCCAGCCGCTTGAGGCTCTGCTGGTCCCCTGCCTGGGTAGAGCGGCGCAGGAGGGCCTTCACGCGGGCCATCAACTCCCTCGTCCTAAAGGGCTTCACCACGTAATCGTCGGCCCCCGCGTTCAGGCCAGCCACGGCGTCCATCTCCGTGCCACGGGCCGTGAGCATGAGGATCGCGGTCCGGGAAAATCGCTGGTCACCCCTTAAAATCCGGCACAGGTCCAGCCCCGACATGCCCGGGAGCATCCAATCCAGGATCACGAGCTCGGGAACCCGGTCACGGAAGGCCAGGAGGGCCGCCGCCCCGTCTTCAAACCCCGCGGGTTCGTAGCCTTCCCTTTCCAGGGACAGGCACAAGGTCTCCAGAATGTCCCGCTCGTCCTCCACCACCGCGATGCGCTGGCCCATGGGCTAGCCTCCCTTCAACATGATAGACCAAATCGGCAGGCGGAAGAACGTGCGGCGCACCGGGGAAAGGCCCGGCCCGATCGCCCACTGCTCCCCGCTCCCCGCTCCCTGCTTCCGTTCTAAGTAGATAGGGCTCTTGCGTTTCCGGGCAAAATCAGGTAAAATCCGCCCTTCGTCGCGTTCCTGAGGAGGATGTTCGGTATGAATATCGAAGAGAAAGTAAAGAGTATCATCGCGGACCAGCTCAGCGTGGACGAGGCTCAGGTCAAGCCCGAGGCTTCCTTCATCAACGATCTGGGCGCGGATTCTCTGGATACGGTGGAACTGATCATGGCCCTGGAGGAGGAGTTCGGCATCGAGATCTCCGACGACGAGGCCGAGAAGATTCAAACGGTCCAGGCGGCCATCGACTACATCAAGGCCCACGTAGACAACAAGTAGGCAGGAGCCCCCTTTGACGCGCCGTGTCGTCGTCACCGGCCTGGGGCTGGTCTCCCCCCTCGCGCTCACGGCCGAAGGGTCGTGGCAGCGCGTGCTTAAGGGAGAGAGCGGCATCGGGCCCATCACCCTTTTTGACGCCGCCGCCTTCCCCGCGCGCATCGCCGGGGAAGTGAGGGGATTCGACCCCCTTGCCTACATGGACAAGAAGGACGTCAAGAAGATGGACCGCTTCATCCAGTTCGCCTGCGCCGCCGCTCAGGAGGCCATGCAGATGAGCGGGCTGGCCGTGACCCCCGGCAATGCCGAACGGGTGGGAGTGGCCGTGGGCAGCGGCATTGGAGGCCTCTCCACCTTGGAGGAGCAGCATAAAATCCTCCTGGAGCGGGGCCCGGGGCGCATCAGTCCCTTCTTCATTCCGGGCATGATCATCAACATGGCCAGCGGGCAGATCTCCATCCGATACGGCGCCAAGGGACCCAACATCGCCACCGTGACGGCCTGCTCCACGGCGTCGCACGCCATCGGCGAATCCATGAGGTACATCCAGCGGGGCGATGCGGACGCCATGATCTGCGGCGGCGCGGAAGCCGCCGTGAGCCCCCTCGCCGTGGGAGGATTCGCGGCCATGCGGGCGCTCTCCACGCGCAACGACGAGCCCGAAAAGGCTTCGCGCCCTTACGACGCGGGCCGAGATGGGTTCGTCATGGGCGAGGGGAGCGGCGTTCTGGTGCTGGAGGAGCTGGAATGTGCCAAGGCCAGGGGGGCGAACATCCTGGCCGAACTCGTAGGCTACGGCGTGAGCGGCGACGCCTATCACATCAGCGCCCCGTCCGAAGACGGTGACGGCCCCGCGCGGGTCATGGCCAATGCCATCAGAGACGCGGGGCTGCAGCCGCCGGACATCCAGTACATCAACGCCCATGGTACCTCCACGACGGTGGGTGACAAGGTCGAGACCATCGCCGTAAAACGGGTGTTCGGCGAACATGCTGGCAGGGTGTGCGTCTCGTCCACCAAGAGCATGAGCGGCCACCTCCTCGGCGCCGCGGGCGGCCTGGAGGCGGTCCTCACGATCCTGGCCATCCGGGACCAAGTGGCTCCGCCCACCATCAATCTGGACGTGCCCGACCCCGAGTGCGATCTGGACTATGTGGCCAACCGCGCCAGGCCCCTCCCCATTCGGGTAGCCCTCTCCAACTCCTTTGGGTTCGGAGGCACGAACGCCTGCGTCGCCCTCGCGCGGTACGAGGAGTTGGCGGGGCGGTAGAAGTGAAAAGTGAAAAGTAAAAAACAACAACCCCTCGCTACGTACTCATAGCAAACGTCCCTATTTCTACTGTCTATTGCCTGTTGCCCTTCCTCCGAAAGGAAGTGAATGGTCACTTGCGCTCTGGCGCGCCTCTCGGTTAGAATGGAATCCTCAGAGGAGGCGCGCATGAACGTATTGGTCTGTGTCAAACATGTTCCCGACACGGAGACGAGGGTCAAGGTCGCCGCAGACGGCCTCCACCTCGATCTGGGGGAGGCCAACTGGGTCGTGAACCCTTACGACGAGTACGCCGTAGAGCAGGGCCTTCAGCTGAAGGAAAAGCTCGGCGGCGAAGTGACCGTGATTACCGTGGGAGGCGACGACGCCACGAAGAGCTTGCGGCAGGCCCTGGCCATGGGCGCCGACAAGGCCGTCCTCTGCAGTGATCCCGCCTTCGAAGACGCCGATCCATGGTCCACGGCTCGCATCCTTGCGGCGGCCGCCGCCAAGCTCCCCTGCGATCTCATCCTCTCCGGCAAGCACGGCGTGGGAGGCGACAACCAGCAAGTGGGCAGCCTTCTGGGCCAGCTCATGGGCATTCCGGTCGTGACCGTGGTCACGGGAATGGACCTGGAGGGCACCTCGCTCATGCTCAAGAGGGAGGTCGAAGGCGGCACGGAAGTGGTCAAGGCCTCCCTCCCCTGCGTCATCTCCTGCCAGAAGGGCCTTAACGAGCCGCGCTACCCCTCCCTCAAAGGCATCATGGCCGCCAAAAAGAAAGAGATCACCGCGTGGAAGGCGGCGGACCTGGGCCTCGATCCGGCCACCCTCGCTCCCTCCTTCCAGCTTAAAAAGATGGAGCTTCCGCCTCCGCGCCCCGCGGGCAAGATCCTCAGCGGTGAGATTCCGGACCAGGTGAAGGAACTCGTGAAGCTCCTTCATGACGAGGCCAAGGCGATATAACGAGTGAAAAGTGAAATGTGAAAAGTTGAGGAGTGAGGAGTGAGGAATGAAAAACGCGAAGATGGGGGGAAAGTGAAAGTCCCCTCGGCTTGCGGCTCCCAGCTTCCCGCTCCCAGCTTTTGGAAAATGACCACCCAAGGGAGAATACCATGAAAGTTCTCGTATTCGCCGAGCAGCGCGACGGCAAACTGAAGAAGGCCTCCCTCGAAGCCATGTCCGTGGGCCGCGATTTGGCCGATGCCACGGGCGGGTCGGCCGCCGCGGTGGTTCTGGGCCAGGGCGTCGCGGGCCTCGCCGAGGCACTGGGCAAGGCTGGTGCAGAGAAGGTCTTCGTGGGCGACGATGCGCTCTTCGCTCAGTACAGCAACGACGCATACGGTCTGGCCGTAGGCAAGGCCGCCCAAGTATTCGGCGCCGAGGCGCTCCTGTTCTCGGCCACCGCCATGGGCAAAGACCTGGCTCCGAAGGTGACGGCGCGTTTGGGGATCGGGCTCCTGTCGGACGTGACGGGCATCGTCACGGAGGGAGGAGTTCTTTTCCGCCGCCCGATTTATGCAGGAAAGGCCTTCGCGACCTTGGCGCCCCAGAGCGGCAAGCCCTTTGGCCTCACCCTGCGCCCCAATGTCTTCCCCGTAAAAGACAGCCCCAAGGCCGGCGAAGTGGTGAGCCTGGACCACGGCGTGGTGCCCGGCGACATCAAGGCCGTGGTGGAGAAGATCGTCACCGCCCAAGGAGAACTGCTTGACGTGGCGGAGGCCAACGTCATCGTTTCCGGCGGCCGCGGCATGAAGGGTCCGGAAAACTACAAGATCCTGGAGGAACTGGCCCGCGAAATGGGCGGCGCCGTGGGAGCCTCCCGCGCGGCCGTGGACGCGGGCTGGATCTCCCACAGCCATCAGGTGGGGCAGACGGGCAAGGTGGTCAGCCCGGGCCTCTATATCGCCTGCGGTATCAGTGGCGCCATACAGCACCTGGCGGGCATGTCCAGCTCCAAGGTCATCGTGGCCATCAACAAGGACCCCGAAGCTCCCATTTTCAAAGTAGCCACCTACGGCATCGTGGGTGATCTCTTCGAGGTGGTGCCCCTGTTCACCCAGGCCGTCAAGGCCATGAAAGCGGGGGCCTAGCAGGCTGCTGCACGCAGCCCGCTCTAGATCGGGCGAAAGAGCGCCTCGGCCGGACGGCGGGGATGATGCTCGGGTTCCATCGCTTTGTACCAGGCCCGTGGAGGCCTGGAGGGGGAAAGACAGGCCGGGCCATGGCCCGGCCGTCCTTTTTTCTGAGCGTCTTCCCGAACTCATGATATACTCAACGGGTCACTATAATCGCGTGGGCTGGCATCGCGAGGCATAGCCGATCATCGACCGCGAAGGGCCCGCGGAAGGAGTCTATACAGTTGGCCAGCAGCACGGAGAGGACGGGCCGTCCCAAGACTGAAAGGGATGGCGGCAACGGCGGAGGGGCCGAGGCGCGGCGGGACCAACCCTGTCCAGAAACAAGACGGGACATGGACGCGGCCATGGCCGCCTTGGGCGAAGGCTACTTCGAGACGGACCTCAAGGGGCGGTTCACCTTCGTGAGCGAGGTCCTGGCGGCCACGTTGCAGCAACCACCGTCGGCACTTCTGGGCCAGGAAGCCACGGCCCTTCTATCACCGGACGAGCACGACTCCGTGCGGCAGGCGTTCGATCGTGTCTTCCTGACGGGCCATGGCGTTCAGTCCGTGACTTGCTCCGTGGCCCTGTCCGACGGGCGGGTTCGCCACCTCGATGTTTCCGCCGCCCTCCTCGAAGGCAGCGGCGAGGGAACACCCGCCGGGTTCAGGGGCTTGGTCCGCGATGTCACGGATCGAGAGCAGGCCCTGGCCATGACGCGGGCCACCCTCGACTCCCAGCCCACCCAGATTTGCCTGCTGGATAGGCGCGGCGTGATTCGCGTGGTCAACAGCGCTTGGGACCTTGAGGCCGGAACCAGCGGCTCCAGCATCGGCTTCGAGGTGGGTGCCAATTACCTCTCGGCGCTGGAAAACCTTCGGCAGGCGGGGAACCCGCATGGAGCCAGGGAATTGGAGGGCGTCCGCGCGGTCATCGAAGGACGGCGCCGGGAATTCTCCATGGAATACCCTCGCCCCAACCCCGTTCGATCGCGCTGGTATCACCTCACCGCTACGCCCCTGATCGTTTCGGGCAAGCTCTCGGGCGCCGTCCTCAGCCGGGTGGACATCACCGATCGCAAGAGTGCCGAAGACGAACTGACCACCCTCTACAAGGCCATGGACTCGAGCATTGACGGTCTGGCCCTCCTGGCCCCCGAAGGTGCCTGCCTGTTCATCAACCCGGCCTTCGCTCACCTGCACGGCTACGACGCTCCCGTGGAATTGGCGGGCAAGAACTGGCGCGAGCTCTATCCGCCCGAAGAGTTGGCCAAGTTCGACAACGCGATTCTGCCTCAGCTCAAGCGGCTGGGGTACTGGTCCGGCGAACTGCGAGGCCTGCTAAAAAGCGGACGGATGTTTCAACTGGAGGCGTCCTTCACCCTTCTCAACATGGGCAGGGTGATCATATGCTCGGCCCGGGACGTGAGCGGCAGGAAGCGCGCCGAGGCGGCCTTGAAGGCGAGCGAGCAGAAGTTCAGAACCATCTTCGACAACGTCATGGAAGGGATCGTGGTGGTTGACTTAGCCGCCCCACGTATACTGGCCGCCAACCCGGCCATCCTCCAGATGTTTGGGTACGCAGAAACGGCGGATTTGGCCCAAATCGACTTTCTGAACCACTTCAAACCGGAAGATCAACCGAGCGTTGTGGATCACCTGGCTCGCGTGGTGGAAGACTCGGTGCACTCCCGGAGGCAGTACCAGATCACGCGGAGCGACGGAACAGCCCGCTGGATCGAAGCCCTCGGTGCCCTCACCGAATATGAGGGCCATCCCGCGGCGCTTGTGGCAGTGGCCGACGTCACCGAGCGGATAGAATCTCAGCGGGCCCTCCAACAGTCGGAAGTGCGATTACGCGCGGTCATCGAGGGCGCCCAGGACGTCATCTTTATCAAGGACGTGGAGGGACGATATATCCAGGCCAACCCGGCCATGTGCAGCCTTTTCGGATCGTCCGCCAAAGACATTGAGGGGCGGCGCGACGCCGACCTGTTCGATGAGGAAGGCGCGGCATTGAGCGTCCTGTCGGATCGGGCGGTCCTGGCGGGTCGGACGGTGGGCGAGGAGGTGGTCAAGGCGATCCACGGAGAGCGCCACGCTTTCCACACCGTCAAAGTGCCCATGCGCAATACGGACGGAACCATCTTCGGGATCTGCGGGATCGCCCGCGACATCACGGAGCGGAAGCGCTCCGAGGAGGAGCTGCGGAGGCGCGACGCTCTGCTGGAAAGCGCCGCCGTAGCCTTTCAAGAGCTTCTTTCCAACCCCGACTTTTCCAGCGCCATCTCGGCGGCCCTGGGGACCATCGGCCGCGCTTCAGGCGCGGACCGAGTCTACGTCTACCAGCTTCACGACCACCCCGAGACCGGCGTAAAGGTGGTCAGCCGAAGGTACGACTGGCTGTCACCCACCATGGAGGCCCGGCCTAATCCCGAGACCGACGTGAACGTGCCCGCCGACAATCCGCTGGGCAAACTATGGGCGCCCATCCTCCAAAAGGGTGCTTGCGTGCGCCAGTTGGTCAAAGACCTTCCAGCGGAGCTCCGTCCCCTCTTTGGCGCCACAGGCGCTCGCTCGCTCCTCCTAGTTCCCGTGTCCTCGGGCGGAAAAACGTGGGGGTTCGTGGGCTTCACGGACTGTCACAAGGACCGGGAGTGGGCCAAGAGCGAGGAATCCATCCTGGAAGCCTTCGCCGCGGGCGTGGGCGGGGCCCTTCAGCGGCGCGAGGCCGAGGATATCCTCCAGCAGAGCGAAGAACGCATGCGGCTCCTCGTGGAAGGGACCCACGATTTCTTCCACTACATCCTGGACCGGGACTTGAAGTACATCTATATCTCACCGGAGAACTACGAGGCCGTGACCGGATACTCGGTGGAGTACATGCGGGGAGAGCACCAGCCCATCGTGACGGACAGCCCTATCAATACGGTGGCCATGGAATTGACCCGTAAGCTCCTGGACAAGGGCGTCCAACCGCCGCCGTACCTTTGGGAAATCCGGCGCAAGGACGGACGAATTGCCACCCTCGAGATCTACGAGAGGCCGCTTTTCAAGAACGGCGAGGTGGTGGGCCTCCAGGGCTTGGCCCATGACGTGACGGACCGGATCAAGATGGAGTCGGCCCTGAAAGAGAGCGAGGAGCGGTTCCGCTTCCTCGTGGAGCACATGCCCGGGACCATGTTCTACGTTCAGAACCCCGACGGCAGCTACGCCTACATGTCTCCGAACGCGGAGGCCATCACGGGGTACACCACCGACTACCTCAAGGGGCTCCACGAGACCATCACCACCGACAACCCCATCAACCCGGAGGCCCTGGCTACGACATGGCGCGTCCTGAACGAGGGGTACGGTCCGCCCCCCTATCGGTACGAAATTCGCCACAAGGACGGCCGCCGCATCATGCTCGAGGCCTACGAGCGTCCCATCCTCAGAGACCGAAAGGTCGTGATGGTCCTGGGGCTCCTGCACGACATCAGCGGCCGGCTGGAGATGGAAAACCGTCTCGCCCGCTACCGCAAGCTGGAAATGATGGGACACATGTCGGCGGGCCTAGCCCACGAGGTTCGCAATCCGCTCAACGCCATCGGTGTCACCCTCCAAGCCATGGAAAAAAAGCTCTCGGGGCAGGTGGAGGTGGAACCCTACATGCGGGTCGTGCAGGACCAGACGCGCCGGCTCGCCAACCTCATCCGGGACATGCTGGATTTGGGCCGAATCAACGACCCGGGCCTGCGCGAAGTCAGAGAGCTGGACGGCCTGGCGCGCCAGGCCGTGGACGTGCTTTCAGAGGACGAGCCGGAACGGCGGCACCGGGTGGTGATCCTTCCGCCGGAGGAGCCCCTCTTGGTTCACGTCGAGGGCAGCCGCATCGTGGAAGTCTTCGTCAACATACTCGAAAATGCGCTCGCCTACGGGCCGCAGGATCGTCCCGTCCGCGTCTTCTTCGTCGTATCGGGAGAAAGCATCGTGGCCCATGTGCGAGACGAGGGTCCCGGGATCGCCGATACGATCCTTCCATCTCTCTTCCAGCCTTTCGTGTCAAACCGCCAGGAGGGCACCGGCTTGGGCCTGGCCGTCGTGGAGCGGATCGTGACGGACCACGGCGGCGACGTGTGGGCCGAAAACAACGATCCGGCTCCTGGGTGCACCTTCAGCTTCTCCCTTCCCAAGGCCGAGGCGAACTGAAGGCCCGGTGGAGACAAAACGCGAGAGCGCGGAAGGTCTCCCTCCCGCGCTCGATGGCTGCTGATTCCTTCCCAGCCGCACCTCATTGCAGATAGGCCCTTAGTCTTCGAGCTTGGCCTTCCGGGCGTCCCAGTAGAGGAACGTGGCAAGGCCCATGAACACCACGAGGCCCAGCCAGTTCTGCAGGCCCGGCGTGAAGACGTTGGGGAACCAATCGCCCATGCCGAATTTGTCGGCGTCCATGTGGAAGACTTCCGACAAGAGCATCTTGGTGATGCCATCGAAAACCCCCGCGAGGGCGCCGCCCGCGATGAAGCCCGAGGCGATGAGGATGGCCTTGTCGGAACGTGCCTTCGCGAGCTTTTCACTGGTGGATGACTTCTGCACGAGCCAGCCAACCACGGCGCCGAGAAGGATGGGGCTGTTCAACTCGATGGGAAGGTACATTCCCAGGGCGAAGGCGAGAGCGGAGATTCCCAGCATG
>JAKBES010000145.1 GCA_021833665.1 Acidobacteriota bacterium
ATCCAGCTCCCAATGGTGCGTTGGGATCGCATAGGGGGAGTTAAGAATGGGGTGGTCGAAGAACGGGTTTGAGCTGGTAGGGTCTTCGCTCACATTCCCTCCGCTGCTTGGGTTATGCCGCTCGTGCTGCATCCACGTATGTGAGCCGATAGCCCCCTTAGATTCCTATCACCGGATGCAGCGAGATAGCGGGTTGTCCTGGGACTGGAGCGGAAGGGGGCGGAACTCTGGGGCTGCGAAAAATGCCGCATGTTGCGGCAAACGCCCCTCCTCAGAGTTCCCCAGCTTCAGTCCCAACGCATCTATCCCTTTCTATTGTAACCTCGATTCGGCAAGCCGAAAAGGGACAGCGTTATAGAGGAAATGCGAGAAGGGGAGCCAAAGAAGTTGTCTTGGGGAGGGGATATATGTCCGGAGTTCGAAAACTGAAGGTTCTTGAGCAGGCGGAGGGTTTGCCGCCTGCGAATCTTTGGGAAGTGCTGGAGCGCGGGCACGAGGACATGTTCCCGATACACACGGGGCTCTGGCTCTTTAAGAACGCACAGGGCGGCAGGGGAGCCTTCCGATACCTGCCGGGGCCGGAGTTTGGGTACCGGGCGCGGGACGGCAAATCGCATTCCACGGACGCGAACAATGCGGGGCTGACGCTACAAGCGCTGTCGTGGTTCCTGTGTCTTCCGGCCTTCGGAAACGGGCACTTGGCCGCGGGGCCGACGGCAGGCATCTACGGAGGCCTTTCGGACGGATTTCTCGAGTCGCCCTTGCGGCTCCCAGTCCACCCGGAGGAATTGCCGGATGAGGTAAAGGAGCTTCTGCGCGAGGCCACCTTTCCGCTCTCCGAGCTGCCCACCCTAACCACTCGCCAGATCGAGCTTTTCATCCTCTTGAGGTACTCCAAGTACGCCACGATCTTTGGTCCTCTGGAAACGCAGCTTCTTCGGAGAGCGCAGATGACTCTGCAAGATAAACGCGCTCCAGAGGCCGTCAATCGGGACGTACAACGGGCCATGGACCGGGCGGTCCAGGCCTTTGAGATGCCATCTCTACACTCTTGGGCCTACGACCGGGATCGTCACAGGGAGTTCGTCGGAGAGGTCCGGTGCTACCGAAGAAACGCACGCTCGCTCTCCCAGGCAGTCAGACCGACTTCCAGTGCCTGTCCAATGCTGCCAGAAGCCACTTCCCCTTACTCCCCTCCATTCAGGGGCCTGCCCATCTTCGATCTTCGTCCGCTCTTCCAGGAGGCTCTGCGTTTGGTCAAGCTCGTACCCGAAAAGCTGGAGTGGCGTCCTGACCATTGCTTCATGGACGATGAGGACTGGCGACGGCTTTACAAGATCGTGAATGCGCGAAAATTCTCCAAGAACTCGGGTGGAGGAGTTCGCCCAGCCTATCCCAGCAAGGGGGAACAGCAGGCGGCCTGGGATTGGATTGAGTCCTTTTACGGGCTCAGAGTTCGTGCCGTCCTTTATCCTTCGGACCGGAGTCACCACTAGAACACTGACTCCCCCCGCTTTCATTTCCTTCTAAACTCTAAAAACCCTTTATTCATAGGCATTCCACGCCAGCTCTGACTCCCTTCGCGCTTGCGCAAATGGGGGAGTCAAAACGCTGGAAGATGCTTAATCAACCCGACTATAGTTTGCGTCGGCTTAAGCCACTTTAAGAAAGGATGGGGGATGAACGACGAGACGAACTACGCCACTGACCCAACACTGCTCCTCACCGCGCAGGAAGCCGCCAACTATCTTCGCATTCCGCTCGGCAGCCTCTATGTTCACATCCACAAGAAGAGAATTCCCTGTACCCGGCTTGGGCGTCTTCTGCGCTTCCGCAGGGTGGAACTGGACAGCATCATGACTCGGAGCCATGCCCCAGTATTGGCACAGCAGAGCGGCCCAGCCGCCCCGACCGAGGTTTCACCGGCTCCTGAGACGGCCATAGAAACGGGTGCCCAGATGCTTCCCCCCGATTCTCTGCAGGCGATTGAGGGGGCAGCAGAGGCTTCGCCTGAGAATGCGAGCTAGGACGTGGCCGCCTCCAGAGAGGGCAAGGCCGCGGAGTGGTACGGGCAACGAGGGTACCTGATATTCCCGCTCCACTCCATCGAGAACGGGGTGTGCTCGTGCGGCCGTGCCGAGTGCGAGGCGCCTGGCAAGCACCCCCGGATCGTGCAATGGCCGGAGAACGCCACCACGCAAAGCGCAATGATCCGAAGCTGGTGGCGACGCTGGCCCCAAGCCAACATCGCCCTGGTGACAGGCGAAGCTTCGGGGCTGGTGGTCCTGGATGTGGACCCCAGGCACGGGGGAGAAATCGCCCTCGAGGAACTGGAGAAGCAGTTCGGGGAACTCCCTGCGACCGTAACGGCTGAAACAGGGAGCGGTGGGAGGCACCTGGTCTTCCGTCACCCTGGCCATCGTGTGCCCAATTCGGCAAGTGCCTTAGGCCCGGGTCTGGATGTGCGAGGAGACGGGGGTTACATTGTGGCGCCGCCATCGCTCCACGCCAGCGGGCGCCGGTACACGTGGGACGGTGCCTACCACCTCATGTACCTGGAGCCGGCGCCCATGCCCGACTGGCTTATGGAGAGGGTCACCCGGCCCGACAAGGGCGTCCTGGCTCCCTTCCCCAAGAACCCGATCAGCACCCTTGTCTTGACGGGGGTCCGCGAGGGCCAGCGCAATACCAGCCTGGCCCGGCTGGCGGGGCACCTTTTCCGTCATCGCGTGGACCCCTACGTCAGCATAGGGCTGCTCAAGATCTGGAACGAAGCCAACTGCAATCCACCTCTCACGGAGTCGGAGATGATGCGGACCATCGACTCCATCGCGGGAGCCGAGCTCCGGCGGCGAGGCCGCCGATGACGGCCCGGATGGGGAACCTCACGGCGCTCGCGGCCTCCCAGGCGGAAGTGCCCGCGACGCACGAAGAGGCCCTCTCCCGCCTCAACCAGTTGAACGAACAACCCTCGGTGACCGAGGTGCGGAGTGCTTTGGACCACTTCCGCCAGGCGCTGGAGGGGATGGACGAAGTCTCCCGGGAACTCGCCCGCGAAGGTGCCATGCGGCGTTTGCGAGAACTGGGATTCACTAGCCCGGGCCGTCTGGTGGATGCAGCCATGCCCGTCGCCAAGAGCGGCGACGAACGGCGCATGGGCCTTCAGGACCCAGACCTCTGGCCCGAGCAGGTAGAAGGGGCCACTCTTCTTGCCTCTCTGGAGCAGACGGTCGGACGATTTCTCGCGCTCACCCCGGACCAGTTGGTGCCCTATGTCCTCTGGGCCCTTTTCACGCACGCGCACGACGCCTTCGAGATCTCGCCCATTCTAGCCTTCACGAGCCCCGACAAGGGGTGTGGCAAGAGCACGGCCCTTGCCCTGCTCAGCGCCTTGGTACCCAGACCTCTCACGTCGGCCAACATCACGCCGTCGGCTGTTTTCCGCGTGACGGACTACTACAGGCCTTGCCTCCTCCTGGACGAAGCCGACACCTTTCTATCTGATTCGGAGGGGCTAAGGGGCATCCTCAACAGCGGACACATGCGGACCCAAGCCTACGTGACTCGCGTGGCCGGCGACGACCTCCAGGTCCGTATGTTCAGCACATGGACACCCAAAGCCATCGCCCTCATCGGAGAGCTGCCTCCCACCCTGGCCGACCGTTCCGTGACCATCCGCATGCGGCGACGGGCTCGTGGCGAGTTTATTGAGAGGCTCCAGCTTCACCGCCTGAACGACATGGAGGACCTGAGAAGCATGGCCGCCCGCTGGGCGAGCGACCACCTGGAGGACCTTCGTTTCTTTGATCCTCAGATCCCGGACTGCATTACTCGGGACCGAGCGCGGGACAACTGGCGCCCTCTTCTGGCCATCGCCGACCTCATCGGGCACGACTGGCCCCGGCGAGCGCGCGAGAGCGCTAGCCGGCTAAATGCGTCGACGGTGGAGGACAACTCTTACGGCATCACCTTGCTGGGGGACATCCGGACACTCTTCCGAACTCGGAGCGGCCCCACGCTCGCGTCTGAAGACATCCTCGCCCAGCTCCACCGGATGGAAGAGCGCCCGTGGCCCGAATGGCGAGAGCGAACTCCCCTGAGCGCCCGCCAGCTAGCGATGCTTCTCCAGCCCTTCGGCATCAGTCCGATCAAGTGGAAGCAGGAGGGGGCCACTCACCGGGGCTACCTCCGAGACAGCTTCCACGACGCCTTTTCCCGGTATCTCCCTCCGGAACCGCCACAAGCGCCACCGGCCACAGCCCAAATCACTTACGGGCAAATTCAATCCGCCCCCGAAAAGGGAAAAATCGGTGAGTATGCTGCTGATTACTCTAATGAAATCAAAGCGGTGGCGGATGTGGCGGATGCAAAATCGCCCAGTGTCAGCGAGGTGGCGGAACCATGACTCCAACTTCTTCCATCGAAAAAGGGAACCGCCACAAGTGCCACCGGACTCATTCCAAAGCACTTGCAAGCCACTTCAACCCGCCACCGGGGTCCTTCGGGTGGCGCTTTGTCTACGGCTGGAAGTCCAGTGTTTTCTTGGCGGTGGCGCTTGTGGCGGGTCGAGGGGGCTTTTCCCGGCGCTGGGGAGGCACTCCATGACCTGCTCCGACGGCCAAACCATCCAGTGCAGCATCGAAGACAGGCGACGACGACCTGGGGGGAATGACCCACGAAGAGAGGAGCGCAAGCACCGGAATGGTCGCCCACTTGGGCGCCATTCCAGGCCGGCATCTGACGGGGGTCTCCCCTGTGCCGGCCATATGTCAGGGCTTCGCCCCGACGCCCCGTTGGAGATGAAGGAGTCCAGCCGTGAGCCCGAGTGACCACATTCAAAGAAGACGCCCCCACCGTCTGACTCTTCGCCTCTCCACCGAGGAACTGGGTCACATCCGGCAGCAAGCGGCCATCGCGAACATGAGACCCGCTTGCTTCGTTCGTGAACTATCGATGGGCTCCTGCCTGAAGCCGGTGCCGCAGTTGCCCAAAGAAGTTTACCGGGCCGTCCGTGGCTTCGGAGGCAATCTCAACCAGCTCGCCCGGCAGGCCAACATGGGCCGGGCATACCTCCAGGCTGTGGAGGCACTCAGGGCCTCGGTCAACGAACTCCTCAGGGTCCTTCTCCACTAGACGATGCCGGTCCTCAAGATCTCTCACGGGGGGGAAAGCTCCAAGATGGTCTCCTATCTCCTTAACCAGAACGAGGCCGGAAATCGAGTGCAGGCTCTCGGTGGAAGTGTGAGCGGCCAAGACGCCGAAGCTGTCGAGCGGGAGTTCAAGGCGACCCGGGAACAATTCGGTCAGCACGGGGGGCGGGAGTATTACCACGTCGCCTTGAGCTTTGAACGCCACGATCTTGGAGACCTGGCCAAGCCAGAAGGAGGGCCGGACTTCGCCCGTATTCGGGACTACGGCGAGGAGTGGGCAAAAGAGGTAGGCATCGCGCAGAAGTACGACTACTTGGTCGTAGTCCATGGAGAAAAGGGCCATCCCCACGCTCACGTCATGTGGAACGCCACCGACCAGGACGGCCGCAAATATAACGACGACAACCACAATCTGGACCGCCTTCGGGACGCGAACGACCGGCTGGCGCGAAACCACGGCATCCAGAGGGAGCTGGACCGGGTGAGGGACCCTCACCGGCCCTCCGACAAGTTCATCCGACAGGCGGAACGGGGAGGCGACCGCTACTCCTGGAAGCTGGACATGCAGGACCGCATCCGGGAAGCGGGTCGCCGCGCGTTTTCCGAAGAGGAGTTCAAGTCACGGCTCAAAGAGCGCGGCGTTGAGCTTCGCATCCGGGGGGAGAAGTACAGCTACAGCATGGCCGACCGGGGCGGGAAGCACCGCGCCTCCCGCGAAGGCAGGCTCGGAGAAACCTACCAGCGAGCCCACCTGGTCGAGAAGTTCGGCCAGCAAAAGGAACAGCTCCGCATGGACCCCGAAGGATACCGCCGCCGCCTCAAGGAAGAGCAGGCAAGGCCTTACTCCTGGCAGCAGGATTTGCGGGGCCGGATCATCGAGTCCCTCAGGGACGCCAAGAACCATGAAGCCTTCCGTGAAGCCCTGGGGGGCAAGGGCGTGGTGGCCAAGCTTGGAGAGGACGGGCTCTACCGATTCTCCTTCAAGGACCAACACGGATTGAGCCACCGAGACGTGGACGCCGATCGCCTCTATCGTGGCGCGCCTGACCGCATCGGCAGCCGCCTCCAGGAGAATGCGGAGCGGACCGTGGGCCCCAGCCTGGCGCGGGCGGCGGGACGGGAGGCGGGCGGCCTTGTAACCACACTCATGCGCCAGGTCGAATCAGCCACGAGAGAGCACCACGGAGCCAGGGGCGGCGAGGGCCTACCCACTCGGGAGGACCTCAGACAGGAGCGGCCCCGTCACCACGAAGGCCACGAGGACCGGGCGGAACGGTGGTAGCCCAAGGACCGGCCACTCGAACCACGGGAGTTCTAATGTCCAGAACCGCACAACCTCGGCTTGAGCATCATTCGGAGGACTTCGAGCGCACGCTCATTTTGATGGGGGGATTCGTCCTCGCCATCGGACTCTGGATCGGCGGGGCTTTCGAAGTGGAGGCCTATCTTCATGCGGCCAGAGGCACGAAAGCGGCTTTCATTGGCAAGCTTCTGGTGTG
Organism: Acidobacteriota bacterium; assembly: GCA_021833665.1. Taxonomy (GTDB): domain Bacteria; phylum Acidobacteriota; class UBA4820; order UBA4820; family DSQY01; genus JAKAJA01. The sequence goes on from JAKBES010000145.1 coordinate 6,650, forward strand.
GGACCACAACGCCCTCACCAAAATCGTCCTAAATCCCTTCCTGGCTAAGCCGATGCTCTTCCTGCTGTGCGCCTCTGCCCTCGCTCTGGCGCCGGTGGTTTACGGCATGAGCAAAGGCCTGTGGAAGGATAGCCACAGCGCGGCCTACTGGGCCGTCGGGATCGTCTTCTTGCTCGGCCTCGCCTACCTTCTGCCCCAGTTGCTCCTGCCTTCAACCCTATCGCCTTTCGGACAGGTTTGGTGGAGGGTGACGGCACTCCTGGGGTTAGCCGCGACAGCGTTTCTCGTCGGCTTCATCCGAGTCAGAGGAGCGAACCTGCGGGCAAGCGACATCTTGAACCAGCCGAATGCCTTCGACCTCATGGACCTCTCGGGCGCGGCGAACCTGGCGGAACTCAAGCGTGCCGGGCTTCTCGTCAAGTCGTCCCACTGGCCCGCAAGTACATCCAAGGATCTCAAGGGGCGGATCTGCATCGGCCGCCTCTATAACGACGGGCGTGCTACCTCTTACTTCGTGGCGCCCGAGATTACCAAGCTCCAGCAGACCCTCGTGGTTGCTCCAACGGGCTCTGGTAAGACCACGTCGCTGGCCTTGCCGTGGAGCAGGGAACTTCCCATCCAAGGACAGTCGGTCTTTGTCCTGGACTTCAAAGGCGACATGGCCCAGCACATCCGGCTCGGTTTCGGGGGTCCCGAGGCGCCGGGTCTCTGGGTGTTCAATCCGCTGAGCCGGGCGTCGGTTCGCTGGAACCCCATGATGGAGCCCGTCGAAGGAACCGCGGACTATGAGGAAAGCCAAGAGGCCATTGCGGAAGCCATCTACGGAGAGGTCAACGGCGGGACGTACCAATACTTCGACCTCCTGGACCTTCGCATCCTCAAGGCTGGGGTCCGGGCCGTGGGGCACCTCCAAGCGCCCAGCCTCAAGGCCTTGCACGACCTATTTCTCTCCCAGCAGCACCTCGAAGAAACCCTGGACCTCATCAAGGACACGGCGGACCAGGAGACCCTCGCGCGCATCGAGGCCGATCTGAAGGCTTCCACGGACAGTCGGAAGTACACCTTTACGGAGCGCATCCAAGGGGTTCGCAACAAGCTGGACGCCTTCGCGCATCCCGCCATTCAGCGGGTCACGGGCCAGGATGCCGATTTCCGCCTGTCCCGGCTGATGGAGAAGCCTTCCTGCTTGGTCTTCGCGGCGCCCATGAGGATGGGCCTCGCGGGAGAGACGCTCGCCGCCATGGCCGTCCGCCTGATGCAGCACCAGCTCCACCAGCGCTATGGCCACAAAGGCGGGCGGCTGTTCTTGATTCTGGACGAGTTCAGCAAGCTGGCCATGGACCACAAACAAACCGAGCGCTTCATCAGCGTGTCCCGCTCCGCCGGCGCGGTGTCGGTCATCATCCTCCAGGACGTGGACCAGATACACCACGAAGCGCGGGCAAGCATCTGGGGCAACTGCCAGGACCGGTACATCCTCCATGGAGCCAGCTCCAGTACGTCCCGCTGGCTTTCGGAGAGCCTGGGCGAGCGCCGCGTCTGGACCCGTACCATCTCATCCACGGCCACGCGTGGCCAGCACCACACCACCCAAGGCGGGACATTGAGCGCGAGGGAGGAGTCCGTGCCGGTGGTCCGACCCAGAGAAATCTCCCTCACCGGAGGCCTGGAGCGCGGTGCATGGCTCCAACTCTCCAAGTACTGCCACAAACCCATCCTCGTGGACCTCACGAGGCCGCATCTCAATTAGGAGAGGATGAATGAAGTCCAACGCCCAGGAATTGAATCCCGACGATGAGCTGATGACCGTCAGGGAGGTGGCTGAATACCTCAAAGTGACGGAGTGGTCCGTTTACCAACGCGTCTCCAGGCGGCAGATCCCTTATCTGAAAATGGGGCGCCTCCTCAGGTTCTGGCAGTCCTCGGTCGAACGACACGTGAGGGATCTCGAATCGAGCTCTCAACCGGGCAGGGGGGCTGCCTTGGTGGAAGCGATCCGCCATGGCGCCCTATAATGAACACGCCCTGATGCTCCAAGCCATGCCGAAAGGAGGAAGACGCCATGGCGGAGCATAAAGAACGAGGCTTGAAGCCACTGCCCGATGGCCGATGGCTCTGGAGTTTCAAAGATCCGAGTGGCAAGTACCACCGCAACATCGCGAGGACCAAGAATGAGGCGAGAACCTACTTGGAGAAGATCAGGACCGCCAAGCGGGAGGGCCGCTACCTGGACAGGCGAACGCAGATGAGTGCCAAATTCGAGGAAGCCTGCAACCGCTTTT
>JAKBES010000146.1 GCA_021833665.1 Acidobacteriota bacterium
GTGAACTACGGCGGCATCGGCGCGGTCATCGGCCATGAGATCACCCACGGCTTTGACGACCAAGGTAGCCAGTACGACGGCGAGGGCAACCTCAAAAACTGGTGGACGCCCGAGGACCTCAAGAACTTCAAGGCCCGGGGCGAATGCATCGCCGACCAGGCCTCCGCCTTCGTGGTGGACGGCGACCTGCACCTCCAGGGCAAGCTCGTGGAGGGCGAGGCCATCGCCGATCTGGGCGGAGTGACCCTCGCCTACCGCGCCTATCACATGGCGCTCCAGGGCAAGCCCGCTCCCGTGGTGGACGGATTCACGGGCGACCAGCGCTTTTTCCTCGGCTTCGCCAACGTGTGGGCCAGCAGCATCCGGCCGCAAATGGCCCGCATGCTCGCCACCGTGGATCCCCATCCCGCGGCACCGTACCGGGTCAACGGAACGCTGAGCGACATGCCGGCCTTCTACGAGGCCTTCGGATGCAAGAGCGGCGACACCATGGTCCGGGCGGCCGACAAGATGTGCCAGATCTGGTGAGTCCATGGTTCCTAGGACCAGGTGCCTGCCGCAGGTTGCGCCGAGAGCGCCGATGGGTATAATGGCTCGCTGGCGAGGACGGCGGCAGGCACGTGGCCTGGGTGCCCCTGGTCCTGGAGGAACAGCATGAAAAGCAGCTCTGGACTTGCCCTACTGTGCGCGGGGGCGCTGGCGGTCGTGGCCACGGTGGCGGCAGGGACCGCCCAGCCTTCTGGCGGCCTGGTTCTTCCCCAGGACAAGGGGCCGGCTCAGGCGGACGTCACGGATTACCCTTCCAACATTCAAGCGGACTACAAGGTCGTGGAAAAGCAGTGCGGCAAGTGCCACACCCTGGCCAGGTGCCTGAACACCTCCATGCCCGCGTCCTTCTGGGCCCGGTACGTCGGCACCGTCATGAAAAAGCCCGAATACGGGATTTCCCTCGAGGACGCCAACAAAATTTACGAGTTTCTCGCCTACGACCAGGCCGTCCGCAAGGACCGAACCAAGGGGCTCTACCCCGCGCTCACCGAGGACGAGCTCCAGCAGCTCAAGGAAAAGCAAGGCAAGTGACCGGGGCTCCTTCGATCGTGACGGATGGCCGCCTCACAAGGCGGCCTTTCCGTTTAGCCAAGGAATTGCCGGGCCGAGAGGAAGGTTAAGTCAGTGAGTCGAGGAGTTGAAGCCATGAGGCGTGCGCGACGTGCAGTGGGTGTGCTGGGTCTGATTTCCGCTCTGTCCCTCGCCGGGTGCGCCGAGAACTATTCAGGCAGGAGCTACGGCTGGTACGATACGCGCCAGCCCATGACCGTCCATCGAGGCGTCGTGGAGTCCGTCCGGAACGTGCAGATCCAGGGCACGCAGACGGGCGTGGGCGCCGTGTCCGGAGCCACCGTGGGCGCCATCGCGGGGTCCACCGTCGGCGAGGGTTCAGGTTCGGCGCTGGCTTCCGTGGCCGGGGCCATCCTCGGAGGCCTGGCGGGCAACGCCATCGAGAAGGACGCCACGCAGAGAAACGGCCTCGAAATCGACGTGCGGCTGGACAACGGCAGGCTCTTGGCCATCGTCCAGCAGGCCGACGAAGCCTTCTATCCCGGCGACCAGGTGGAGGTCCTCACGGCGCCGGACGGATCGGTGAGAGTCCGGCATCTCCACCGCTGACCGCTAGGCGCAAGACGCAAGACGCAAGGCGATTGAAGAGAAGGGGGAGGGGCCGTCGCAAGGCGGCCCCTCCCAGGTTGTAGGCTACGGTGCTGGCATGAACTTGATTGAGATTATCCAGTCAACCTTGACGGGAAGGCCATCAAACATGGGGGGCTCGAATCGCCACTGTGAAACCGCAGCAAGAGCCGCGGCGTTGAAGATCTCGTTGTCTGACTTGAGCACCTTCGCCTGAGTCGGTTCGCCCCGCTCATTGATCACGACCTGAATGACAACCTTGCCGCCGATCCCTTTCTCTTTCGCCTCCGGCGGGTAGTCGGGAGTGACCTGCTTGAGCATCTTGGGCGGCGGGATCGAACCCATGGGATAGACGCCGTGCTCATCAGGAATGGGTGCCACGGGTGGAGACAATTGCTTCAGGGCCTCAGAACCTTGATGCGCGGCTGCCTTGTCTCCCCATAAGACCGTGATGATCCACCGAATGCTGACGGGCTTTCCGTCCAGCTTGGCGGGATCCCAGCGCCATTGGGAGACTCCCTTGATTGTTTCGGCGCTTAGAAGGTCGTTATCGGACTTGAGGACTTTGATCTCGGTGGGCACGCCCCGCTCATTGATCACGAGGCCCAAGACGACCAGGGTCTCGACATTCTTCGGCGGCGCCCCCGGCGGGCGTACGAACTCGCCCCTTTTAATCAGCCTGGGCTCTGTGAGACCCTTGGTTCCAATCTGATAAACCGCTGGTTCGGCGGACTGGCTCGGAGAGGTCGAACTTTCCAGCGCCGATTCTGCGGTGGGGGCATCGCCCGGCTGACCCACAAGCGGAAAGGCCCTCGTGGCGACGACCCCGGCGAAGACCAGGACGGCCACGGAGCCCGAGACGGCGAGCCCCAATCTCAACTTCGACATGGACACCTCCTTGGTCAGGAGAGCCAGCCTCTGCAGAAGGTGGCTCCGGTGGAAAAAGGGGAGATACGCCACCGCCCCGGCGCTCTGCCGGTGGCGGGCCATGGCCGCGAGGGTGTTCATGTAGGCCGCCCGCTCGTGGGTGAGGCGGACGACCTCCCGGTCCACCACCTGTTCGCGGCTCAGCGCGATGCGGTCGAGCACGAGCCACACGGCGGGGTGGAACCAGAGGAGAGAACGGATGAACTCTTCCACGAGGATCACGGGCCAGTCGCCCCGCTTCACGTGGAGGAGTTCATGCAAAGCGATGCACCGCTGGGCCTCGGAGTTCAGGGTATCGAACCCCGCGGGCAGCAGGACGACGGGGCGGCGCCAGCCGAAGGTGAGGGGGCTGCGGGCTTCCTCGGAGATTCTGAATTCGGTGCCGATCCGCAATTCAGCCACTTCTGATTGGACGGACGGTGGCAGGGGATGGAGCACGGGGCTGCTCCGACGCATCCCTTCCAACCTGAACAACCCCACGAGAATCCAGAGGAAGCGCGCCGCCGCCACGGCAGTTAAGAATCCCAAAACCCACGGCCACGGGGAGAAGGGCTGGGCCCCGGGCTGCACCGTCATGGTCATGGCCCCGGCCACGTAGGCCGTGGCGCTCGCCGCGCCCTGGGCCGGGCGGCCCATGATGGGCAGGACAAGGAGGGGCAGAAGGAGAGAGACGGCCAGGAGGGTCATCCAGTACCTGTACCGAACCCGCGGGTCCCGAAGCCTGAACAGGACCGGCAGAACGAGGCCCACGGCCAGGAGCAGGGAGGTCTGGAGGACGTAAGCGCAGAGGTTGACGACGGCACCGGAGGCGCTCATGAGTTCTCCTTCAGCAGCCGTTCGATTTCCGCCACTTCCTCTGGAGAGAGCTTTTTGTCCTTGAGGAGGCCCGCCACGAGAGGTCCCGCCGACCCCTTGAACACCCGGGAGACGAACTCCTCCACCATGGAGGCGATGACCTTCTGGCGCGGCCGCGTGGGGATGTAGAGGAAGGCCCGCCCCTCTTTTTGGCGGCGCAGGTGCCCTTTGCCTTCCAGGATGCCCATCATGGTCATGACGGTGGTGTAGGCCACTTTCCGGTGCCTGAGCAGGACTTCGTACACCTCGCGTACGGTGCCCCGCTTTAGGGCCCAGACCACCTCCATGATCTCCAGTTCCGAGTCGGTCAGAGGTTTGGTCCCTTCGTTTGTCATACTAATAATTTAGTACTAACTTGACAGGAAGTCAAGGGCGCGGTGGGTGCCCTGGCCCACCCCTTGCTACGGCGCCCGCGGAGGCGTCATCATCACCGCCTGCGGCGCGAGAGCGTGCAGCGTTCGAGGAGCGACGAGAGGGATGAAGAGGAGCCTGGTGTCCATCTTCAGAAGTCCGAGCAGGCACCCCGCCGCCCCAGGTGGCGCCACGGGAATGGATCCGGAGGAGCAGATCGTGCGCGTGGGTTGTCCGGCGCACAACTGCGGCGGGCGGTGCCTTCTCCTGGCGCACGTGAAGGATGGCCGCATCCTTTCCCTGGACACGGACGACCGCCCCGACACGCTGGCGGCGCCCCAGCTTCGGGCCTGCGTGCGGGGGCGCTCCTACCTGCGGCGCCAGTATCATCCCGGCCGTCTTATGCACCCCCTCAAGCGGGTGGGGCCGAGGGGAGAGGGGCGCTTCGAGCGCATCGGGTGGGACGAAGCCCTGGACCTCGTGGCGGGTGAGATGCGCCGGGTCCGGGACACCTACGGCAACGGAGCCCTCTTCGTGCCCTACGGCACGGGTTCCTACGGCCAGACCACGGGCTCCCACGTGGCCCGGAGGCTCATGAACTGTTTCGGGGGATGCCTCGGCATCTGGAACAGCTATTCCTGGGCCGCCATCAACGTGGCCACGCCCACGGTCTACGGGACCCTGACGACGGGCAACCAGCGACAGGATTGGCTTCATGCCCGCATCATCCTCATGTGGGGATGGAACCCCGCGGAGATGCGGGACGGGACCAACAGCGACTACTTCGTGAAACTGGCCCGGGAGCGGGGCGCGAGGGTGGTCTGCATCGACCCCCGCCACAGCCTCTCCGCCTCCGCCCTGGCGGACGAGTGGGTGCCCATACGCCCCGGCACGGACGCGGCCATGATGAGCGCCATGGCCTACGTCATGGTGACGGAGGGCCTCTACGACGCGCCGTTCGTCCGCACGCACTGCGTGGGATTCGACCCTGGCCAGATGCCCGAGGGATGCGAGGGCGAGGAGAGTTACCGCGACTACCTGATGGGCGTGCGGGACGGCGTGCCCAAGACCCCCGAATGGGCCGAGCCCATCACCGCCGTCCCGCGCGAGACCATCGCCCGCCTCGCCAGGGAGTATGCCACGCTGCGCCCAGGCGTCCTCTACCAGGGCTACGGCATGCAGCGCCGGGCCTACGGGGAGCAGGTGGTGCGGGCGGGATGCGTCCTGGCGGCGCTGGCGGGGAACGTGGGCGTGCCGGGGGGCTGGGCCAGCGGCCTGGGCCTCCAGGCCCCCGACGGCGGGCCGCACTGGACGCTCTTTCCCTCAGGAGAGAATCCCGTGGGGGCATCCATCCCGTGCTTTCTCTGGACGGAGGCCGTCCTGCGAGGCAGGGAGATGGGAGCCGGCGAGGGCGTGGTATGGACGGACCAGGGCCTGCGCGGCCACGACGCGCCCCTGCCGTCCCTCGCCGCACCCCGGGACGGCAGGAGGCTCCCCTCCGACGTGAAACTCATCTACGCCGTGGCCTCCAACGCCCTGGTGAACCAGCACGCCAACGTGAACCGGACGGCGGCCATCCTGCGGGACGAGTCCCTCGTGGAATTCATCGCCGTGCAGGACCAGTTCCTCACGCCCACCGCCCGCTTCGCGGACGTGGTCCTGCCCGCGTGCACCCACTTCGAGACGTGGGGCGCGGCGGACGGCTGGAAGTACGGGGACGAGGTGTTCCTCCTTCCCAAGCTCGTGGAGCCGCCCGGGGAGTGCCGGAGCGACTACCACATCTGCGCGGGCCTGGCTCGAAGACTGGGCGTGGGCGAGGCGTTCACGGAAGGGAGGGACGAGCGCGGCTGGGTGGAGTGGTGCCTGGACCGGTGGCGCGAAACGCGCTTTCCCGGCCTGCCCACCCTGGACGAGTTCGTGGAACGGAACCTGGGAGTCTGGGCGCCCCCCGTGGAGCATCCCGCCGTGGCCTTCAAGGAGTTTCGGCGCGATCCCGGGCGGTTCCCCCTGGACACGCCCTCGGGAAAGGTCGAGATCTTCTCCGCGGACCTGCTCAGGCGAGGCGATCCCGCAGGCATCCCGGCCCTGCCTAAATACATCCCGGAGGAGGAGGGGCCGGAGGGAGCGCAGGCTCAGCAGTATCCCCTTCAGGTCATCGGCCACCACACCCTCCACAGGGTCCATTCCATCCACGACAACAACGACTGGCTGGAGGAGGCCTTCCCTCAGCGCGTCTTCATGAACCCCGTGGATGCCGAGCCTCGGGGCGTGAGGGACGGAGACAGGGTGCGCGTCTTCAACGGACGCGGCGAGACCCTCCTCACCTGCCGCCTCACGCCGCGGATCATGCCCGGCGTTATCGACATCCCTCAGGGTGCGTGGTGGTCTCCCGACGCGCGGGGCCTGGACGGCCGGGGCTGCGTGAACGTCCTGACGAGCGAGCGCTGGACGCCCCTGGCCTTCGGGACGGCCCAGCACACGGCCATGGCCCAGGTGGCGGCGGTGGATCGATGAGGGCGCGGGGCCCCTATGCTTTCCACGCCGACAGCGCCGCATGCACGGGCTGCAAGGCGTGCCAAGCCGCGTGCAAGGACCACAACGGGCTTCCCGTGGGAGTCCTGTGGCGGAGGGTCTACGAGGTCAGCGGCGGAGGGTGGTGGCGGGACGGCGCCGCCTGGCGGCAGGACGTCTTCGCCTACTCCCTGTCCGTGTCGTGCAACCACTGCGAGCAGCCCATCTGCGCCGAGGTCTGCCCCACGGGCGCGTGCCACGAGGGGCCGGGCGGCCTCGTCCTCCTGGATTCCGACCGCTGCATGGGCTGCCACTACTGTTCGTGGGCCTGCCCCTACGGTGCCCCCCAGTTCGACGACGCCCGGGGCGTCATGACCAAGTGCACGGCGTGCGTCGACCGCCTGGACGCGGGCCTTCCCCCCAGTTGCGTGGCCGCGTGTCCCATGCGGGCCCTCGACTTTGGGCCCAGGGAGGACATGGAGGCCAGATACGGGGAGGCTTCCGCTTACCCGCTCCCCGATCCGTCGCCTACCTTGCCGGGCCTGCGAGTCACCGGGCATCCACAGGCCGGGCGGGCGCGGAGTCAGGGCCGGGTGGCCAACGGGGAGGAGGTGGGCCGGCCATGAGAGAGCCGTCCCTGGTTGCCTTCACTCTCCTGTCCCAGTGCGCCGTCGGCGCCTCCTGGGCCCTCTGGATCGTGAGGATCTGGACGGAGGGCCGCGAGGGCAGCCTTGCTGCCGGTGCCTGGACCGGGCCCGCCTTCACCGCGACCGCGGCGGCCATGGCCCTGGGGCTGGCCGCCTCCTTCCTGCACCTGGGCCGCAAGGGGAACGCATGGCGCGCGGTGACGAACGCGCGCCGGTCCTGGCTGAGCAGGGAAGTGCTCTCGGCGGTTCTCTTCCTCGGTGCCCTCGTGGCTGGAGCCGCCCTGCCTCCCTCCGTGGACGCTTTGGGCGGGGCGGGGCGGGGGCGGCTTCTCCCCGCGGCCACGCTGGCCCTGGGGCTCCTGCTTCTCGCGTCCATGTCCATGGCTTACCGCCTGCGGACGGCGCCGGCTTGGGACAGCCCGTGGAGTCAGGCGGCCTTCGTCCTGCCCGCGCTCGTGCTGGGCTGTCTGGGGGCCGCCTCGTCGCTGCAGATGGGGCGGGATGTTTCGGAGGAGGCGCGCGGCACCGCCCTCGGGATGCTGGCCATGGCGGCCTTGGGAGGCGTCTTCCTCCAGACGATGGCCCTTTCCTTGTGGCTTCGCGGGCTGGTGAACGGGCCGCGGGAAGCGAAGGAAGCGGCCATGAGGATGATCAGCGGAGAGCGGGCGTGGCTGGCGGCCCGGATGCTGCTTCTGGGCGCCGCCGCCGTAGCCTGCGCGGTGGCGGTGCTGTGGGACGCGGCGGCCGGTCCCGCGGTTCTGGCGGCCTTTGCCATGGCCGCCCTCTCGGAGGTGATCGGGCGAACCCTGTTCTACGAAATCCACCTCGGCGGCGGCCTGTGACCTGCGCGGGGCCTTTGAAGCCCACTCCGAGCCTCGGTGCGGTCCCGCCGTGATCCGCCGCTAGCAGCCTGCTAGCCCCCGTTCTTGCGCAGCGCAGTCCACAAGGCGCCCATCTTGGTTTTTACTTCGGCGGGCATGGTCAGGACCTCAGGCCAGTCGCGGTCGAAGCCTTCGCCCTTCCACTTTCGCGTGGCGTCGATGCCCACCTTGCCTCCGTAGGCGAAGTACTGGGAGGCGTGCTCGAGGGCATCGGCGGGGCCGCGGGCGAGCTCCAGGTCGCGGCCCGGATCGATGTTGGCCAGCACCCGCCAGGCCACCTCGCTCATGCTCTGGACGTTCACGTCGCTGTCCACCACGATGATGACCTTGGTGAACATGGCCTGGCCCAGGCCCCAGACGGCGTGCATGATCTTGCGCGCGTGGCCGGGGTACTGCTTGTCGATGGCGAGGATCATGAGGTTGTGAAAGACGCCTTCAGGCGGCATGTGCATGTCCGTCACTTCGGGCATCTGGCGCTTCATGATGGGCAGGGTGACGCGCTCAATGGCGTAGCCCATGAAGGCGTCCTCCATGGGCGGCCGCCCCACGATCGTGTGGACGTACACGGGCTCCTTGCGCCGCGTGAGGCACTCCACATGGAAGACGGGGTAGTCGTCGGCCAGGGAGTAGTAGCCCGTGTGGTCGCCGAAGGGGCCTTCCCGCTTGATCTCGGCCGGGTCCACCCAGCCTTCGAGGACGAACTCGCTGTTGGCGGGGACTTCCAGGTCTACCGTCTCGCAGGGCACCATCTCCACGGCTTCCTTGCGGATGAAGCCCGCGAGGAGCATCTCGTCCACGTCGTCGGGCAGGGGCATGGCGCCGCAAAAGTACGTGGCCGGATCGGAGCCGATGGCCACGGCCACTTCCATCTTCTCGCCCTTACGCAGGGCCTGACGCGCGTGTTTGGCGCCCTGCTTGTGGATCTGCCAGTGCATGCCCGTGGTGGTGGCGTCGTAGACCTGCATGCGGTACATGCCGCAGTTGCGCTTGCCGGAATGGCGGTCCTTCGTGAAGACCATGGGCAGGGTGATGAAGGGGCCTCCGTCCTC
>JAKBES010000147.1 GCA_021833665.1 Acidobacteriota bacterium
CGGATTGAAGAAGATCCGCGGATTCGGCCCCAGACCGATGGCCACCCCCAACAGCAGGAAGCCCAGCACCACCCCCAGGAAACTGCCTCGATCCATGGTTCGACCTCGAAGGCATTATCGGCCAGGGACTCAAGAAGTCATATATTTGCCTGCGCTGGGGAAATGAAAAGCCCCTAATGCGCGACCGAAGAACCCCTGGAACTTTCGAACCTCTTTCTTCTTGGGCGCGGTCAGGATGATTAAACTGATCCAGACCGCCTGCAATCCCCGTATCTTCCTCGAATGGTTCCTTAGGGCAATTCTTCAGACCTGGGAGCTGGGTGACCGCTGCTTGGGCCAGCTTGTCGACGATCGTCCTTGGCATAGAGCTCGACTAGCCAACAACACTCGGAATCCTAGGGAGGTCATTGCTGAGTTGCAGAAGTCCATCCGGGTTGTCTTTGCGAGGGCCGCCGTGTGATAACCATGCCCCCCAGCTCAACCCGGATAAAGCACCGATTTGCCATGTACACAAAAACTACAGAACGGATTTAAATTAAATTATAATAAATTTACCGGTGAACCTATTTCACGCCTAAATACAGCCAATTATTGAATGTTACTCACGCCCCTCCTCTCACGACATATTTAGATCCACGATCTTCGTTGTTGTTATTTTAGTAACCTTAGACTCTCTATTTTTTTTTGAAATGTTGAAATCCCCAATAAAATATTGGATGGAACCTTGATTGACATTTTCTCAGCTCTCCCCTCAATCAATTTATATTTATCCAATTCCTTTTGACAAATCCGCTCCATTGCGACGATGGACACCTTTGGGATTGGCGGATCTTCCAGATACCACGCTATGCCACGAATCCAACCCATCCCATTCTTTCCATCGCTGTAACGAAGCTTCAATATTTCATTCACTTTCTTGCACTTGTAGGATGTCAGAGTGCTTGCGCATACGCCTTCACGATCTCTTTTGAACTCCCCAACCACGTCATACTCGACTTCTGCAGTTGCGGTTGCACCATGAGTCCTTATCCCTATTACTCTGTAAGAACTCACAATCATCAACGGTGCGCAATTGAACGGAATAGCGATCATGTTTCCAACGCTCACTTTTTCATTCCCAAGTTCCTTGCGAAACTTGGCTTGCTGGCCCTTAGAAAGAGTCACCATTGTATAGGCGTCCTCATTCCCATCAAACTCCGCCTTACAGAAGGCTTCTACGGTGGATCTAGGATCAACGCCTGGGGACTGTTGCGCATCAAGGGGCGCCACAACCACGAGAAGCAGTATCGCAATTACTTTTTGAATTCTAAGATTACTCACCAAGTGCTCCAACTCTGTAATAGGTGGGTCTACCAAAGTAGCGTTCAGGGCGTTCCTGGATAGAGATGCCCGGCTTACTTGCCCCGTATACCATTCCGGGGCCCGAGACAATCATAATGTGCGGGTATGGCTTACTCCAATAGGCCAGATCTCCAGCCACAGGATTGGTAATCTTTCTTACCCCCGCCCCATTAATTATTTGGGTAGCCCCACTAGTTCCAGGACCAAGATTCAATTTTACCCCGGCACCGCGAAATGCCCATTTGACGAACCCACTACAATCAAACTGACCAGTAGCGCCCGGGGTTTGCCGCCCATGTCCGTATGGTGTGCCTTCACCTAGCGTCATAGTTACAAGCAGTAACTTACGCTTTTCACCCCCTCCGCGAAGCGCACCAAGATTGAGCGTATCTCCAGGCTGCACGCTTGTATTATCAGGTAGGGTTCCAACCTTTGTACCTAGTCCAAGGTTGAAGCCACCACCGACTGGATCTAGGAACTGCTTGCTAGTCACGTTGTGTTTGAAAACGTTATTATTGCCTCCAACTGTGTCCATATATCGAACGACGCCATCGCTGTCGGTATGGATTCCACCGGATTGCGCCTCATTTTTCTTTCGGTTAGTGAAATCTCCCTCTGCACCGCCCACGGCTTGAGTAATGCCATTCCCCTCAGTCGTCATTCCTGTCGGATCGACACTCATGATCGGGCTGTTCCTCACATAGCTGTAGATATTCCAGCTCTGCGTCTCCTCGAAGTGCTGATCTCGCGCTGGGTCAGGGCTGGCGAACCTCCCAAACCAGGGGACGTAGAAGCGAGCCTGCATGTAGATGAGCCCGCTGGTGTCGGTCTGCTCGTGGTTGGTGTAGCCCTTGGTGGGGGTGTAGGGCCCGGTCTGTTCCAGCAGTTCTCCGAAGGGGAGGTACTTCTGTCGGGATTCCACGAGCCCGCCAGCCCCCGTCACGAGGCGCGGGCTCCCCAGATGATCCACCTGGGTCACATGGATGCCTGCGCTATCGAACTCGGCCGCCTCCCGGGTGCCCAGGTAGACGATGTCCCGCTTCCAGATGAGGGCCCCCGTCTCGCTGACGGAGACGTCCACCTGGGTCGTGGCGGATCCTGCGCTGTTGGTCACCACGAGAGTGTAGGACTGGCTCGTGCTGGGGGCTACCACAGCCGACGTGCCGGTCATGGCCTGGCCATTCAACGTCGTGGATGTGCCGCCCTGGCTCGACCACGTCAGGACAGAACTCCGCCCCTTGGTGATGCCCGGGGGACTGGCCGAGAAGCTGAGGATGACGGGTTTCTGGGTGACGGTGATCGTCACCTGGGCCGTGGCGGTTCCTCCCTGGTTGCTGGCGGTCAGGGTGTAGGTGGTGGTCGTAAGGGGCGTCACGGCCAGTGAACCCGAGGCGCCGGCGGCCCCGATCCCCTGGTCGAGACTGACGCTGGTGGGAGCATTGGTGATGCTCCAGTCAAGGGTGGCGCTGTTCCCCTCGTTCAGGCTGGTGGCGCTGGCCCCGAAGGTGATCACCGGCATCTGGACCACCGTGACCACGACGTTGGCCGAGACTACCTTCGTCGGATCAAGGGTGTTGGTGGCCGTCAGGGTATAGGTCGTGGTACCGGCCGGAACCACCCATTGGGTTCCCGATTGGGCAACGGTTCCCACGGAGCTCAACGTCACAGCCACGGCGCCAACGGAATTCGTGACATTCCATCGAAGGGTGGTGCCGGCACCAGCGCCCACACTGGCAGCATCTGCCGTGAAGGAGCCTATGACGGGAACTGTGGGACGCGGAGTCACCGTCACGGTGGTGGCAGCCGTGCGCGTCACGCTCACGCCGTTCAGACTGTTCACCGCGGTGAGCGTGTAGGTCGTCGTGCCACTCGGATTGACGGGGCGGGTGGAGGTGCCGAAGACGCTCCCAATCCCCTGGTCAAGGCTGAGGGCCGTCGCACCGGACACCGCCCAACCCAAGGTGCTGGGGTCCCCTTGGTAAACCGAACCGGGACTCGCCCCGAAGCCCGAAATGACCGGGGCCTGCACGACATGCACCGTGACCGTTGCGCGGGTCGTTCCCCCGGCGTTGCTCGCCACCAGGGTGTATCTCGTTTCGGCCGAAGGGAAGACCGTGCGGCCTCCGCTGGCGCCGACAGCGCCTTCCGACAGCGTCACGGTGTCCGCCCCTGAAACGGACCAGTTCAAGGTGCTGCCCTCTCCGATGGGGATGGTGGTCGGGCTTGCCATGAAGGTGGTGATGACAGGTGCCTTCGGAAGCACCGTGATCGTGACGGTCGCGGTTCGTGTCACCCAGCCGGTTGGATGCTCGGAACGGGCCGGATCCTGGACATCGGCATGCCCCCACCTCCGACCATGCGCATGGGCCGGGACCCGGATTGAAAAGGTGACAAGGTAGGTGCCTGCAGCCCCGTACGTGTGGCTCGTGTTCCATCCTCTGGCATTGGCACCATCGCCAAAAGTCCACGCCGCCCGGTTCCCCTGGTTAGATCTCCCGGAAAACATCACCGCCTGGTCCACATGGACCGTGATCGGGCCCGAAGGTGAGGTGATGACCGGATCGGCTCCGGCCTTCGATGCGGGATTGGGCTGGGCCTTCGCGTTGGCGCTGGTCTTCATGGGAGTCTCAGTCGTTCCAGCCGCCAGGGATGGCAGGGCCCCCGATTCGATGAGACCCCCGCTCAGGACCTCTTCGTATTGGCTCACCAGCTGGCGGCCGTCGTTGTAGAGGTTGTACCGCCGCCGGACGAGGGTCTGCCCCTGCCACTCCTCGATCAGGGTGCGAAGCCCCTCGGCCGTGTATCCATACCGTTCTGAGGTGCCATCGGGTCGTCCGAGGGCTGTGACCCGACCCAGCGTGTCATAGGCCATGGTGAGGGTGCGACGGGCATCCCCCGGCCTCTCGAACACCTGCACCAGATTCCCCTGGGGGTCGTAGACCGCCCCCGTGAGGGCTCCAGCGCTGGTGGTGGCCGGTAGCTGGTTCTTCTGCCAAAGCGCGCCATCCGAGGGATCGAAGGTGGTGTTTGCCACCTTGCGGTTCGGATCACCGAGCACTGCAGAGACGGCCGTCACGGGTGTGGAGGTGCCACGGGCGTCACTCCACCCGGTCACCCCCACCAGGGCGCTCGAGGTACGGTTGCCGAACGCGTCATAGGCGAAGGCCTGCTGCTGGTCTCCGTAGGTGGGACTCTGCACCAGCGCCGAAACCAGGCGGTTCAGGCCGTCATAGAGGTACTGGTCGAAGGATCCGGTGACCAGGTCGTTCTCCCGATATAGGTTGCCCACCTTGTCGTACTGGTAGACCCACTGGGCCAGAGGCCCCCCGCTGGAGAGCCCATGAACGATCTGATGGAGCCGGGTCTGATCGGAGTCATAGTCGAAGGAACTGACCGCCCCGTTGCCATACTGGATCGTCCGGATGGCCCAGCTTGTGGCGTCATAGCTGGTCCAGGGAGCGCTCGCGACGGAGGTTCCCCCGTAGGCGAGTTGATCCGGGAGTCCTGTCGCGGGGTGGAAGGTCTGGGTCCAGGCCGCATGACTGGTATTTCCGCTGGTGCGCTGCCCATAGCTGTCATAGCCGAACGATTGGGTGAAGGACTGCTGGCCGGCCACCGTGACAAGGCTGTCCAGGCGCCCTCCCGGGGCCCCGTAGGAGAATCTCGTTGTGACCGCGCCGTCCTCGGTGGAAGCCAGCTTCCCCGCACCTCCCACCGCCGTGTCGTAGGTGAAGGTCTGGGAGACGCTGCCGTCATCGGCAACAACCCTCTGCGGTCGCCCCATCCAATCAGGCGTCATCCGGATGATGCGCCCGGCATAGCTGGTGACCGTGGGATTCCCGGACACGGTAAAAGTGCTGTAGGAGGTCGTTCCGCTTTCTGGCTGTGAGAGGGAGGTGAGCCACCCCAGACGGTTGTAGGTCCAGCTGCGGGTCTGGACATGGCCGGCACCATCGTACTGTCGGACCTCTCCGATTCGCCCACCACCGTCGTAGCGGTATTCGGTGCGTTGATTTAGGGCATCGGTGACTCGGATCAGCCGTCCTGCCGCATCCGATTCGTACCAGGTCACCTGATCCTCACCTGTGCCAGGGGCGAGGGTGACCCTTCGGACGGGTCCCACATAACTGGTGATGCCTGGAGGCAAGGTGGCGGCGCCGAGATGGTCGGTCTGTGCTTTCAGCCCATTCGGATCCACGGTGGTGCTGACTCGCCCGCGGCCGTCGTAGGTGACCGAAGAGCCGACGAACAAGGCATTCCAGGACGTCGTGGAGGCGAGAATCGTCTGCCAGTTGAGGCACACCGCATTCCCGTCAACATCCACCCCCCACTGCTTGCAGATGGTCTGTTCCGGCGCCGTTTTCTGGTACCCCTGGGTCAGGTACGGCAGGGCCCACTTGGCTTCATCAGCAGCTCCGTCGCCGGGCAGCCAGATCGTTTCGCCTGTCTGACGGCCTGCGGCGTCATACCCATGGATGCGGTGGGACCAGGTGCCATCCGGTGCCTTTCGCCGTTCCAGCACCCGTTCTCCGAATCCGTTGTAGCGGTACTCCGTCACCTGCTGACCGCGGGTCACCGTGATCCCGCGGTGGTCGCTGTCGTCGTAGGTGATTGTTGTGGACTCCTCCCCATCTGGTGGAGTGAGGCTGGCAAGCCGACCCGCCTGGTCCCAGCCAAATGCCTGCACCTTCCCGTTCATGTCGGTCTGGCTCATCGGACGCCCCAGTTCGTCCTGAGCCTGCTGAAGGGTCAGCAGCGTAGTCGCATTGGGCTTTTGGCTAATGGAGGAGAGGTACCCGTTGGCGTCGTATGCATAGGCACTCACACCCATCTGATCACTCAGCAGCATTCCCGGCGAGGACAGGTAGGCGTTCAGGAGCTCCGACGCCTCAAGCCCGGAAGTGCCCAGGTAGCCAAAACGGGTCGTCACGGCCAGCCCGTCCGATCCCATCAGTTCGATGGCCTCCACGCGGTTGATGGACGAATTGAAAGTCTTTGTGAGCAGTGGCTGGATGTCGGGAAGGCTTGCGCCAGGGGCGAGGAATCCCGTGTTGTCATGGACCAGCGTTGCCTGCTCAGTCTTCTCCCGCCCGAACAGCCATTCCGCGAGGTTGGTATCGAAGGTCCTGTCGGTCCGGCGGTAGATCCCCTGGCTCGCCGGGTACTCCGTGTAGCTTGCACCCTGCTGGGCCAGGCTCAGGTAGTCCATGGCCATGGACGGGGCCGCCTGGAGCGATGATGTCCGATGCACCGTCTTCCACCCGAAGGCGGCCGGATCCCAATCCGTGGTCTCCTCCACGGTGAACACATGGGTGTCCCTGTCCCAGGTGCGGATGCGGGTCGGATAGGGCACGGCCTGCTGGAGCAGATCCCCGCCGGGCGAACCCACCGTACGGACATCGAAACGGTCCTTCACCACCCACTGGTAGGCCGAGCTGGAAGCGGGATCGGTGACGGCCAGATCCGATTGCCAGTCGACCCCCGGCTCGTAGTACCTCACCTCCCGCTCGAGGGTCTTGATGAAGGCCAGGTTCTGCATCCCGCTTGCACCTGTCATCGCGTTGATCGTGGGCGGGGAGACAAATCTGTGAACGCTCACCGAGCCATCCGGATGCGTGATGGCATCGTAGAACGTGGTATCCACCCACTGGTCTGGGGGGGTGGAACCCAATGGCGCGTTGGACCAGTTCGAGGTCGGCACCACGCGCGCATGCTTTGACTGTCGTGCCTGGGTGCCATCGGAATCATTGATGGTGACCACACCATAGGCATAGGCAGGGCGAGTCGAAGAGCTGCTGCTCACCACTCCACCCCATGCCTCGGGACTGTAGTTCATACGGAACCGGTAGGGGTCCCAGACAAGACTGACCGTCCGCGTCGGGAAGGCCACGCGGTTCAGGACGGTCGGCGTCACCGTCAGCCCACCCCACGTCGTGCTCGGCCCGGCACCATAGCCGAAGGCGATCTCCTCGTTCGTGGCCACCTGGACGACCCGCACAGGCTGGAGGGAGGCCACCGAAGCGCCCCAGGCCACCATGTCAGACTCCCGCTGCCCATTGGGAGCCGTTCCCCCGCTGCTCGCCGGTCCGCCAGATCCAAGGGGGAGGGCACCTCCGGTTTGCGGGTCCGACGCATCCAGAAGGTAGGTGGACACGGGCTGGCTGACGCCTTGGTAGTCCACCTCGAGGCGGGTTACGTTCGAGAGCTCGAACCGGCTGTCCGACAGCCATTTCTGACCGGGTGGTGCAGGGAAGGTCCCCACCATGGCCACTCGGATCTTGACCGCAGGATTGGTGCTCCAGGTCGCGGTGTACCCGATTCCATCTACATCGTAGGTGAAGTCGATGGATTCGTTGAACCGGTTCCGGATCTTCGTCAACACGTAATGGGCCTGGTAGAGCTGGGTCTTCTGGTCGATCGCGAGGTAGGGGATCACCCGGGTCATGTAGCTGTGGTCCACGTAGTGGAACTCATAGGCCACATCCCCTTGGATGACGACCACCCGCCTCGGAAAGTCCCATTTATACAAACTGGCGGGATTGTCCTGGATGTCGTCGGACACCTCATCGGTAAGGACCGAGGAAGCGCCCGCCACCCGCAGGCCCACCACCAGGCTTCCATCGGATCCCATCTGGATCGCGGGAACCCTGTTGGTGCGACCGATCTGCCCAGGGAGGAAGCCCACAGTGTCCCCAGAGCCGAATCCGAACCGCGTGAGCAGCGTCTGGACATCCGTTTGCGAAAGACTCGGAGGGACCTGACCCAGAATCCGGCCGCCCCCTCCCCCAGGCAGGTTGTACGAGGTCCTGTGCCGGTCCACCGTGCTGACCATGGTGCCCAGATCCAAGGTTCCCGGAGCGAAGGACGCTGACCCGAATCCTCGCTGGTACAGGGTGTCGACGGTGTTGGTCGTCCAATACTCCGCCCCTGAAGCCAGGGTCATGAGGAGCACGTTCTCGTCCGAAGAACTGATCCCCAACTGGGGGGCCATCCGCATGGAGAGCACAGGCCGGAACTTCAGGCCCCGTTCGCCGATGCCAGGCCCGAAGGGGATGGTCAGGCTCGCCGCTCCGGAGGCCGCATCCACTTCGACGCCTCCCGCGAAGGTCGCGGGTCCCCGGGCCCGGTCGAACTTCACGCCCGAGAAGGAGGTCTGGTAGCTCTGTGCCCGGGCCGGGAATCCGGCCAGGAGGACACAGCAAATCATCAAGCGGACGAATCGATGGCACATGGGAATCCCGGTCAATGGCAGGTCCGACCCTACCAATCCGGGTTCCAACGCGAAGATTAATTGATGTTAAGAATCACTCCATACATATGGCTACAATTTTATTTAAACAAACAATATCTACAGTTTGAAACCATTCACATCCCCGGCGGAAACCCCACGGCGAGCCTGACGCGGGCGATGGCGGGGTCGACGCTGCCGTCGGCGCGGCGGATGAGGAGGGGGGGTTCCACCTCGGGACATTCAGCGCGGGTCTCGAAA
>JAKBES010000148.1 GCA_021833665.1 Acidobacteriota bacterium
GAGCCATGGCTCCTGCGGGAGGGGCGCCGGCCAGGTCGCGCGTTTCGCCAGGGTCGGAGGACAGGTCGTACAGGTGGTCCGCTTGGCCGCGGACCCACTTGAACCTCCCGTCCGTGACGCCCACAAGCGGGCGCCACCGGAATTGGGCGAAGGGAAGCCATGCTTCCAGGGGGAACGACCGCCCCGCGGGCGAAGCGTCCCGGGATAGTGCGGCCAGGTCCTCCCCCCGGGTGTCCAAGGACTCCGCGGGGACACCGGCGGCTGTTCCGAAGGTGCGCGCAATGTCCGCGAGGGAGCAAGGCGCGGTGACCGTCTTGCCCTGAAGGATCCCCGGTCCGTAGAGAAAGCAGACCACCTGCACCGTGGGCTGGAAGAGGAACACGCCGTGGGTGGGCTCGCCGTGGTCGCCCAGCGCCTCGCCGTGGTCCGAGACCACCGCCACTAAGGTATTGGGCGGAAGGGCCCTCAACAGGCGCCCCACCTCCGAATCCACATACGCGCAAGCGGCATCGTAGGGTGTGCCCTTGGCCCGCTTGAGAAAGGCCTCGGGGGCGCGATAGGGGAAGTGGGCATCAAAGTAGTGGGCCCAAAGAAAGATCGGCCCCTGGCGTGGGACCTTGAGGAGGGCCACGGCACGATCCGTCACGTCTCCCGCAGGCCGCGAACCGGCCAGGCCCAGGGCGTCGTCATAGGTCCCGAAGCCCCGGCCGAGGCCGTACCGCGAGGCCAGGACGACGCTCGAAATCACCGCGGCCGTGGTATATCCCCTGGCCGTAAGAGCCTCGGCGAGGGTGCGCACCTGGGGGTTCAGACGGCCCAGGCCGTTGGTCCGCAGGCTTGTGACGGGGGGTTCGGCGCCGGTGAGCATGGTGGCATGGGAGGGGAGAGTTTCGGGGGCGGGGGCGAAGCAGTCCGTGAAGGCGGTCCCCTTGACGGCGAGCCCGTTCAGGTTGGAGGCCAAATCCGGAGGACCGCCCCAGGGCGCCAATCGGTCCGCTCTGAACGTGTCCAGGCTGATGAGCACGAGGTTGGGGCGCTCGGCCAGCAGGGCCCAAGGGAAAAGAACCGTGAACGCCAGCGCGGCTATCGCTCGAAGCAGACCCATGACCTTACCTCCCTTGACGTATCGTACCACAGCCTTCGGGCGAGTTTCGCTCAGGTGAAATAGACTCAAATGCACCTTGAACCCCGGCTCGGCCGGCGGGGCACCTTGACCGGGAACGAGGGGGACCGATACCATTAAATGTTTGGAGGAACCATGAGACGAACGGGAGGCGCGGGGCGCCCGTGGGTGGCTTGGGCCGCGCTGGCCACGGCGGGGCTCCTGGCCTTGGCGGCTTGCTTTCTCCGGCCTGTGAAGCTGGGGGCGGTGCTGCCCCTCACGGGGGCCTACGCCCGCTATGGCACGAGCATGGAACGCGGCGCCCTCCTGGCCGCCAAGCTTGTGAACGCCACGGGCGGCATCGAGGGCCGCCGGCTGGAGATCCTCGTCGAGGATTCGGCCTCGTCCGAAGGGCGCGCCGCCGAGGCCTTTCAGGAACTGGTGGAGCGGGACCACGTGCCGGCGGTGGTGGGGGGCTGCACCACGGGCGAGGCGCTGGCCATGGCACCCGTCGCGGAACGGTTCCGCAGAATCCTCTTCTCGCCCTCCGCATCGGCCCCCCAAATCACGGAGGCTGGGGGATTCGTCTTTCGAAATTGGCCCTCGGACGACATCGAGGGCCAGACCATGGCGGACTTCGCGGCGTACACCCTCCACGCCACCCGAGCCCTCGTGCTGTCAGAACGCAATCCTTACGCGGCGGGCATCGGAGGCGTGTTCAGCCAGCGGTTTTGCAAGGACGGCCGCTCGTGCGAGACCGTCCGCTTCCAGCGAGGCCAGGCCACTTCTGAGATCATGACGGAGGCCGCCGCGGAGCTGGAGCACTGCCAAGTGGTCTTCATCGCGGGATACGGGGAGGATCTGGCGCCCGTCCTCGGAGCGCTGCGCGCCCAGGACCCGAGGCCTCCCGTTCTTTCCGTGAGCGCCCTGGCCGAGGGCACCCTCCTCAAGGGGAAGGGGGCGGTCTTTGACGGGATCCTCTTTGCCCGGCCCGCCTACGATCCCGAAGGAGGCAATCCGGCGGCCTCCGAATTCGCCGCCGCCTATGCGGCGAACTATGGCAGGGAGGCGGATATTTACGCGGCGCATGCCTACGACGCCGTGAGGATCCTGGCCGAGGTCATGAGCAAGGGCGACCTGGGGGCCGAGGCCATCCGCGCGGGACTTCTGGCCCTCCGGAACTACCCAGGCGCCTCGGGGCTCACGAGCTTCGACGCCCACGGTGATGTGGTCCAACCCTTCCAGATCTGCATCGTCCAGGGAGGGCGGGCCGTCCCGCTTAAATCGGTTATGGACAAGGTCCTCCCGGGGGTGCAACAGCGGGTGGAAGCCCTGAGGTTCGGGAGGTGAGCGTGGGCCGCGTGGTGGGCTGGGAAGAGCTTGCGACCTTGAGGGCCGGGTGGCGCGAGGGCGGCCTGCGGGTCGTCTTCACCAACGGGTGTTTTGACCTCCTCCACGCGGGCCACGTACGCTATCTCAACCAGGCCCGGTCCCTCGGGGACATTCTCGTGGTGGGCCTCAACTCGGATGCTTCCGTGCGGCGCCTGAAGGGGCCGGGACGTCCCGTCACGCCCGAGGCGGAACGGGGGGAGATCCTGGCCGCCCTGTCCGCCGTGGATGCGGTGGCGGTCTTCGGCGAGGACACGCCCCTGAGCCTCATCCGGGCCGCCCTCCCCGACGTGCTCGTGAAAGGCGGGGACTGGGCCTTGGACGCCATCGTGGGCCGGGAGTTGGTGGAGGGCCGGGGAGGCCGGGTGGTGACCATCCCCGTCGTGCCGGGCCGCTCCACCAGCGGCCTCCTCGATCGTCTGGGGGGCGGCACTCGGTGAACCGCCTCCTGGAGCGCTTTCTCTCAGAGCTGTACGGCAGCCTCGGCGGCGCCCAGGGGTGCGCCTCCGCCAAAGGCGGCGGCCTGCCCTACGCCCTGGCGGCCCACCTGACGAGCCGCGAGACTCCCGCGGGTGTGCTGGTTCCCTCGGAGGCCTCGGCCAAGAAGCTCCACGCGTTCCTGACGGCCGTGTTCGGAGAGCGCTCGGCGCCCTCGCTCCTCCCCGCTCCGGACGCCGACCCCTACGAGGGCCTTCCCAACCACCCCGGCATTCTCCTGGAGCGGGCCGAAACCCTCGCCTCCTTCGCCCTTTCCCCCCGCGGGGCTCTCCTGGCGAGCGCGCCGTCCTTCTTGTGGAAAGTTCCCCGGCGGGGCTGGTGGGCCGGCTACCTTCTCCTCCTTGAGGAGGGGCGCCCTCTGGACCGGCGCAGCTTCCGCTCGGCCCTCTGGAAAATGGGCTACAGGCAGTCGGACATGGTGGGAGAGCCGGGCGAGGTGGCGTTCCGTGGGGGCGTCTTGGACGTCTTTTCTCCTTCCGAGACGCTGCCCGTACGCCTGGAGCTCTTCGGCGACGACATCGAGTCCATGAGGTTTTTCGATCCCTCTTCCCAGCACTCCCTCGGGGCCGTGGGGCGTCCCGTGCTCGTCCCCCCCTTGTCCGAAGCCGTGCGCGACGAAGCGCTTCAGGAGCGGCTCAAATCCACCTTGGCGGGGGAAGAGGAGTTCGGAGAGATCCGGCTGGAGGGACTGGGCCAGATCGGGGCCTACCCCACGTACGATACGGAGGTGCGCCAGGACAGGGAGTTCTACGGCGCACTCACGGACTTCATGACGGGTGCGACCTGGACCCTCGTGGAGCCCGAGGCATGCATGCAACAGGCCAGGGCCGCCGTAGACCAGTGGACGGAGAGCCACCGCGCCCACCGCCGCCCCGCTTTTCTCGCCCCCGAGCGCCTCTTCACGGCCTGCTCCTGTCTGGAGACCCTCTCGCGGGATCCCCGCACCCTGCGCATGGGATCGGATGCGGGAGGCGCATCCTCGAGCGAGCGGCCTCCCGTGTTCCCGGGCGAGCCCTACAAATTCCTGGCCTACATCAAGGAGCGGGTGGACCAGGGATACCGGTGCATCGCCCTCCTCCAGGGGCAGGGCACCCTGGACCGGCTCGCCGAAGTGGCCTTGGCGGACGGCCTCCCGGTCCTTCGCGAGGCTCCCGCCGGGCAGGACCTGCCTCCCGGTTTCTACGCGGCCCTCGTTCCCGCGGAAGAAGGGGTCCTCTTCCCCGGCCAGCGCTGGTTGGCGGTCACCGAGCGGGAGCTCTTCGGCCGCGGCCGAGCGGCCCTTCCCGAGGCGCGCGTCCAGCACCGGGAGGCCTTCTTCTCGGGCCTGCGGGACCTCAAACCGGGCATGCCCGTGGTCCAGGTGGACCACGGCGTGGGGCTATTTCAGGGCATCGAAACGCTGGTGCGCGAGGGCATCCGGGAAGACTACCTGGTCCTCACGTACGGCGGCGGGAGCCGCCTCCTCGTTCCCGTCCAGCGCATGGATCTCATCCAGAAGTACGTGGGTCCGGAGGGGCACGCGCCCCCCTTGGACAGGCTGGGGGGACCCGCCTGGAAGAAAGCCAAGGAGAAGGTCAGGAAGGCCGTCCGGGAGATCGCCGGCGACCTGCTCAAGCTCTACGCGCGTCGGCGGACCGTGGAAGGGTGGTCCTACAGTCCCGACACGGACTGGCAGGGTGAGTTCGAGGGGCAGTTTCCCTTCGACCTCACGCCGGACCAGGCCCGGGCCGTGGAGGACATCAAGCGGGACATGGAATCACCCAAGCCCATGGACCGCCTCGTCTGCGGGGACGTGGGCTTCGGCAAGACGGAGGTGGCGCTGCGGGCGTCCTTCAAGGCCATCCAGGACGGGAAACAGGTCATGGTGCTGTGTCCCACCACCGTCCTGGCCCTCCAGCACATGGAGCGTGTGTCCGAGCGCTTCGCTCCCTTTCCCGTGACCGTGAAGATGCTGTCCCGCTTCGTGACGCCCAAGGAGCAGAAGGAGGCCGTGGCTCTGGCCAACCTGGGGAAAGTGGACATCCTCGTGGGGACCCACAGGCTCCTGTCCAAAGACGTCAGGCCCCCGAACCTGGGCCTGCTCGTGGTGGACGAGGAGCAGCGCTTCGGGGTGACCCACAAAGAGAAGATCAAGCAGCTTAAGACGCACGTGGACGTCCTCACCCTCACGGCCACCCCCATTCCCCGGACGCTTCAAATGGGCCTGAGCGGCATCCTCGACATGTCCCTCATCCAGACCCCGCCCAAGGACCGCCTGGCCATCCAGACCAGCGTCCACGCCTTCGACAAAGAACTCATCCAGACCGCCATCCGGAGGGAGCTGGGCCGGGGCGGACAGGTCTATTACGTGCACAACCAGGTGGAGACCATCGCCGCCGCCGCCCGCCGTATCCAGGAGTGGGTCCCCGAGGCGCGGGTCACCATCGCCCACGGGCAGATGGGCGAGCGGGCCCTGGAGGAGGTCATGCTGGCCTTCTTCCACGGCCGATACGACGTACTCGTCTGCACCACCATCATCGAGAACGGCGTGGACCTGAGCCGGGCCAACACCCTCATCGTGAACAATGCCCACGTCTTCGGGCTCTGCCAGCTCTACCAGCTCCGGGGGCGCATCGGACGGTCCGACGTGCCCGCCTACGCCTACCTCCTCGTGCCCGAGGGCCTCGTCCTCCGGCCCGACGCCGAGAAGCGCCTCGAGACCCTCCAGGAATTCTCCGAGCTGGGGGCGGGCTTCCGGGTGGCCGCCGTGGATCTGGAGCTCCGGGGCGCGGGGAACCTGCTGGGGGCCGAGCAGTCGGGCCACATTGAAGCGGTGGGGTTCGACCTCTACTTGAGGCTTTTGGAAGAGGCCGTGGCCGAGGCCAAGGGGGAGCCGGTCCTCGCTCCCGTTCGGTGCGAGATGAATCTGGGCATGGACCTGGCCATTCCGGCGGACTACATCGAGGACCAAAACCTCCGCCTTGCCTTCTACCGTGACCTCTCCATGGCGGCGGGCGCCAACGACGTGGCCCGGGTCGCCTCCGATCTGTCGGACCGCTTCGGTCCCGCGCCGCCCGTGGTGTCCACGATGCTGGAGGCGGTCCGCCTGCGCCTCCAGGCCGAGCGCCTCGCCATCAGGAGCATGGCCCGCAAGGATGACCGCCTCGTCCTCGCCTTCGATCCGGAAGCTCCCCTGAACACCGCGGGGCTCGTGGGCTTTCTCTCCCATCGGAAGGGGGTGCGCCTGGCCCCCAGCGGTTCTCTGGACCTCGTGCTGGAGACAGGGGAGGATCCCTTGAAGCTCCTGGGACGCCTCCTTCAGGCCGCGGCTCCCGAGGGGGCTCCGGCGTGAAGCGGCTGCTCCTGGCGGCCCTCCTGCCGCTCGTCATGGTGTGGGGCTGCACCAGGGACCCCGTGGCCCGTCTGAAGAAGGATCCGAACGTCCTGGCGGTGGTGGGATGCTACGAAATCACGCGGGCGGACTTGGCGGCGGCCGCCGCCTATGACCAGGCGGACTCCACGCAAGACCCCTGGGTCCAGAGCAGGGTGTGGGACGGTCTGGTGGACGCCCTCTTGGTTTTGAACGACCGCGCCTCAGCACGCCCCGGCGAGGCGCCCCGCCCACTGGGCGCCCTCTCTGATCCCAAGGCCCTGGAGAATGTCGTGGACAGCACGCTGGACGAAAAGGTCTACGTCAAGGCTGAGGTCACGGATCAGGAGATAGAGACGTACTACCGGGACCACCGGGACGAATTCCAGCGGGGCTCAGGCGTCCTGCTCCGGCAGATGCTTCTTCCCGGTTCCACCCAGGCGGGCGATGCCGAGGCCCTCCTTCGGCGGGGCCACTCCTTCGTGGACGTGGCCCGCCTCTACTCCCTGTCCCCCGACCGCGGCGGCCTCCAGTATTTCCAGTACAGCGAGCTGCCCGATTACCTCAAGCCCGTGATAGACGGGGCGAAGATCGGCGCGCCTACGGCGCCCCTGAGGTTGAGCGACTCCTCCTACCAGATCCTCCTGGTAGAGGGGCGGTATGAGACCTACGTCTTGCCCATGGACGAGGTGGCGCCCGAGATCCGCCTGAGGCTCTCGGATGAGCGGAGGGAGATGCTCAAGGCCCGCTACCTGGCCGAATTGCGCCGCCGCTTCCGTACGGTGGTATTTTGGTCTAAACTACCCTTTGCCTATCAGAAGGAGACCCCATGAAAGGGTTGGCATATCTCGGCCTCGCGGCGCTGCTCCTGGCTCATCCCCTGGCCCCCAAGGCCGCGGTGGTGGAGGAGATCGTCATCAAGGTCAACGACTCGATCGTCACCAAGAGCGAGTACGACAAGCGCCTCAAAAGCACCATCGAGGGCATGAAGCGGGAGTACAAGGGCCCCGATTTGGACCAGCGCCTCAAGGAAGTCCCCCAGATGCTCCTGGAGCAGATGGAGGACGAGCTGCTCCTCATCGAAAAAGCGAAGCAGCTCTACCAGGTTGACGCCATCGTGGACGGCCAGATCGACAACTTCATGAAAGAGAACCATTTGGCCACCAAGGAAGACCTGGCCAAGGCGTTGCAGAGCGAGAACATGACCATGGAGGATTTCCGCAAGCAGGTCATGCTCATCTACGTGCCCGAATTCATGAAGAGCCGGGAAATCCGGAGCAAGATCAGCATCACCACGGATGAAATCAAGAACTACTACGAGGTCCATAAGGCCGAACTGGCCGGCAAGCCCCAGGTTGAGCTCCAGGAAATTCTCATCCTCAAGCAGGGGCATACCCAACAGGAGGCCGAGGCCCTGGCCGCGAAGATCCGGCAGGAAGTGGCCGCGGGCAAACCCTTCGGTGACCTGGCCGCCCAGTACTCCCAGTCTTTCTCCAAAACGTCCAAGGGCGAGGCCGGATGGTTCGCTGAAAGCGACCTGAGCCCCGCCATCGCCAAGGCCGTGTTCCCCCTGAAGGCGGGCCAACTGAGCGAACTCATCCCCACCGACGCGGGGTGGTACATCTTCCGGGTGGAGGCCAACAAGGATCCCCAGGTGCCCTCTCTCGACAAGTCTCGCGAGACGATCATCGAGGCCCTGAAAGAAGAGATGTTTCAGAAGGAGTACAAGAAATACATCGACGAGCTCAAGGCCCAGAACTACGTCAGGATCAATCCGAAGTATCTATAGGAAGGGCGAGACGCGAGACGCGAGACGCGGAACGATTTCTGCGCCTCGTTGATGTCCGCTTCATCGCGGGCCCCCCATGCGCCTGGACGTCTTTTTGAAAAACACCCGCCTGATCAAGCGCCGCACGGCAGCCAAGGAACGGGCCGGCGAAGGCGGGATTCTCCTCAACGGCCATCCCGCCAAGCCCGGGAGGGACGTGAAGGCCGGGGACGTCCTGGCGATTCTCGGTGACGAGGAAGAAGCCCCGCGCCGGGTGGAGGTCATCCAGGAGGCCCAGCGGCCGGTTCCCAAAGGCCGCGAGGCGGAGTTCTTCCGCGTGCTCGTTTGAGGCGGCCAAGGACGAAGCTCTCGGCTTTTCGCCGATAGCTCCTAGGTCAAGGACCAAAAGCGAGATCACGGGACGTGCGGGAGGTTGACTCACTCTTGGCCAACAGCCAGCGGCCCATAGCCAACAGCCTTTATCCCAGCAGCTACCGCGCGGGCAACGTGACCATCGCCCCCGCGCTGGTGCTGGCGCCCATGGCGGGCCTCACGGACCACACCTTCCGGAGGGTCGTCCGGAGGTGCGGCGGCGTGGGGCTGGTCGTCTCGGAGATTCTGTCCTCCGAAGGCCTGGTGCGGGGCAC
>JAKBES010000149.1 GCA_021833665.1 Acidobacteriota bacterium
GGACGAACAGGTGAAGGGCCCCTTCCCCCGCTGGGTGCATACCCACAGATTCACCGAGGCAGGCGCGGGGGAGTGCACGGTAGAGGACAGGATCGTGTACACCTTGCCCCTGGGCGCACTCGGGCGCATCGCGGGCGGGGGCATGCTCGATCGCGACCTGGCCCGAATGTTCGCCTTTCGTCACCGCAGGACGGCCGATGACCTCTCGCGTCACGCGCGCTGGGCACGTCTCGGTCCCCAGCGCATCGCCATCAGCGGAGCGTCGGGCCTGGTTGGCCGGAATCTGCGGGCCTACCTCGGCGGAGCGGGCCACGACGTGCTCCCCCTGGTCCGCCGGGGCGCGGGACCGGGAGAAATCGCCTGGAATCCCGCCGCGGGCACGCTCGACGCGGCGGCGATGGACGGTCTGGACGGCGTCGTGCATCTGGCGGGAGAAAGCATTTCCGCGGGCCGCTGGACGCCCGAGATGAAGGCGCGCATCCTCGGGAGCAGAGTGCAGGGCACGCGGGTGCTCTGCGAGGCGCTTGCCCAGCTCAGCCGGCCTCCTCGCGTCCTCGTCTCGGCTTCGGCTACAGGATGGTACGGCGACGGAGGGGCGGCGGCCTTGGACGAGTCGTCACCCGCGGGAAAGGGTTTCCTGCCGGAGGTCTGCCAAGCGTGGGAGGACGCCACGGAACCGGCCCGCGCGGCGGGAATCAGAGTCGTCAACCTGCGCATTGGCGTGGTCCTGGCAGCGAAAGGCGGGGCCCTCGCCCGAATGCTCACTCCCTTCAAGCTGGGTCTGGGCGGCTCTCTGGGGAGCGGGCGCCAGATGCTCAGCTGGGTCGCCCTCGACGATCTTCTCGGCATCATCGAAGCGGCCCTTTGGAATAAGACGCTTTCTGGCCCGGTGAACGCCACGGCGCCGGAGCCCGTCTCGCAAGAGGCCTTTGCCAGGACGCTGGGCCGGGTTCTGGGCCGCCCGGCCTTCGCCCCCCTTCCCGGGGCCGTCGTACGGCTGGCCTTCGGGGAGATGGGCGAGGCTTTGCTCCTGGAAGGGGCCAGGGTTCTGCCCACGCGACTGCTCGATGCCGGCTTTGCCTACCTGACTCCGGGGCTGGAGGACGCGCTGCGCAGCGAACTCGGGCTGTGAAATACGGAAGCTCGAGTCCGCATTCCTTGAGCGAGGAGAGCGTGTGGCATGTCGAGCGCGCACCGGGTCGTCATTGTAGGCGGAGGTTTTGGCAGTCTTACCGCGGCGATAGGCCTGAAGGGCGCTCCGGCGGAGATCGCGCGCGACACCCTCCGAAACGAGTTTCGCCACATCGACCCAGGCAGCGCCAACATCGTCCTCCTGGAGGGCACGGGGCGGATCCTGCCCGCCTATCCTACCGACCTCTCCGAGAAGGCCCGGCGGTCCCTGGAACACCTCGGCGTCGAAGTTCGAACGGGTGCCACCGTGACGCGGGTTGACGGAAAGGAGGTGCGCTTCACGAACCAGGGCCGGGAGGTGCGCCTCCCCGCCCGGACGGTGTTGTGGGCCGCCGGCGTGAAAGCCTCGCCCCTGGGGCGCGCCCTGGCGAACGGGGCGGGGGCGGCTCTCGACGGGGCGGGGCGCGTGCGCGTGGCTCCCGATCTTTCCATCCCAGGCCACCCCGAGATACTCGTCCTGGGCGACCTGGCCACGTGCCAGGGGCCCCCTGCCCGGCGTGGCGCCCGTCGCCATGCAGCAGGGCCGCTACGCCGCCGCCCTCATCAGGGCCAGACTTCGGGGGCGAGTCATGGAACCCTTCCGCTACCGTAACTTCGGAAGCCTTGCCACCATTGGCCGGGCCTCGGCCGTAGCGGATTTCGGCCCCGTGCGATTCGGCGGCTACGCGGCATGGCTGGCCTGGCTCTTCATCCACCTCATGAAAATGGTCGTGTTCGAGAACCGCCTTCTGGTTTTGGTCCAGGAAGGACGCTAGGTTGCATCGCGACGGGGTGCGCTACGTTTACATCGAGGACCCCGGCGGAAATGTGGTGGAAATCGTTGAGGAGGATCCAGAGAAGGCCCTCGATCTCCCTTAACAAATCACGGACAGCGACCGCCCCGCAGGGCCGGCGGCCGCCATCGAGGAGCGGGAGCCTGCTAAAATCCGCTGTCTTCCACGCTCTGGAGTTCAGGAGTCTCGTTGGTGGTGTAAGTCTCGGGGAAGGCCTGAAATATCTTGAGACAGTCCAGTGAGCAGAAGTGAAACTCCCGCCCGTCGTAGACAAACACGACGGCTCCATGCTGAGGTTCTGCCGGTGACGCGCAGATGGTGCAAAGCTCACTCGTCATGACGGCGTCTCCATGTCCCTCAGGGGATCAAGCAAGGAGGATGCCAATATCCTCTTCGGGAAGAGTACCTTGCGTGCCGAAGCTTGCGGGGAACGCGGGCGCTCGCGCCTAGATCCTGACCGAGAAATCAAGGGCCAAGTGTATCCTTTGGAAACAATGATCTTCGCTAAAAAGGAAGCCCCGCCGGAGCGGGGCTTGGATCCTGCCGGACGAATCTGTGTGGGTTCAGGAGACCTTCTTGAGCGTCTCCACCGTCAAACCCGTGATGCCCGCCTTCTCCGCGACTGGTCCCGTAACCTGGACCTGGAGAGCCGCGTCGGCCTTGGCATCGTTGAAGGGAACGCCGTTCTGGTGGTCCGCCATGAGGAGATACACCTTGCCCTCGGAAGTGAGCAGCCCCATGGGCTCACCGTTCTTCAGGCACGTGAGGGCACACTGCTGGTGCTTCATGCCCCGGGCGCCGTGGTCCAGGTAGCAGGCCAGGTCCACGATCTCGCCGGTGACCGTAACCTGTTTGGGGGTTTTCTGTGCGGGAGGATCGGCGGCGAAGGCGGGGAGTGCCATCAGCGCGGCGCCAAAAAGCAGGGCCGCGACAGTTCCAACGCGAGTTCTGGACATAGGAGCCTCCATGATAAGTCCACGGCATCCTATGACGCCGGGGAGCTTCTATAACCCCGAGGAAGGCGAGTCCATTCCGAGCGGGATGAAAGGTCAGGGAGTGGCGTGGGGGTGGTTGGCGGAGGAATTCGATGCGGGCCCGGGTTCTCGAAGCCACTTAACGTATTGCCAGAGGGCATCCACGTCCTTGTCTGAAAGGGTGCCTCGGAAGGCGGGCATCTGGAGGTTGGCGCGGTTCAAGAAGAAGGACGCGGCGCGGCTATCCGACATCTTGCGCGAGCGGCCGTCGAGAACCCACTGGCCAAATTCGGCGCGGCCGCTTACCAAGTGGCTGAAGTCGGGGCCTGTCCAACCAGGAACGGTTCCCGTGAAGGAGCGCGGGTTCGGCGCAGCCCCCGATCCTCCTACCCCGTGGCACGATTCACAACCGTACTTGAGCGAGATGTCCGAACCTTGAGCCACGGGCCCCTCTTGAGGGATGAGGTAGCCGTCCGCGGCCAGGACAAAGGAGGCCAGATCCCCAATCTGGCCTGGAGCAAGCCGGTCCCGAAAGGCGTGCATGTGAAACGGCGGCGAGGGCCCGGGTGGGACGCCGGCGCTCGCCGCTGGGGCAGGGCTGGATCGGCTCCCCTGGGCATGGCCCCACGCGATGAAGTTCTGGACCTGGTTAGGGGAAGTGACGTACATGGCGAGGTTGCCGCGAAAGAAAGAGGGAACGGAGCCCCACCTGCTGCCGGGGTTCGCCGTTTCGGCGGTGCCCCTCGGCATGTGGCAGGAGAGGCATCCTTGCCCAGCGGCCAGGGCTCCTCCTCGCCGGACGGGGTTGTCCGTGCGCCACGCCCAGTACCAGCCCGGTATCCAGCGGGCGGAACCCAGCAGGGCAAGGACGGCCAGCGCCGCCGCCGCTAGAAGCCCCCTAGGCGGACGCCGGAAGCGGGTCACGGCTCCGAGGCCGCCGCTGGCGGCTTTCCGAGGCTCCGCTGCCGCCATAAGAGGTAGATGGCGGGGTAGACCAGGAGCTCCATGAGGAAGGACGTGAACAAGCCGCCCACCATGGGCGCCGCCACGCGTTTCATGACGTCCGCGCCGGTCCCTTGGGACCACATGATGGGCATGAGGCCCGTAGCCGCGGCGGCCACCGTCATCATCTTCGGACGGATGCGCTTGACGGCCCCGTGGACGATGGCTTCGTGGAGTTCGGGCACGGTGCGCAGGCGCCCTTCCCGCTCCGCCTCGTGGTAGGACAGGTCCAGGAACAGGAGCATGAACACGCCCGTTTCCGCGTCCAGGCCCATGAGCGCGATCATGCCCACCCACGCCGCGATGGAGATGTGATACCCGAGGAAGTACATGAGCCAGATGGCCCCGACCACGGAGAAGGGGACGGCCAGCATGACGACCATGGCCTTGAAGGAGGACTTGGTGTTCATATACAGCAGGAGAAAGATGAGCAAAACCGTAATGGGGATTACGATTTTCAGCCGCTGGCGGACGCGCGTCATGTTCTCGTACTGCCCGCTCCAGAGGAGAGAATAGCCCGTGGGCAGAACGACGTCGCGGGCCACCACCTTTTTGGCTTCATCCACGTAGGACCCGATGTCCCGCCCCGTGATGTCCACGAAAACGTAGCCCGCGAGCATCCCGTTCTCGTCCCGGATCATGGATGGACCGGAGGCGATGGTCACGTCCGCCAGTTCGGCGACGGGCACCTGGGCCCCGCCGGGAGTGGACACGAGGACCCGCTGGAGCTGATCCAGGTTGGCGCGAAGGTCCCGGGGGTAGCGGAGGTTGATGGAGTAGCGCTCGCGCCCCTCGATGGCCGTTGAAACGGTCTCGCCGCCGATGGCCAGGCTGATGACGTTCTGGAGATCTTCGAGGGTCAGGCCGTACCGCGCGAGGGCGTCGCGGTGGGGCGTGAAGTCCACGAAGTACCCCCCGGCGGCGCGCTCGGCGAACACGCTGCGCGTCCCGGGTATGCCCTTGAGGACCTTTTCCATGCTTTCGCCCACGCGCTGGATCTCCCCGAGGTCGGTGCCGAGGACCTTGATGCCCAGGGGCGTCCGGACGCCCGTACTGAGCATGTCGATGCGGCCCTTGATGGGCATGGTCCAGGCGTTGGTGTTCCCCGGGATTTGAATGGCTCGGTCCATCTCGTTGATCAGGTCCTCGTAAGAAATGTGGTCCGGCCACACGTGGCCGAGGACGGCCTTGAGCGGCCTCGGCGCCCAGGAGGAGTACCACCGTTTCTTGGGGCGCCATTGAGATTCGGGCTTGAGGACGATCGTCGTTTCCATCATGGAGAAGGGCGCCGGATCGGTGCTCGTGTCGGCGCGGCCGGACTTGCCAAAGACCGTCACCACTTCGGGGAAGGACTTGAGGATGCGGTCCTCCGTTTCCAAGAGGCGCTGGGCCTGCGTCACGGAGATGCCCGGCAAGGTCGTGGGCATGTAGAGGATCGTCCCCTCGTTGAGGGGCGGCATGAACTCCTCGCCAAGCTTGAAATAGACAGGAATGGTGAGGGCCACCGCAAGGGCCGCCGTGGCGATGACCGCTTTGGGGTGCTTAAGGACCCAACGGCAGGGCCCGTCATAGATTTTGAAGAGGACGCGGCTGACGGGGTGCTTTTCCTCGGGGTAATACGTTCCGATGAACAGCGCGTCCATGGTCTTGGCGAGGAATTTGGGTTTGACCTTGAAGGGGTCCATGCGCGCGAAGAGCATCCGCACGGCCGGGTCGAGGGTGATGGCGAGGAGGGCGGCCACCCCCAGGACGAGCGTCTTGGTGTAGGCCAGGGGCTTGAAGAGGCGTCCCTCCTGGTCCACGAGGGTGAAGACGGGCAGGAACGACGCGGTGATGACCAGGAGCGAGAAAAAAACCGAGGGGCCCACCTCCAAAAGGGCTTCCAGGCGGACCTTGTGGAAGTCTCCCTTGCGCCCGTTGAGGTTCCAAAGTTCGAGCTTTTTGTAGGCGTTCTCCACCTCCACGATGGCCCCGTCCACGAGGACGCCGATGGAGATGGCGATGCCGCTCAGGCTCATGATGTTGGAGGTGATGCCCAAAAAATACATGGGCATAAACGCGAGGAGCACGCTGACGGGAATGGTGATGATGGGTACGATGGCCGAGGGAAAGTGCCACAGGAAGAAGAGGATGACCAGGCTCACGATGGCCATTTCCATGAGCAGATCTTCCTTGAGGTTGCTGATGGACCGCTGGATGAGCTCGGACCTGTCGTAGGTGGGGACGATGGTCACGCCTTCGGGGAGGGACTTCTCCATATCGGCGAGCTTGGCCTTGACGCGGTCGATCACGTTCAGAGCGTTCTCCTGGTGGCGCATGACCACGATGCCGCCCACCGTGTCGCCCTCACCGTCGAAATCCATGATGCCGCGCCTGATCTGCGGCCCAAGGGCGATGTCGGCCACGTCCCGAAGGAGGACCGGCGTTCCCTTGTCGTTGGTTTTGACGACCACCTTCTCCAGGTCCGCCGTGGATGTCACGTAGCCTTTGCCGCGCACCATGTACTCCGTGCCCGACCATTCGATGAGGCGCCCTCCCACCTCGCCGTTGCTCGCCTGGATGGCCTTCATCACGTCCACGATGGACAGGTTGTACGCCTGGAGGCGCGTGGGGTCGATGGTGACCTGGTACTGCTTCTGGAAGCCCCCGATGCCCGCCACCTCGGCGACACCCGGCACGCTTTGGAGGGCGTAGCGCAGGTACCAGTCCTGGTAAGTTCGAAGCTCCGCCAGGTTCCGCTTGCCGCTTTTATCCACGAGGGCGTACATGTAGACCCACCCCACGCCCGTGGCGTCGGGACCGAGCTCGGTCTTGGCACCCGCCGGCAGGCTGCTCTGGATCTTGGACATGTACTCCAAGACCCGGCTGCGAGCCCAATAGATGTCCGTCCCGTCTTGAAAAATCACGTACACGTAGGAGAAGCCGAAGTCTGAAAAGCCGCGGATGGCTTTCACTTTGGGAGCGCCCAGGAGGGCGGTGACGATGGGGTAGGTGACCTGGTCCTCGATGATGTCGGGGCTGCGGTCCCACCTCGTGTACACGATGACCTGGGTGTCCGACAGGTCCGGAATGGCGTCGAGGCGGATTTCGTGGAGGGTGTAGACCGAGAGGGCCACGGCCGCGGCCACCAGGAGGATGACCAGAATCCGGTGTTTGGCCGAGAATTCGATGATCTTCCTGATCATAGGACCGCCAAGGCGCCAAGGCACCGATCAGGATAAGGGAAGCTCACGGAAGGCGGAAAGCGGAATTCCCGTTGATGAGAGTGTGCGTCGGCGTGTGAGTGGCTCATGAAATTAGGGCTCCGTGGCGGCCCGGAGGGCGGCCCTCAAGGAGGATTCGGAGTCTACGAGGAAGGCTGCCGAGGTGACCACGCGCTCGCCCTCTTTCAGCCCGGAGATGACCTCAAAGCAGCCCTGAGCGCGCCCTCCCAGGACCACCTCCCGAGGCTCGATCTTATCCGAGCCCGCATCCACGAAGACGTAACTGCGCTCTCCGGTTCTGAACGCCGCCCCTTCGGGGACGGCCAAGGCGGTCTCCCCGGGAAGGAAAATGTGCGCCGTGCCAAGCATGCCCGGCTTGAGGGCCAGCCCCGGGTTGGGCATCTCGGCGTACACCTTCATGACCTTGCTTTGGGGATCGAGGATGGGCTGGAAGAATTTGACCCTGCCCTTGAACTCCCTCCCGGGCAGGGAGCGAAGGGTTAGGCTGAGCGGCATCCCGACCTTGATGGAGGGCGCGTCCATTTCGGAGACGTCCGCCTCGGCCCAAACCCCGCCCAGATCGGTGATGACGAAAAGAAGGTCCCCGGGGCTGACCTTTTGGCCCACCACCACGTCCTTCTCCGTCACGTATCCCGCGGAGGGAGAGACCAGGAGGATAGAGGATTCGGGCTTCCCCGTCTTGAGGATCCGGGCGATCTGCTCATCGCTCATGTTCCAATACCGGAGCCGCTGCCGCACACCGTCGGGAATGAGGGCTCCCGTGGTGGGGTCCTGGGTCGGGCGCCCCGGGGCCGAGGCGCCGCGTCTGGGCTCCGAGGTCGGGGCGCCGAGAAATTGCTGGAGGATGCTCTGAAAGCTGAGGTTGAAGATGCTGACGAGGGACTCATCCCTCCGCACGGCTTGTCCCGCGTACTGGATGTAGAGATCGTTCACGTAGCCGTCGATGCGGGAGATGATGCGGTAGATGCGCGTTTCGTCCGGAACGACTCTGGAGGGGGCCCAGATCGTACGGTGGAGCGTCCGCCTCTCCACGGTTCCCAGGGTGAGCCCCATTTGAGTTCGCCTCTCCGGGGAAATGGCCACCCCGTCCCGGGCCTGGACGGGGGCCGCGGCGCCGCCCGGTGTCTCCAGATCGCGCCTGACCAGGTGCATGCCGCAAATGGGGCAGTCGCCCGGATGATCGGCGGTCACGTTCGGGTGCATGGGGCAGTAGTAGAGCGCGGTCTTGGGTGCTGGAGCCTTGGCGCACGATGCGGCCAGGGCGAGAAGCAGGAGGGCCGTGGCTGTCTCCAAGAAATACACACGGCGCGGCGGTCGAGGTCGGCTCATGGGGTCATCCTCATCAACTGGGCCAGGTCCACGCCAATCGGGAAACACCTGATTCAGTAACCCAGAAGAGGCTCATTTGTTCCCCGCGCCCATTCCCCGATCTCTGAGGGACATCAGGGGCTCGCAAGATTTTCGAAGGCCGATTTCATGGAGGATTCCGAATCCACCAGGAAGTTCGCGGAGGTGACGACCGTTTCGCCCGCCTTGAGCCCCGAGAGCACCTCGTAGTATCCGTCCGCGCGGACGCCCAGCTTGA
>JAKBES010000150.1 GCA_021833665.1 Acidobacteriota bacterium
AGCGTCTCAGCCTCCGGTCCTGGGCACGCCCACCCACACCAAAATGGCGACCATCGTTCCCATCACCCTGCCGAACGACACCACGGCGGGGCACCTTCAAATCTTCGTGGCCCCCACCGGGACGGCGCAGGACCCGGACACCTACAAGTCCAGCTACGTCAAGGTGAAGGGGATCGACATCGCGGACGACATCAAGCAGGGGCGGCTGAACTTGGAGCTGCACCTGGACCGGCCGAACGCCTACAAGAAGGTGATCGCGGGCCGGATCAAGTCGAAGTACG
Organism: Acidobacteriota bacterium; assembly: GCA_021833665.1. GTDB lineage: Bacteria > Acidobacteriota > UBA4820 > UBA4820 > DSQY01 > JAKAJA01. The sequence goes on from JAKBES010000150.1 coordinate 282, forward strand.
ACCCGGAGTTGTTCTCGACGTGGGCCTTCCCCTCGGACACGGGCACGGTGCCCGATACGGACGACGTGCCCCCCGTCATCACGGGGGCCTCCCTGACCTCGGTGGAGGATGACGTTCCCGGGACGCCCGGAATCCAGTGCGACCTGGACGTGGCGGTCACCTGGACGGGGACGGCCAAAAAGCTCCATGTGCGCGTGACGGGTACGGACGGGCGCGGCAACTCCAAGACGTGGACCAAGACCCGGAACGTGGTGGGGCTCGCCTCGCCGCAGTCGGTCCACTTCACCTCGAAGTGGAAGAAGGGCCGCGTTCTCACGGTCTACGTCACGGGGCAGAACGGCACCGCATACTCGGCCGAGTACAACGCCGGGACGGTCACGGCGGGCGGCGCGGCCATGCCCACCCCTACGGCCCCGTCTATCATCTCGGTCACCCACACCAAGCTCGGGACCATCGTGGACGTGTCCATTTCCAATGACCCCTCCGCCAGGGTGTTGCAGATATTCAAGGCCCCAAGCGGGACCCTGACCAACCCGGACACGGCTCCGGCGACTTGGAAGAAGATCCACCACACCGAGATCGACGACGACGTGGCGGCGGGGCGCGGCACCGTCTCCTGCCATATCGCCAGGCCCAACCTCTCGACCCACGCCCTCATCTGCCGCATCAAGAGCCGCTACGACCGCACCCTGTTCTCGGCGTGGAGCTCAGAGTGGACCTCCGGCACGGTGCCCACCAGCGAGGACACCGCTCCCACAGCAGTGTCCATCAGCCTGCAGAGCCCGCTGGACGACATTGACGGAACTACCAAGCGGGAGTGTTCCCTGGGGGCGACCTTCAGCATCCCCTATGGTGATGCGGATCGGGTGAAGGCGGTTTTCCAGGACACGACGAGCGGGAGACAGTTCACGGTAGAGGGGGCGCTCAACGCCGGTGAGACTAGCATAACCCTGTGGATCGAGAAGAAGCTGGCCGCGGGCCACACGATCCAGACCGTGAAGGCCAAGGCCTACAACGGGACGGCCTACGTCAACGCGGGCAGCCTGCCCACCATCGTGGCGGGCTCGGGCACGGTGGGCGGCGGCAAGCCAGCGGCCCCGGCGCTCTCCTATCCCTACATCGCCTTGGCGGCCGGGACGGTGGGGCCGCACTCCGCCGAGTTCGACATCACTTGGGACCCCTACAGCTACCCCTACCTCCAGAAGCTCCGCATCCAGAGGATGAACGTATCGGGCACGGCCTGGAAGGAGGCGGAGACGGTCAACGTCGAAAACCTCGTCAAGGCGGGCATCGGCACGGTGAGGATCAAGGCGCACTGGGAGCGGCGCATCACGAACGCGAACGTGCCGCAGATTCAGGTGGCGGCCGTGGACAGCTTCGGGACCGGCTCCGGCTGGTACACTTGGAGCAACAGCGGGGTGATCCAGCCCTCTCCGTTGGACTATTTCCAGACGAGCAACGGTCTGATCGACTCGGCGGCCATCCAGGTGGGGGCCAGCGCGGAGAGCCTGGCCAGCAAGATGGTCACGGCCGCGGTCAATCTCCCTGGGGACGCGGCGGGCACCACGCCGACGCATGGGTTCATCGACCAGGAGGCCATCTGGCCACGGGAGGCCATCCTGGATTCGCAGATTCCCCTCGCAACATCGCAGGGGTTCCTGGCCTCTGGTGTCATCTACCCCGCCTTCCGCACCTCGGCCACGGGGGCGGCGCGGTTCAAGCTCTACGTCTATTTCCCCACCTCCCTGACGGGCATCGGCGTGAACAAGTGGGCCATCTTCACGGCCTCGGGCACCTCGGACGTGGACCTCGGGAGTGACCCCGGCGCTCCGGCGAATGCCACCGGCATGGCCCCCATCACGGGCGCGGCCTGCTTCGGGCCGGACACGCTGGTTCTCTTGGATGACTGGCACAGCAAACGGATCAGCGAATTGGAGCCGATGGATTCGGTGCTCGGCGTGAGCGAGGCCGGCGGGCGCGTGGTAGCCCAGCCTGTGTGCGCGGTGCTCTCTCACCCGGAGAGCGGGGACGTGGAGGGGCTGAACCTCTTCGGAGTCCCAGTAACACCGGACCACCACGTCGGCCAAGTGGCGCCGGGAGCCCCGGCGGCCAACGGCCCCTTCTGCCCGGCCGGTAGGTTAGGGGAGGGAAGCCCCGTGACCACGCTGGACCCTGCCACCAGGGCGCTCGGCACAACGGTGCTGGGCGGACCACTCGCGCCCGCTTCGGCGCCTTTCCACCCGTGGAACCTCGTCACGGCGGAGCACAACTACTTCGTTTCGGGTGACGGCGGGGCCACCTGGCTCCTCGTCTCAAACGCGAAAGCCCTCGCATAGGAGATTCCCATGGCTGGATCAAAGTCGGACTACCTGGAAAACCAGCTCCTCGACCACGTTCTGCGGAACGTGGGCTACACCCCACCGGCGACGGTGTATGTCGCCCTGTTCACCATCGCCCCCGGTGAGGCGGGCGGCGGAACGGAGGTCACGGGAGGCTCCTACGTCCGCCAGGCGATCACGTTTGGGGCCGCCGCCGCCGGTGTCTCCTCGAACTCCGCCCAAGTCACCTTCCCCGTGGCTACGGCCGATTGGGGCACCGTGGTGGCGGCCGCCGTATTCGACGCGGCCACGGGCGGGAATCAGCTCTACTACGGCACCCTCTCCGCCAGCAAGACCATCCTCACCAACGATCAGTTCATCCTGCCCGTGGGCGGCGTGACGATCACCGAGGACTAAGCACCACGGGGGCCGCGCATCCGAACCACGCGGGCTGAGGGTTAGGGCATGGCGAGTGCAGTCAAGATTTTTAGCGCCGCGATCAACAGCGGGACTCCCGCGTGGCTTAATCCCAGCTATGCCACGGTAGAGGACGGGACCACGGCATCTGTGCAGTGTACTACTACTGCGCGAACCAGTGGATACCTGTGTTGCTCCGCGCCCGGATTTTCGGCTGGTGACATCCCCGATGGGTCAACCATTACCGGGATTGCCCTTAGAGTCCTCGGCCAATTGCCCGACAATTGGACGTTTGGAGCGGAATTATCCAAAGATAACGGTTCGACGGCCGTAGGGACTGCTAAGTCCCTGGGCACGGCGACAGCTAACGTGCTAATGAATTATGTGTTTGGCGCCGATGGGGATTTGTGGGGAACAACGTGGACGGTGATTGAGGCGCGCAGTATCGCGGCGCGGATAAAGGCGACTAATAGCAGTTCCTTTGCGGGGTCTGCTTATGTGGACGCGGTGGAAGTCACCGTATATTTTGCCCCGCCCCCCGCCAACCCCGTCAATGCCGCCTTCTCCTCGGGTGGTTCCTCCGCGGTGGCGGCCTCGGGTGTGCGGGTGGCCCTCGGGTCCGTGGCGGCCACGGGCGCGGCCACGGTTGCCGTGTCCGGCGAAGTGCAGAGGATCAAGGTGGACGTGGCCGGGGCGGCTACGGTAGCCATGGCCGGGGGGATGCTGAGGGCTGGTGCCTGCCTGCTGGCCGCCGGGGCCAGCGCGGCCTTGGCGGCGGGCGTTCTGCGCCCAGGCTCAGTCTCCCCCTCCGGGGCGGCCACGGTGGCGGCCGCCAGCAGGGTTGCCGGCGGCGGCTCTGTCTCGGTGGCCGGGGCCAGCGCGGTGCTGGTGGAGGCCAGGGTCAATAAAACGGTCCTCATGAGCCCCTCGTCCGGCGCTAATTCAGGCCAGGCCTACCCGTGGGCCAACCCTGGGAATGTAGTGGCGAAGGATGGTGTAGGCACCGCATCGAACCCCCCAGTGGGGGACAGTACCGACTTTCTGGGGGCCTACTTCGACGCCTTCTCTTCGCTCCCGGCCAACGCCCTGGTCCAGGGCTACCAGGTCAGAGCCCGCGTCATGGCCGCCAGTGGGAACTCCCCGCAGTGGCAGATTAAGGTGCTTAACGCCCCCTCCTACAAGCAGGTCCAACTGGCCTCCACTGGCGCGTGGCAAGACTTGGCCACCGGGGACCTGATGACCCTATACCCGCTCGACGCCGCCACCATGCGGAACGGCGGATATGCAATCCCCGCCTTCCTTTATGTGTACGGGATCGGGAGCCCCCTGAGCGTGGACTGGATGGGGCTAGAGGTAACATACCTGGAGGCCACCCAATACCAGGGCGCCCTTGGGGTCCAGGGGTCGGCCTCGGTTTCAGTCTCGGGGATGGTTCTCAAGGGCGGGGCCGTCCACCCCTCCGGCACAGCCTCGGCGTCAGTCTCCGCCCGCGTGATGGCGGCCGGGGGCACAGCCTCACACGGGGCGGCTTCGGCATTGTTCTTCAGCGGGAACCGGCTACCGGCCTCCGCCGCCTCCGCCGGGGCGGCCTCGGTTGCGCTCTTCTACCAGAGGGCCAGGGTTGCGGCGTGGGGCGCCTCCGGCGTTGCCACAGTGGTGGAGGCTGGGCAGGTTCCAAAGCGGGGTTCGCTCTCCGTCTCCGGGGCGTCCAGTGTCTCCATCACCCCGTCCGCGCTTCGGCGCGGCGCACTGTCCACCTCGGGGGCGGCCGCTGTCTCCTGCCAGTGCGCTTACGTTGGCGGGGGCGCTTGTGAATCCCGTGGTGTCGCATCGTGGCTGGCCTACTGCCAGGGGCCAATGGCCGGGGAGTTCTGGCCCGGCGGGGCCTCCACGGTGGAGGCGTCCTGTGTACGCGGCCGCCTCGCCGGGTTCGGGGCCGGAGGGGCGGGAGGGGCGGCCATCGCGGCTCTCGCCAGGCGTTACGCCGCCTTCTCCTCGGCGGGCACGTCCCTCCTGGTGGCAGACGGGACGAGCAACTTCACGACCCTTCAGCCTATCACTGGGGCGGCCTCGGTATCGGTGTCCGGGGTTCTTTGGCGCCCCGGCGTCCTGCTCTCCGGGGGGACCTCCGGCGTCTCCACGACGGGTCTCGCACTGAGGTGGGCCAGATTTCAGCCCACAGGGTCCTCGCACGTCACTCAGGACTGGTTGTTGTTGGTTCCCGGCGGCCTTTCGGCGGCGGGCGTGGCCGGCATGTTCCCGTCCGCCTCTTTCGTGGCTTGCGCTTCCTGGGGTGCCTCGGGGTTGGCGGGGGTGCCAGACATCGCGGGGGTACGAGCGCACGCATTCCGCGCGCTGCTGGTGCGGTGCTCTATCGAGAACCTATCCGTGGGCGCCCTCTCGCTGGTCGGGTTGACCTGCACGGCATCTACCGACGGGCTGAAGGTCCAAGTGGCCCTGGAAGGGCTGGAATAGGAGGGACGGACCATGTTGAGGCTGAAGGAAGGCGACACGGCACTGCCGATCAACGGGAAGATCACCTCGGCGGCCGCCGGCAACCCGCCGAGGGATCTCACCGGATGCACCGTCGTGGCCACGCTCGTGGCGGCCGACACCCGGGAAATTCTACTCTCGCGCCCCGTGGCCATCGTGGATGCGACAGGGGGCGCCTGGAGGCTGGACTGGCAGGATGGGGAAACCAGCCGCCCGGGGAAGTACTTCTTGGAGATATCGGTCACCTTCCCCGACGGGCACGTCGCCCATGCCCCGACGGATGGATTTCTCACGGTCCTGATCGAACAGGCGCTTGCTTAGGAGTTAGCCATGACGCCTCTTGCCCGATCCTCCGAACCAACCGCCTCCGTGTGCGCCTACCACGACGACCTCATGGAACTCCTGCGAGACGTGCGGCAGGACCAGAAGGCCACCCTAGTCAAGATGATGGAGGTGGACAAGAACCTGTCTGACCACATCGCCAGGCACCTGGAGCGCGAACGGCTGGAGGCCCGCGGCATCAACTGGCCGCGCATCCAGGAAGTGTTCATCACGGGGGTCGGGCTCGGGCTTCTAACCCTGATCCTGCTGTACGCCCTGCTGCACGCGAGAGAGGTGCTTCGGTTCTTCGGGGGAGGGGGATGAGAGGCGTGGCCATGATCGTGCGGCCCCTGACGAGCGAGGACCTCGAAGCCGGGCGCCTGACCGCCCTCTTCAAGAAGCGGGTGAGCCGACTGCCCGAGCCGATGGGCGGAACGGTCGCCAGCCTCACGACCTGGCTCTCCGAACTGATGCAGGCGAACCTGGAAGGGACCACGTCCCTCGTGGCCGATGACGGGGGAGACCAACTCGCGGGGCTCTTCGTGGCCATCCCGGTGCGGATTCTCGGAGACCCGGTGCCGGTCCTCGGCGACCTATTCATGGCCTCGCGGCGCCCCGGCGCCATGGGCGCCCTCCTGCGGGAGGCCAAGCGGCTGGCGCCCCTGATGGGCTGTAGGGCGGTGACGGCGACCACGGGTCCGCTCGATGACGAAGCGGCGGCGGCGTGGGCCGAGAAGAACCGGGCGGTGTGCGTGGGCCGCTCCTTCCTCATGGAGGCATGATATGACCTGGATCATTCCCATCGCCACGGCGGCCGCACAGGCCATTTCGAGTTACAACAACAAGCCCAACACGCGGGATTTCATGTTCATCCCCCCCTCGAAGCAGGAGCAGTTCGGGAACAAGGCGGAGAAGGAGTTCTGGCGCGGCATGGTGGCTTCCCACACGGGGGCACCCGAGCAGGTCTACCGCACCGTGGCCCAGGCCAGAGGCGATTACGCCACCTCGGACGCCATGGGAGGCGGCGGCGCGGTGAGCGACCCCCGCTTCGGAGGCGCCACGGCCCGCGCCCTCCAGGCGATCCAGGACCAGCAGGCGCAGGAGGCGGCCGCCATTCAGGGCCAGAAGACGCACGCATGGGCGCTAGGGGGGAAGTTCGCCGCGACGGCGCGCCGGGCCGATCTCCAGAGCGCCATCAACCAGATCCACGGTCGGGTCTCCGGCCAGAACATGGCTGCCGATCAGGCCTACCACGACAACCTGAGCGGGAGCCTGTGGAACCTCGGCTCATCGGCGGCGGGCGCACTCGGGTCCTACCTGGGGAGCACAACGGCCCCTGCCGCGGCGACGCCGACGACCAACTTATCCGCTGGGATGGGGACGGCGCCCGGGTACAGCGCATGGCCCGTGTTGAGCCAATCCGGATGGAGCACCGGCACGAGCCCGAGCTCCTATTACCTGGGCCAGGCATTCCGGCAGCCCGGCTTTACCTACGGAGGGTGGTGACCCATGGGCATGAACTATAACTACCCAGACATCAGTGGATGGACCATGGGCGGGGGCGTCTACCCCTACGCGGGGCCGGACCCCAACATGGCTCGCTACAGGGCGTGGGCCGGGCTCACCTCCAGCCAGATCCTTGGCAAGCTCGGCAAGGCTCCCATGGCGCGGATGCTCTACCAGGACCTCCAGGATGCCCAGGACGGGCCTCCCCTCTACAGCGAGAATGACATCCGGAACACGGGCCTGTCCTACGTCACGTCCGCCGCGCCCCAGTGGGAGGCGCAGAAGCAGGCCATGGCGGGTGACGCGACGGGCCAGGGGATGTATGGCAGCGGCTTCTACCAGCGGGCCGTGGGGCAGGCCGAAGCGGCGAAGAACGCGAGCGTCTCGGCGCAGGCCCTCGCGGCCTCCAACCAGATGCGCCAGGCCAACACCGATTACCAGAGCCAGCGGCTCTCCTCGGCGAGCCAGCTCCTCGGCCTCTGGCTCTCGAACCAAAGGAAGAACCGGCTGAACGCGATCCAGGCGGCAAACCTGCCCGGGACCACCTACTACTGAGGAGGCAGCCATGCCAGGCGGCTACACGGGGTACGTCTCAAGGGCCATGGGGGATTATTACCGACGACTCAACTGGCACCCCTCCGGGCTCGAAATGGTCCTCGGCGGTCTCGCCAGTGGGCTCGGGCAGGGTTACCAGGCCTATCTTCAGGGGAAACGCCAGACCCAGGAAGATGCTCGACGGGCGGCGCTGGACGCTCAGAATAGCCAGTACATGCAGGCGCAGATGGGCCAGATGCAGCAGTCTGCCCAGCTGGCGCAGGAGAAGCAGCGCCTCGACGAGATCGACGCCATCCGCAACGCCTATCTCACCAGCGCCCCCATCGACGACCAGGGCCAGGTAGACACCTCCTCCCTGCCGTCCTTCATCAAAAGCCACGGCTTCGACCCCGGCGAGCCCCGGTGGCAAAACCTCGTCTACACGCCCCAGGAGGGGGCGATGACACTTATGGCGAGGAAAAGGGCGGCCGCCGCGCTCCAATCCGAAGAGGGCTTGGCGGGGCAACGGGGGCAGCCCAAGGCGCCCCAGACCCGGCAGATCCACAAGAACGGCCTGGTGGTGGACCAGGAATGGGACCCAAAAACGCAGACCTGGAGCACGGTTGGCCAGGGGCCGCAGTTCAACCCCAGGACGGGCAAGGAGCGGCCGACCTTTTCTCCGGACCGGCGGGCCATGTGGGACCCGGAGAGCGGCTCGTGGGTACCCACCAACGGCCTGCCGGAGCCGTCCTCCAAGCCCCCAGCCATTTCGCCGCTCAGCCTCTACAACAACAACTACCGCAATCCTCTCACCGGAGTGCTTGTTCCCGGCGCGCCTCCATTCGGGGAGTGGTTCGGGG
>JAKBES010000151.1 GCA_021833665.1 Acidobacteriota bacterium
CGTCGAAGGCCACGGCCCACGGGGACGTGCTCGGACCTCCCGCCATGGGCACGGCCGCGCGGGCGAAGCCGGGGTACTCGACGATGAACTCCCAGGTCACCATGGCTCCCAGGGAGCCTCCGAGAACGAGGGCCAACCCTCTCACCCCGAGGTGGTCGAGGAGGATCTTCTGCGCATGAGCCATGTCTCGGGTGGTGACGACGGGAAAGTCCGGTCCGTAAGGTTTTCCCGTAGCCGGGTTCAGATCGGACGGTCCGGCGGTCCCGTAGCATCCGCCCACCAAGTTGGCGCAGATGATGAAATGATCCGCCGGATCCAGCCCCTTCCCGGAACCGATCAGCCCTTCCCACCAGCCGGGGCGCGGGTCTTCCGGACCACCGCCTGACGCGGCGTGGGCATCTCCCGTGAGGGCGTGGATCACGAGGACCGCGTTGTCCCCTGCCGCGTTGAGGCCTCCCCACGTCTCGTATGCGATGCGCAGGCCGGGCAGCGTGGCGCCGCATTCGAAGGCGAAGGGGGCATCTTGAATAAGGGTGCCGCCCGTGGAGCGCGCGGGATAACCTTCAGAATGAGGTTTCATTTGGGCTTGCTCCTTCATGGGATCCCCGGCTCAAGTCTTGTCCAGCGCTTGCGAGAGATCCTCGAGGATATCGTCGATGTGCTCCAACCCGACCGAGAGCCTCACCAGGTCCGGCGTGATGCCTCCCGCCCTCTGGTCTTCCTCGCTGAGCTGGGAATGGGTGGTCGTGGCCGGGTGGATGGCAAGGCTCTTGGCGTCCCCCACGTTGGCGAGGTGCGAGAAGAGGGTCAGGCCGTCGATGAACTTCTGCCCGCCCTCCCTGCCGCCCTTGATCCCGAAAACGACGACGCCACCAAATCCCCCGTTCAAGATCCTCTTGGCCGTGGTGTGAGAGGGATCGTCCTCCAGCCCCGGATAGCGCACCCACGCGGCCTTGGGGTGGCCCTTGAGAAACCTCGCCACGGCGAGGGCGTTCTGGCAGTGGCGCTCCATGCGGAGGGGAAGGGTTTCCAGCCCCTGGAGGGCGAGCCACGCGTTGTCGGGGTTCAGGCACGCACCCAGGTTGCGCAGGGGCACGAGTCGCGCCCGCAAGGCGAAAGCGACGGGAGAGAGGGGCCCCAGGTCGTGCGCGAACCGCAGGCCGTGATAGCTGGGCTCGGGCTCGTTGAAGAGGGCGAACTTGGGATCGGTCCAGTCGAACTTGCCCGAATCGATGAGGATGCCGCCGATGAACGTGCCGTGGCCCCCGATCCACTTGGTCAGGGAGTGGACCACGATGTCCGCGCCCTGCTCCATGGGGCGGCAGAGGCAGGGGGTGGCGAAGGTGTTGTCCACCATGAGGGGCACATGGTGCCGCTCGGCCACGGCGGCCACGGCGGGGAGATCCGCCACGTCCAGCGACGGGTTCCCGATGGTCTCCACGAAAAGGGCCCGCGTCCTGTCCGTGATGGCCGCATCGAACGCCTGCGGGGAGGAGGCATTCACAAAACGTGTGCGGATGCCGAACTGGGGCAGGATGTCCTGGAACTGCGTCATGGTCCCGCCGTACAGGTTGTCCGCCGCCACGATCTCGTCCCCGGACCTTGCCAGATTGATGACGGCGTAGAAGACCGCCGCCGTCCCCGAGCTCACAACCAGCGCCCCCGCGCCCCCTTCCAGGGCGGCCATTCGCTTTTCCAGCACCTCGTGCGTGGGGTTCTGCAGGCGCGTGTAAATGTTGCCCGGCTCCTTGAGGGCGAAGAGGTCCGCCGCGTGCCGGGAGCTCTTGAACACGTAGCTCGACGTGCGGTGCACCGGCACTGCCCGCGCGCCCGTCTCATCGATCCCCTGCCCCGCGTGCACGCAGAGCGTCTCGAAATGGTGGTCCGCCATGTGGGCCTCCTAAAACGGAAAAGACCGCCTCAGCATCAGCCGGACGGTCCGCGTCCCGCTTTAGCTGTATTTATTAAGCGCCCGCAAGCTGAGGATCAAATCGGCGCTTCGCGACCAGACCGGGAGACTACTCCTCCTCCCGAGCCGCTGTCAAGCGGGCCCTGGCGCGGGGGAGGCAGCGAGGGGAAAAGATCGCGCTCTGGAGAGCGCTCCCACAACGGCGGACGGTGGCCGCTGAGAGCCTCTCCTGAGGCCGATAGGTTCGGCCGATCCCATTCGGCGGAAGCCCGCGAGGGTTGTCCTCGGGGCAGGCTTGATCGGCCGTTATACGGGATGGGGGGCGGGACAGAAGGCCCGGGGCGGGTCCGCCCCGGGCCCTGTCGGAATCAGCCGCCCGAGAGGCCCTTGAGGAAGGCCTCGTTGTTCTCGAAGTCGTTGAGCTTGCCGATGAGCAGCTCCATGGCTTCGACGGTGGAGAGGGGGTTGAGGATCTTGCGGAGGATCCACATGCGGTTGAGCTCGAAGGCCTCGGTGAGGAGCTCCTCCTTGCGGGTGCCGCTCTTGTTGATGTCGATGGCGGGGAAGGTACGCTTGTCCACGAGCTTGCGGTCGAGGTGGATCTCCATGTTGCCCGTGCCCTTGAATTCCTCGAAGATCACGTCGTCCATGCGGGAGCCCGTGTCCACGAGGGCGGTGGCGATGATGGTGAGGGAGCCGCCCTCCTCGATGTTGCGGGCCGCGCCGAAAAAGCGCTTGGGCTTCTGGAGGGCGTTGGCGTCGAGGCCGCCGGAGAGGACGCGGCCGCTGGGCGGCGTCACGGTGTTGTAGGCGCGGGCCATGCGGGTGATGGAATCCAGGAGGATGACCACGTCACGGCCCAGCTCCACGAGGCGCTTGGCCTTCTCCATGACCATTTCGGCCACCTGGACGTGCCGCGTGGGGGGCTCGTCGAAGGTGGAGGCCTGCACTTCTCCCTTGACGGACCGCTGCATGTCCGTGACCTCCTCGGGCCGCTCGTCGATGAGGAGGACGATCAAGTAGGCCTCGGGATGGTTGGCCGTGATGGCGTGGGCGATGGCCTGGAGGAGCATGGTTTTGCCCGTGCGGGGCTGGGCCACGATGAGGCCGCGCTGGCCAAAGCCGATGGGCGACACGAGGTCGAGGACGCGGCCCGACATCTCCCCCTTGCTCACTTCCATGCGGATGCGGCGGGTGGGATAGATGGGGGTCAGGGCATCGAACCACATGCGGTCCCGGGTCTTGACCGTGCTCTCGAAGTTGATGGCGTCCACCTTGATGAGGGCGAAGTATTTCTCCCCCTCCTTGGGCGGCCTCACCTGGCCCGAGATGGTGTCCCCCGTCCGCAGGCCGAACTTCTTGATCTGCGACGGGCTCACGTAGATGTCGTCGGGGCCGGGCAGGTAGTTGTACTCGGGGGCCCGCAGGAAGCCGAAGCCGTCCTGGAGGATCTCGAGCACGCCCTCGGCGAAGATGAAGCCGTTGGCCTCCGCCTGGGACTTGAGGATCTGGAAGATCAGATCCTGCCGTCTCAGGGTCGAGATGCCTTCGATCTCAAATTCTTTGCCGAGCTTGATGAGCTCCGTGGGGGGCATGTCGTGTAGTTTGGCCAGGTCCAGGTTTTCCGTCCGTTCTTTCGTCATCGCTTCCTCACTCCATGGTCTCCTCAAACTTCCTAAGAACCGTTTTCGCCCCCTCGCGGCTCACCGCCGAGAAGGGGATGGGCGTCTGTTCAGGGGCCAGGCCCAGCGCCTCGGACCAGGCCTTGGCCCGGGGCTTCCACTGGCCCCGGGACACTTTGTCGCACTTGGTCATGACCACGAAAAAGGGCCGGCCGTAGTGGCGGAAGTACTCCACCATGGCCCGTTCCCCGTCGCCCGCCTCCCGGCGCACGTCCACGAGCAGGCACGCGGCGGCACAGGCGGGGCGCTTCAAATAGGCCTCCACGAGTTTGGCCCAGGAGGCCTTCACACTGAGGGGCACCTTGGCGTAGCCGAAGCCGGGAAGATCCACCACGTAGCCCCGGTCCTGAAGCCGGGCGAAGATGACCGCCTGCGTCCGTCCCGGGGTGTTGCTCACGCGCATGAGGCCCTTCCGCTTGAAAATCACGTTGATGAGGGACGATTTCCCTACGTTGGAGCGCCCGATGACCGCCACCTCTGGGAGCGAGGGCGGGGGGAACTGCGATGGCGCCTGGCACACCCGCTCGACCTGCAACTCCGGCATCGGGACTCCAAAAGATCTCACCGCCAAGGCGCAAAGGCCGCTAAGGAAAGAAGGTGCCGAGTATGAGAAGAAGAGAGCGTTTTTTTCTTGCCGGCTTTTTCTTTGGGTACTTCGCGCCCTTCGCGGTTAACGTGTTTTCTCTTCTATACCCCTATCCGCGGGGAGGCTGGAGGGCGTCGGACTCTACCTTCTCGGGATAGATCGGCGCGGACCGCTTGAGGGGATCCTTGGCCAGGGCCAGGCGGATCGCCTCGGCAACCGTGTCCACGTATTGGAAAACCATGCCCTCCTTCAGGTTCTCGGGCACCTCCGCCAGATCCTTGCGGTTCTCCTCGGGCAGGAGGACCTCCTTGATATCGTGCTGCTTGGCGGCGAGGATCTTCTCCTTCAATCCGCCGATGGGGAGGACCTTTCCGCGGAGGGTGGCCTCCCCGGTCATGGCCACGTCGTGCCGCACGGGAACGCCCGCGAAGGCGGAAATGAGGGCCACGGCCATGGTGATGCCCGCCGAAGGCCCGTCCTTGGGGACCGACCCCTCGGGGATGTGTATGTGGACGTCTTTCTTCTCCATGAAGCCCGGGTCCAGACCATAGTCCCGCGCGTGGCCCCTGAGGTAGGACAGGGCGGCCCGCGCCGACTCCTGCATGACGTCGCCCATCTGGCCCGTGAGGATGAAGTCACCCTTGCCGGGCATGAGGCTCGCTTCGATGAGGAGGATGTCTCCGCCGTTCTGCGTCCAGGCGAGGCCCACGCTGATGCCTACCTGGTCTTCGCTCAGGACCTTCCGCTCCTTGTAGCGCGGGACGCCCAGGAGCGCCTCCACCCGCTCGGGGGTGAGGAACGCGTGGTCGCGCCGCCGCGTCTTCACCACCTGGTGGGCGACCTTGCGGCACAGGGAGGCCACCTCGCGCTCCAGGTTTCGCACGCCCGCCTCGCGCGTGTAGCCGTCGATGACGAAGGCGAGGGCATCCTCCGTGAAGTCCACGTCCTTGGGACGCAGGCCGTGGCTCTTGAGCTGCTTGGGGACCAGGTAGCCCTGGGCGATGGCGAGCTTCTCGGGCATGGTGTAGCCCGAGAAGGTGATGACCTCCATCCGGTCCAGGAGGGCCGGGGGAATGGTGTGGGTCACGTTGGCCGTGGTCACGAAGAACACCTTGCTCAGATCGAAGGGCGCGTCGATGTAGTGGTCCACGAAGGCGCTGTTCTGCTCCGGGTCGAGCACTTCCAGGAGGGCCGATGAGGGGTCTCCTCGATAGTCGGCGCCGAGCTTGTCCACCTCGTCCAGGAGGAACACGGGGTTGAGGGTCCCCGCGCGCTTCATGAGCTGGATGATCTGGCCGGGAAAGGCGCCGATGTAGGTGCGCCTGTGGCCCTTGATCTCGGCCTCGTCGTGCACGCCGCCCAGGCTGAGCCGCACGAAATCCCGGCCCATGCTCCTGGCGATGGACTTGGCCACGGAGGTCTTGCCCACGCCGGGCGGGCCCGCGAAGCAGAGGATGGAGCCCTTGTGCTCCTTGGCGAGCTGGCGCACGGAGAGGAATTCGAGGATGCGCTCCTTCACCTTCTCCAACCCGTAGTGGTCCTCGTCGAGGATGCGCTGGGCCCGCTTGATGTCGTGCTTGTCCTTGCTCTCCTTGGACCAGGGAAGGGCCAGGAGCCAGTCGATGTAGGAGCGGGAGACGGTGGCTTCCGCCGATACGGGGGGCATGAGTTCCAGGCGTTTGAGCTCGGAGAGGGCTTTCTCTTTGGCCGCGGGGGTCATGCCCGACTTCCCTACCCGTTCCCTGAGCTCCTCGATCTCGCTCTGGTTGTCCTCCCGGCCCAGCTCCTTCTTGATGAGCTTCATCTTCTCGTTGAGGTAGTACTCCTTCTGGGTCTTCTCGATCTGTTTCTCCACCTCCTTGTTGAGGCGCTGGTCGAGATTGAGCTTCTCCACCTCCGAGGCCAGGAGGCTTTTCAGGCGGCGAAGGCGGTCCCAGACGGTGACCGCATCGAGAATGCGCTGCTTCTGGTCCGTGGCGAGGGGCAGGTAGGAGGCCACCTGGTCGGCGAAGCGGCCCGGCTCCTCCTGGCTGAGGGAGGCCGAGGTGATGGCTCCGGAGCCGCCGTGCTGGCGCCGGCTGAACTCATCGAAAAGGTGGGCTACTTGCGTGGCCAGCGCGTCCTGCTCCGCCTCCACCCCGAGCGGGTCCGCCACGGCCTCGATGGAGACGTAGGGCGCCGAGCTGTCGGAGGCGAAATCCTTCACCACCGCCCGGCCCATGCCTTCCACCAGGAGCTTCAGGTGGCCGTTGGGGAGGGCGAGGGACTGGACGATGCGCCCCACCACACCCACACCGTACAGGTCGCTGGACCCCGGCTCCTCCACCTGCGGGTTGCGCTGGAGGAGGAGGCACACGCGGCGGTCCGACTCCAGGGCCGCCTCCACCGCGGCGAGCGAGGCGGGCCGCCCCACGATGAAAGGCTTGATGGAGTGCGGGAAGATCACCATGTCGCGCAGGGTGATGAGGGGCAACACGTCCGCGCGGGGACCTTGGGGGGGGAGACGCGTCGAGTCTTGCATCGGGCTGCCTTCGGTGGCCGGCTTCAGCCGGCGTTTTCCATCAGCGTGATGGGCTTGGCGCTGGCGCGCACCACGTCGCGGGTGATGACCACTTCTTTCACGTTGCTCTGGGAAGGAATGTCGTACATGAGATCCAGCATGAGGTCTTCCATGATGATGCGCAAGCCCCGGGCGCCCACGCCGCGAAGGACCGCCTCCTTGGAGACTTCTTCCACCGCTTCGGCGGTGAAGGTGAGCTTCACGCCCTCCATGTCGAAGACCTTCTGGTACTGCTTGACCAGCGCGTTGCGCGGCTGCGTCAGGATGATCTTGAGCGCCTCCAGATCGAGCTCGCTGAGGCCCGCCACCACGGGGATGCGCCCCACGAACTCGGGGATCATCCCGAACTTCATCAGATCCTGCGGCTGGACTTTGGCGAGGAGGTCCCCGACCTTGCTCTCATCCTTGCCCGAAGGCGTGCCTCCGTAGCCGATGGAAGACTGGTGAAGGCGCCGCTCGATGACCTTGTCCAGGCCCACGAAGGCGCCGCCGCAGATGAAGAGGATGTTGGTCGTGTCGATCTGGATGAACTCCTGGTGGGGGTGCTTCCTGCCACCTTGGGGAGGAACGTTGGCCACGGTCCCCTCGAGGATCTTGAGGAGGGCCTGCTGGACGCCCTCGCCGGACACGTCCCGGGTGATGGATGGGTTCTCGCCCTTGCGGGCGATCTTGTCGATCTCGTCGATGTAGACGATCCCCTTCTCGGCCCTCGCCTTGTCGCCGTCGGCGTTCTGCAGAAGCTTGAGGAGGATGTTCTCCACGTCCTCGCCCACGTACCCCGCCTCCGTGAGCGTGGTGGCGTCGGCGATGGCGAAGGGAACCCGCAGGAGGCGGGCGAGGGTCTGGGCCAGGAGGGTCTTGCCCGTGCCCGTGGGCCCGATGAGGAGGATGTTGGACTTCTGCACCTCCACGTCCGACCGCCGCCCGTTGAGCTGGTTCCGCTTGTAGTGGTTGTACACGGCCACGGCGATGCGCTTCTTCGCCATCTCCTGGCCGATCACGTATTCGTCGAGAAACCCCTTGATCTCTTTGGGTTTGGGGATCGGGTTCTTGCCCTTCTCGTCTTTTTCGATGTCCTCGACGAGGATCTCGTTGCACGTGTCCACGCACTCGTTGCAGATGTACACGTTGGGCCCCGCGATCAGCTTCTTCACTTCGCGCTGGGGTTTATTGCAGAAGCTGCACCGCAACTCGTTGTCTCCGTATCCCCGGCTCATGCCAGGCCCTCCGTCAGCCCTACATGCGGCCAATGCGCGGCTCGGCCCATTTATTTCTCCGCCGCCTGGTGGTGCGTGAGGATTTTGTCCACGATGCCGTACTCCAAGGCCTGCTCGGGAACCATGATGTGGTCCCTCTCGCAGTCCACTTTGATGGTGTCTAGGGGCTGGCCCGTGTGGCGCGACAGGATGCCGTACATGGTTTCCCGGACGCGGAGGATCTCCCGGGCCTGGATGTCGATATCGGTGGCCTGCCCGGAGAAACCGCCCAGGGGCTGGTGGATGAGGACCCGCGAGTTGGGGAGGGCGAACCGCTTGCCCTTGGTTCCCGCGGCCAGAAGCACCGCCGCCATGGAGGCCGCCTGCCCCAGGCAGATGGTGTTGATGTCGGGCTTCACGAACTGCATGGTGTCGTAGATGGCCAGACCCGCCGTGATGGAACCGCCGGGGCTGTTGACGTAGAGCCAGATGTCCCGCTGCGGGTCTTCCGCCTCGAGAAAGAGGAGCTGGGCGATGACGAGGTTGGCCAGGTGGTCCTCGATCTCCTCGCCGATGAAAATGATGTTGTCCTTAAGCAGC
>JAKBES010000152.1 GCA_021833665.1 Acidobacteriota bacterium
TTCCGATCTTCGCGAGGACCAAGAATGAGGCGAGAACCTACTTGGAGAAGATCAGGACCGCCAAGCGGGAGGGCCGCTACCTGGACAGGCGAACGCAGATGAGTGCCAAATTCGAGGAAGCCTGCAACCGCTTTTTGGAGTGGGGCGAGGTCAATCTCTCCAAGTCCACTTCGAGCCAGGACGCCACATTCGTTGAGCGATGGAAAGGTTCAACGTATTTCAAGGGTAAGGTCCTGGACCAGATCACCGTAGCCGACGTAGAGGCCTACAAGGCGGTTACTCGCGGCAAGGTCGGAGCCCGGCAGACCGACTACATCCTGTCCCGCCTCCGCAGACTCTTTTACCTCAGCATCAACACCTGGGAGCTTTGTACGAAGAACCCGGTAAGCGGGGGCAAGGTGAAGTTCTTCAACGTGAAGGCCCGAAGGGACCGCTACGTCACGGCGGAAGAAGAAGAGAAGATCTTGGAAAGCGCCGACCCGCTTCTTCGTCCGGCCATCGTCCTGTCTATCCATACGGGCCTTCGCCAGGACGAACTGCTCTCCATGACCTGGTCTGACGTGAATCTGAAAGTCGGCGGATACGGCGAGGTGAAGGTGCGGGGCGAGTTGGCCAAGGACCGGGAAGATCGCCACATCCCCCTCAGCGCGACGGCGCGCTCGGTCCTCGACGCTCTGCCCCGGTCCCTCGAACCGGAAGCGCGCATCTTTCGATTCCTCGCACTGGGCCGGAACAAGGTCAACCGGATGTGGTACGAAGCCCTCAGCGCCGCCAAAGTGAACGAAGGAGTCCCCAGGAACCAGCGGATTACCTGGCACACCCTGCGGCACACCTTCGCTTCCCGGCTTGTCATGGCGGGAGTGGACTTGGCCACGGTTCAGAAACTCTTGGGTCACTCCAAGATCACGACGACCATGCGCTACGCGCACCTCGCTCGGCCGCACATCGAGGAGGCCGTACTGGTTTTAGACCCGAAGTTGCACTTTAGTTGCAGTTGCCCCGAAGGGGCCGCCGGGAAGGCTGCTTCATGAGCCCGGGGCGCCTCTTGCAACTGTCTGATTGGGAAGGGGTTGTTGGCGGAGAGACGGGGATTCGAACCCCGGGAACCCTTTCGAGTTCACACGCTTTCCAAGCGTGCTCCTTCGGCCACTCGGACATCTCTCCGCGCCGCCCATCATCATAGGGGAAATGTGGGGGTGGGTCAACCGGCAGTGAGAAGGCGCTGGAGAGAGGAGAGGCCTTCGTCCTCCACGGCGCGGTGGAGGGCGGCGAGGGCCTGGGGCTGGAAGCGCCGGGCGCCCTCGGACAGGCACCAGCGGGCGGTTTCGAGGACGGGAACGGGGCGGGGGCGGCCATGGGAAGCCTGGCTGCCGCCGACGAGGTGTTCGGCCAGGGCGAGGAGGGACCCGGCCGTGGTCTGGTATCGGGTGCCGTAGGGGTAACCCTGTCCGTCGGCGCGCTCGTGGTGCTCCTCCACGAGGCGGGCGGCCATGGGGAAGCCCAGGCCCTCGAGAAGCCGGGCCCCTGACAGGACGTGGGCCTGGTAGCGCCTTTCGTGGATCGGTGTCCGGGGGCGCACGCGGTTGAGAAGGGCCCATGACACCTCCAGCTTGCCCAGGTCGTGGAGGGAGGCGGCGCCGAGGAGGTAGGGGAGGTCCAGGTCTTCGGGGAGCCCCGCCCGCGTCCGGTCCTCAGGCTCCGCGCACATGGCGAGGCAGGCCGCTCGCACGAACCGGGCGTGATGGCCCGAAAGGTAGCCGTCACGGGCTTCCAGGAGGTCCACGAGCTCCAGGACCCACGAGCCGCCGTCGTCGAGGGTCCGAAGGACGGTGTGCTCCCGATGGCCGCTGTAGCGCTGCTCGTGAGCCTTGGTGAAGAGCCACACGAGGTCGGGGACCATGTCCCGCTCCCAGAGGGGGCAGCGGCAGCGTTCCGTGGCTTGGAACGCCTGTCCCGCCATGCGCTGGGCCTCGGGGAGGTCCTCGTCGGTGAGGGCGAGGAGCGACCTGAGGCGGAGGAAGAGGGGCCTGGACCGGTCCAGCGGGTCGGTTTCGGAAGGGGAAGTCTGAAACCATCCGTCCACCATGCGGCGCGCGCCCTCCGCGTCGCCCTGGCACCGGGTCACTTCGGCAAGGATGGCGGTGGACCTGAGCTGGACGGCCTCCGCCACGCGCGCCGATTCGTTCTTCCGGACCCACGCCTTGGCTTCCCGCAGGAGGCGCTCGGCGAGGGGGGGCGCCTCACGCTTGGCTTGGTCGAGGGCCAAGCCAGCCAGGGCGTTGTGGATGACGCCCGCGAAGTCGTTCCCGCGCAGGCCTTCCCAGCGGTGCGTCAGCCCGTCGTCCGGGGCGTCCATGGCGAGGGTTCCCACGAGCGATCTGCGCGCGCTTTCCCAGTGCTGTCGGCGTTGGTGGATGAGCCCTATTTCGAGGGCCAAGGCGCGGTGCACGGGATGCGAGGCGGGAAGGCGGCGCCCCCAGGCCCTGCCTTGGCGGCCCCAGTTCAGCCCTTCGCGCAGCTCCTGGAAGTCCAAGGCGCAGCGGCTGAGGCGGGCGCAGGCGTAGGCGGCCACGTCATAGCGCTCCTGCGCCGCGGCTTCCTGGACCAGGGCGCCCCACACCTCCTCCGCGCCGCATTCGTCCCCGTGTTCGTAGAGCGCCTCCGCGTATCTGTAACACGCGTCCAGGCCCTCTGCGTGGCGGAGCAGCGACGGGGCCGATTCGAGGATCTCCCCGGTCCGTTTCTCCACTTCGGCCCACCGGCCGGCCGGCAGCGTGGGGAAGGCTGGAAGGGAGGACACTTCGGCCAGGAGGTCGCGCATGGGGCCGCGGCCGCCGGCGGTCATGGTGGCTGGCCGGCCACGATGTCTTCCAGCGCCTGGACGACGCGCGGGTGGTAAAACCGGCCGGAACAGTCCTCGAGCTCTTTGATGGCGCTCTGACGCGAGCGGGGGGCCGTGTACCGGCGGTTGGGGGTCACCATGGCCTCGTAGGCATCGGTCACCGCCACGACGGCCCCCATGAGGCTCAGGCGCTTGCGGCCCAGAGGATAGCCCGATCCGTCGAGCTTTTCGTGGTGCTCCTCCACCAGCCGTGCGAGAGAGACGAAGCCGAGCTGCCTGAGCATGGCGCCGCCCTCGGAGACGTGCGACTCGAGGATTCGGTGTTCGATGGGGGTCAGGGGATTAGACTTGTTCAGGAGGGACCAGGGAATGCGCAGCTTGCCGATGTCGTGGAGGAGACCGCCCAGTTCCAGGAGCTGAAGGTCCAGATAGTCGGGGGAATCCCCAGGCCGTCCGTATTGGCTCGGCGAATCGCCCAAGAGCCTCTCGCCGAGCATGCGGCTCATGCGGGACACGGCGCGGGAATGGTTGTTCCCCGTGTACCAGTCCTTCCTCTCCAGCATAAGAACCAGGTTGTTCAGGATCTGGCGGTCATCGGCGTTGAGGGCGTCGAGGCCGGTCCCGGTGATGCGGGGGCGGATGGAGCGGCTCAGGATGTCCAGGGTCGTGTCCACCACCACCCCTTCCCAGTACACGCTGGGACGGTGGAGGCTCTCTTCGAGCGCTTCCCGGCAGTGGTCGTACGCGTCCCGGATGCGGCCCTCCTCGGCGCAGACCATGGCCAGGAGCCTGTGAACGGCGGGGATGAGGCGGGGGGCAGCCGGAGAACCCAGGGCCAGGTGCGCCAAATGGGCCGTGAGGAGGGCGCCCGCCTCCCCTACGCGTCCCTCCAGGAGCAGGATCTCTCCGTCGTCGGCGGTGGCGAACTCCAAAGCGATGGGGTCATCGGCGGAGAGGCCCCGTACGCGCTCCAGAAGACTCTTGGCGGCCATGAGTTCCGGGCCTCTCCCGCCGGGGGGGGACAGCTGCGCCCTCACCAGGTGCAGGTCCAGCAGATTGGTGAGCCGGTTGCCGAGGATGCGGGACTTGGGCAGGCGGCATTGGCGAAGGACCTCCGCCTGAGGCCATAATTCCAGCAGCGCCAAGCTCTTCCTGTAGTTGGATTCGGCCTCGTCCCAGCGCCTCGTGAAGTGGCACAGGAGGCCGATGGAGCTGTAGATCTCGATGAGATGGGGGTGGTGAGGGTCAACCCGGAGAGCGCATGCCAGGGCCCGGTCCAGGAGCATCTGGGATTCGTCGTAATACCGCAGGTCCCTGCCGCACCGTCCGGCCCACTGGAGAGCCCTGGCGGCGGCCTCGTCCAGGCCGTGGTCCTCCAGGAGACTGCCCGCCTGCTTGAAGAGGATGAAGGCCGTGATGTCGTCCCCGAACTGATTCATGCGCTGGAGAAGGCGCTCCAAGGCCGGCGCTATCTGGGCGAGAAAGGCCTGATCGAGGCGAGGCGTGCTCGATAGGGCCGCCAGGGCGTCTTGCACGAAGCGGGATTCGGACTGGTACCGCTCGAAGGCGCCATGGTCCATGGCGCGGAGCTGCGGGCAATCCCTCCAAGACCAGAGCGTGGACCTGAAGAAGGATCGCCACGCCCGGGGGTCCAGGGAACCGGGGACGGGGTTCATGGGCCACCTCACCCATTAGTATACGGGAGTTCCCATTCAGAGAGAACCGGCCCCGCCCGTTTGACGCCTCCGCCCCCAAGGCCCTACACTCCATAGCCATGGCTGAGCTATCCGCCCTCCTCTCCGTGTCGGACCTGCGCAAGAACTTCGGGCATACCCCCGTGCTGGCGGGCGTGTCGCTCGCCCTGTACCCGGGCGAGCTGGTCCTCCTGCTGGGGCCCAACGGCGCGGGCAAGACCACCCTGACGAGGGTTCTGACGACCCTCTCGCGGCCCGGAGGGGGCCACGCGAGCGCCAAGACCGCGCCCTTCCTCTACAAGGGGGAGCCCCTGGGAGAAAAGAACCGCGCCCAGTTCCTCAGGCGGGTGGGATACCTCTCGCACCAGACCTTCCTCTATGCCCATCTCACGGCGGAGGAGAACCTGCGGTTTTTCGGCAAGCTCTACGGCATGGACGACGTGGAGGGCCGAATCACCAGGCTCCTGGATGAGGTGGGCCTGGCCGCCGCCCGCCGCAAAACCGTGGACGCCTTCTCCCGGGGCATGCTCCAGCGGCTGAGCATGGCGCGCGTTCTGCTTACGGACCCCGAGCTTCTCATCCTGGACGAGCCCTATTCGGGGCTTGACCCCTCGGGCAGCCGCACCCTCACGGACCTTCTGGCGGGTCTCAAGGCCTCCCACCGGGCCCTGCTGCTCATCACCCACGAACTTGAGGATTGCCTGGCCATCTCCGACCGCGTCGTGATCCTGCACAAGGGCAAGGTGGCCTGGGAGGCGCCCACCTCGGGTCTCTCCCTCCAGGACGTGCGCAGGCACTACTTCCTGGCCACGGGAGAGGGAGGTGGCGAGTGAATTACCTGCGCGTGGTGGCCCTCATCTTCGCCAAGGACTTCCGGGAGGAGATCCGCCGCAAGGAGAACGTCATCTCCTCGCTCCTCTTCGCGTTCCTCTCGCTGGTGCTCTTCGCCTTCGCCCTGGACCCGACCCAGGTGGACCTGAACCAGACGGGATCGGGCCTCCTGTGGCTCATCATCCTCTTCGCCGGGAGCCTCTTCATGGGCGCCTCGTTCCGCAAGGAGATGGAGACGGGGACCCTCCACGCCCTCCTGCTGAGCCCGACGGACCGAAGCGCCATCTTCCTGGGCAAATTCCTCGTGAACCTCGTGTTCCTCCTGTTCCTGGAGGCGCTTCTCCTCGTCTTCGCCTTCCTCCTGCTCGACGTTCAGACCGGTCCCGTCCTGGTTCCCCTGGCCGCGGCGTGGATCGCCGTGACGGTGGGTTATGCGGCCCTGGGCACCCTTTTCTCGGCTCTCATCGCCAACGTGCGCGGCGGGCAGGTGATCTATCCCATCCTGCTCTTCCCCGTCCTCATCCCCCTCATCATCGCCGCCGCCACCCTCACCCAGGACGCCCTCGCCGGGCGTCCCGTCTACACGAGCCAGTGGTTGCGGCTCGTTGCCCTGTTTGATACGCTTTTCGTGACGGCCTCGGTCTTTCTGTTTGAGTATGCGGTGGAAGAATAGATGAAGGTTGAGAGTTGAGAGTTGAGGGTTGAGAGTTCAGGGTTTGAGAGTTGAGAGAGGAGAGCGCCACGATGACGGATAAGGGATCGCTACATGGCCTCTAGCGTCTCGCGTCTCGCGTCTCGCTTAATCGCCTTTCGCGTCTCGCCCCTCGCCGCCCGTGCCGCGCATAACGGAGACCGAATCAATGAACCTTCGTACATGGGTCCGGACCTTGTGGGGGCTGGCCGTCGTGCTCAACGCGGCGGCGCTCACCATGATCTTCTTCTACGCCCCCGTCGAGATCCAGATGGGGGCCGTCCAGAAGATCTTCTACTACCACGTGCCCTCCGCCATCGCCGGGTACGTCCTCCTCTTTCTGGCCTTCCTCTTCAGCATCTTGTATCTCTGGAAGGACGACCCCTCCTACGACCTGCTGGCCTACACCACGGCGGAGGTGGGCTTCGTCTTCATCACCGTGGTTCTGGTGACGGGCCCCATCTGGGGCCGCTCCGCGTGGGGCAAGTGGTGGGTCTGGGAGCCGCGCCTCACTTCGGTCCTCATCCTCTGGCTCATGTACAGCGCGTACTTCCTCCTGCGCCTCTTTTCGCGTCACGAGGCCCGCGCGGCGCGCATCGCGGCGGTCGTGGCCATCATCGCCTTCTTCGACGTACCCATCGTCCACAAGGCCATCGAATGGTGGGGCTCCATCGTCCACCCCAAGAAAGTGGTTCTGGAGCCGCCCATGAGGCAGACCTTCTTCGTCGCCATGATCGCCGTGTTCACCCTCGCCGCCGCCCTGACCCTCACCCGCTTCATGGTGGGAAGGGCCGAGGAGCGGCGCCTGGCCCAGAGGGAGGCGGCGCCATGACCGCGGCTCTTGGCCTGCTCCAGGAGGTCGCCATCAAGACGCCCGACACCACGGGATATCTGCGGATGGGCTACGCCGCCATCGGCGCCATCTTCGCGGCGTACCTGCTGTTCCTGTGGATGCGAGCGAGGAGCGAGAAGTAGGGGAGCAGGGGATGAGCCGATCAGGGGAAGACGCGCCGCGTGCCGGGCCCGTTTCGCGTCCCGCTCACCGTTCTCCCTCGCACGCCGCGCATAGAGATCAGCCCTTTGCACGTTGATTGAGAGGTTCGGCCATGGCCGCGGAACCCTCGTCCTTCGTCACCCTTTTAACCGACTTCGGGACCGACGATCCCTGGGTGGGCAGCCTCAAGAGCGTCATCTGGCAGATCTCCCCCGGTGCCAAGATCGTGGACGTCACCCACTCGGTTCCCGCGCACGACGTCTTCGCCGGCGCGTTCGCCCTCTATCGCTGCTACCGGGACTATCCCGAAGGGACGGTCCACCTGTGCGTGGTGGATCCCGGCGTGGGAGGGGCTAGGCGCCCCATTCTGGTGGCTACGGCCGGCCGGTGCTTCGTGGGCCCCGACAACGGCCTCTTCTCCTTCGTCTATGAGTTCGACACGGTCCGCCAGGTGGTGCACCTCACCTGCGACCAGTACTTCCATCTCCCCGTGAGCGGCACGTTCCATGGACGGGACATCTTCGCCCCCGTGGCGGGGTGGCTCGCGGCGGGTGTGGCCCCCTCCGACTTCGGGCCGTCCATCGGGGATTGGGTGAAGCTGGCCGTGCCCGTGGACCGCATCGCCGGGGACAACCTCGTGCGAGGCGAGGTGTGCGCCGTGGACCGATTCGGCAACTGCATCACCAACATCCGCGCCGCCACCTTGGGCCAGTTCGCCGAAAGGACGGGCCGGCGCCGCTTCAAGGTTCTCGTGGGCGGCCAGGAGATCCCCCTGGTGTCCGCCGGCGGCTATGGACAGGACGCCCCCGTGTTCGCCCTCATGGGGTCCTCCGGACTCCTGGAGCTGGCCTCCAACCAGCGCTCCGCGGCGCAGGTCCTCGGCCTCACGGGCCGGGGCAAGGAAGTCGCCATCATGGGCGCATGAGGGCGGGCCCTTGGTGACGCGTGCTCGCTTCCGCCGGCTCGGCATGACATCGGTTGCAGGGTCGGGTACGCGGTGCCCCATGGGCTTCGGCAGCGACAAGGGTGCGGGAGGTGAGCCGTGCGCGCGTGGCACGTAGGTCTTCCAGTGGCATGTGCGATCATGTTGATGTCGTGCGGCGCCGTTGAACCTCAGCATTCGCGTGATGGCGGTTCTGGCCTGCCAGCGACAGCTGCCGAGGATCATGGGGCCATCCCACAGGCCCAACATAGCCATGGTGCAGCGGCCCCGGCGCACACGCCGCTGGAGCCACCGCCGCCGCGGTGGAGGAGGGATATCATCGACACCGCCGCCGGTGCCGGGTATCTGAGCGAGAGCGAACGACGGCTCATCGCGGAAATCAACAGGGTGCGAACCGATCCCAGGGAATACGCGCAGCGGTTCTTGGTGCCGCTGCGGCCGTATTATCACGGCACACTCATGGAACGGCCGGGCGAGACCACCGTCGCGACCCGTGAAGGCATCCGGGCGCT